>NZ_JBFEFG010000240.1 GCF_040718835.1 Bremerella sp. JC817 | reverse complement strand
ACACCTGTTCCCTTTCCGAACACAGCAGTTAAGCACAACCAGCCGATGATAGTGCCCACCAGTGCGAAAGTAGGTATCGCCGGATTCATTTACACTTCAAAGCCCCGTTCATACGAACGGGGCTTTTTTGTTGCGCTGATGGGTGTTCAAACCGATTCTTTTCGCTCGAATCGCCTTCGGCGAGGTCAATCCAGCTCCGGCGATTTGAGATCGCTTTTAAATCTGCGCAACATCTCTCCGCCAGGGGTTTCTTCCGGTTCTTCGGGCCAGTACAACAGACAGAAATCGATCCCGATTCTGAATGGGGAATGTCGATGAGTGATCTGGAAGGTTTGCTGTTCACGCTTAAGGATTCGCATCCATGTTTTCGCCTCAACATCGCCAGGCCCGATTCGGCGGCGCGCAGAAAGTTGTCCTGATTGTCTTGGCCGCCGTCGGTGGCTTGGCGTTGGTCGGATGTCTTTCGTGCGGCGGACTGGCTTGGTTCGGCTGGAGCGCCGGTATGGAAGCGATCGCGACCGAGGTCCGTTCCAAATATGGGGACAACCCAGCGATTCAGGAACACATCGGCGAAATCGAAGGCTTCAGCATGAACTTCACCAAGAGCCAGCAAGCTCGTGAAGAGTACGGTAATGATGACGTTCTTCTGTTCGACATCTCCGGTCCGAAGGGAAGTGGCGAAATGATCATCGAACGCCAACGAGGCACCAAAGGCTTCAGTGGCGCGATTCTCCGTACCGAAAACGGCGAGGAGTTCGATCTCGACTAGGCGAAAATGGCCGCCTGACCATTAATTGCGACCTATCCTTGTGGCGATCTCTAGATCTTCATCGCCCCCGTCGCCCAAGGACTTGCCGAAAATGGCCGCTACCCTCGATTGGCAGATTATTGCTTGCCCTAAATGCCATAGCGATATGGAGTTACGTGGCGAAACAGCAGTTTGCACGGGAGAAGATTGCCATACGCAGTTCCCGACAACCGAGGGTGTTCCGATCCTGGTCCGCGAAGACAATAGTATCTTCGATACCCAGCAATTCTTGCGAAAAGAAGACACCTTCTTCCGTTCGATCCCCAAATGGCGGGAATGGATCAGCCACAACATTCCGGATGTGTCGCTGAACGTCAACGCGGAGAAGAATGCCCGGAAGCTGCTCGATCTACTCAAAAACCGACCAGGCAAAGCCCGCGTTTTGGTGGTGGGCGGGGGTGTGATCGGTGCTGGACTCGGGGACGCGCTTCACGATGCCAATATTGAATGGGTCGAGACCGACGTTTCTTGGGGACCGCAAACCCAAATCATCTGCGATGCCCACGACTTGCCATTTCATGATGGCTCGTTCGATGCGGTCATCGTCCAGGCCGTGCTCGAACATGTCGTTGATCCGCTTCGTTGCGTCAACGAGATTTATCGCGTGCTGAAAGATGACGGCGTCGTCTATGCCGACACCCCTTTCATTCAACAGGTCCATGGCCGGCAGTACGATTTCACTCGGTTCACCCGTTTGGGACATCGACGCCTGTTCCGCCATTTTGAAGAAATCGATAGCGGGATTAGCTGCGGCCCTGGCGTCGCGTTGGCCTGGTCGCTGCGCTACTTTTTGCTCAGCTTCTTTTCTTCGCAGCGGATGCGAGGAATCGTCAGCTTCGGTTCGCGGATTTCGTTCTTCTGGCTGAAGTACTTCGACTACTACCTCGCCCGCAAAAAGCAGGCACTCGATGCCGCCTCGGCATTTTTCTTCCTGGGAAGAAAAAGCCCAATCATTTTGTCCGATCGAGAACTACTCTCGGACTACCAAGGCGGCTTCTAAGCAAGCGGTCGGTTGCTAATTAAGGCCGAGCCAAAATAATCTGGGCGACCTTGTCTTCCAGCAAGATGAATCTGATTCTCTTCGCGGCGTAGCCCAAATCCTGCAGGACCGGATGCTGCGGCGAATTTTTTTGAGGTGCGTCAGGCTCGCCATACGCTGCGATGACTTGCTCGCGCGTCGAATCGATTCGAATTCCTTCTTCGGTTCGGCCAGGGAATGGATTCTTTTGCAAGTTCGCTGCGTCGGCCGGGTTCGCAATGATCATCCCCAACTTGTCGGGCTCACGGCCGGTTAAAACTAATTGCATCCCCAGCGAAGGGTAGCAAAGGTAGTCGTTCAATAGCGTGAATTCTGGCTCGCCAAATTCCGCGACAATCTCGGCGCGGGTCGCTCCGAATTGAATTTTCCCGATTCCTATCCCTGGCTTCAAGACCAAATCCATTTCTTCCGCCGCGTCGGAAGAGATCGGAGGCGCAAGCTGCTGGTCTCCTAACCTCTGATATCCCTCAGGAATCTTCGCAACTACAGTCGAAGCGTCGATCGAAGTATCAAACTTGATCTCGTCGAATACAAAGATCGACTCCGGGTTGGTTTCTAAAACAACTTTCAATCGGACCGGCAATTCGGTCTCGGCATCGGACCAGACCTGTACTTTGGCCGGAACCTGGTCGTCAGGCTTCATTCCCCAAAGAAACTTGCCTGACAAACCGGAAAAATGTTTTCCGGTCAGCGTGACGTAATCTTCGATCGGTTCGGTTCCTGAGTCCGCCAATTTTTGGATCAACGAGACGATGTCGGTCGAAACCAGGGTGTTGCTGGCTGAAAGCACGTAAGCAATTTTGTTGGCGTGATCGAGTTGGACTGCTTTGGCCGATCCCACTTCGCCAAACAATTCGCTTCTGCCATCGGTCGAAATGAAACGCTGTTTGCCTTCGACCGACGTCAAAAGGCCTTGGGCTTCGTCGAAATCAACTTTTGCTTGAAAAGTTTTCGTGGCAACGATCTTCTTCAACACGTCCGCCAAAGCCACTTTGGGTGCTTCCATCGATCGCCAAACAAAGAATCCCAACAAGACCAACACGCTGGCGGCCAAGATGAAGCGAAAGATTCTTTGCTCTTCGTGCTGTTGCGATGCGGGGAAGGGGAGTTCGCTTCGATTGTTCTCAATTTTTTCGAGCACTCCGATCGGCACCGAACTCACCGGAGCGTCCTTCATGGCCTGGGTTGCCAGCTCCAGCAGGTCGCGATCAGGCTTCGATTCAATATCGTGGTTCATGACACGCTCCTTTTCCGGGGGGCATATTCCGAAAGCTGTTCCCGCAACATGATTCGCGCCCGATGAAGCAGCACGCCGAGGTGATTAACGGTGATCCCCATCACTTCGGCCGCTTCTTGGTGAGAAAGATCTTCGATCGCCGTCAAAATAAAAACGCTGGCCTGGTCGTTGGTCAGGTGGGTAATTGCCTCGCGTAACGCTTCACGAAGTTCTTCCGCTTCTAGCTGACGACCTGGAAGCAAGCTCTTCGTCGCGATGGTTTCGTCGAGGTCGGCTAAATCCGTGCGATTTCGCTCCCGAATCCTGCGGCGGACGAGATCGATCGCGCGGCTTGTGGCGATGCGTTTTAAGAGAGCTGCCGCCGAACGAACCGATTCTTTTCGCTCGTGTTCGACGTATTCGAGAAATGTTTGCTGCAAACAATCGGCCGCGTCGTGGCCATCATTTCCTAGAATTCGCACGATGACGCCCCACACCGCTTGGGCATGCTGCGTCAAAATTGAATTCTCAGCGGTGATTGAAGGGGGTGGATCGTTCACGAATCAGGCTCCTTACGACTCTGGTCGCCTGACTTTCGATTTCATTACAGACAAGTTTTCGATTTCTTGCGACTGACCGATCGGTTTTAGCCAGGTCCGACCGTTTGAAAGACATCGGAGACCCACCACTCGATGTATTCTTCCATGGGGCTCCAATGTCCCCACGCCAAAAGCGGGTAATACAGATAAATCGCGCCGTAGAAAAAATTCCAGCCGGTTAACTCGCGAAGCCAAAACGCGATTCCCAAGACAGGGCCGACGCTCAGCACATAGAGAATTGGCACGATTACCACGGCTGCGGCGGCCCATCGCCACGATTCGTGAATCGTTATCGGCGAATTTCCTTCGGCCTCGCTCATTTTTCAAGTCTCACGCACCGCAGCCGCGGCAGACCAAGTCTCTTGCGGCGGAATCACAATCGGTCCGCGAAGATGTCGCAGGATGGTCATCATCAATCCCATGCCGAACCAAACCAGCCAGCAACATGCGAGCGCCGGAAAGATTCCCCAACCGATGGCAAACACAATGCAAGGACTCATCGCCAGGCCAAGTAGCACAAGCCCGGTGGAAACTTGCGATTTACGCGTCGGCGATCGTTGCCAGTTGGCGGCGGGGGCATTTTCGATTCCGCCGCGAATGGCAAGGGCGACGACGGCACCCCAGATAATTGCCAGGCCGATCAATTCCCAATAGCCAGACAGTCCGAGAGAAACGAACACGACCGCATCGATACCGCGAACCAGAAACGGTTGAGCCAGTTGGGTAATTTTCATGAGTCGACCTCCTGTGTTGGATCGATCCTCACGCGCCGCAGGGGTCAAGTCAAACAGATTCGCCCATTTGAATCAGCATCCGCGAAAGAAGTTCCATCGGCAAGCCAACGACATTCGACAAACTTCCTTCGTCGATTTGCACCCAGCCGGTCCGATCTTGAATGCCGAAGGCACCTGCCTTGCCTTCCCACAAGCCAGAATCGAGATACTCTTCAATCGCTTCGTCCGACAGTGCTGCCATCCGCACCACGGTTTGATCGACGTCGACCAATACATGGTTTTCGGGGCGTCGCCACAAACAAATGGCGGACCAGACGTAATGATCCTGGCCGCGAAGGGTCTGCAAGATTTCGCGAGCATGGTCTCGATCGCGAGGTTTGCCCAACGGCTGGCCGTTAAGTTCTGCCAACGTATCGCCTGCTAGAATAAGGCCTGACTCGACCCGCGGTGCGACGTCGGCCGCCTTTTCCTGAGCGATTCGTAAAACCGATTCCCGCGGTGATTCGTCTGCCCGAGGAGGCGTTTCAGCATGATCGTTCGGAACGATTACCGTAACATCGTAGCCTGCCTCCTTTAACAGGAGTTGTCGTCGAGGAGATTGGCTGGCCAAAATGAGAGAGCCTGCGAAGTTCGCCATCATCGATTCACCAGAAAGATCTGCGTTGCCTCCCTTAGAAGTCCTTTACGAAGATAACCACCTCATCGCGATTGCGAAACCAGCGGACCTGCCCACCATGGGGGTCAGCGATGGCGAAGAGAGCGCGGTCACCCAGGTCAAAGCTTACTTGAAGGAGAAGTATGACAAACCTGGCAACGTGTTCTTAGGCGTCGTTAGCCGATTGGACCGGATGGTGACCGGCGTGTTGATTTTCGCGCGAACTTCGAAGGCAGCCAAGCGTCTCAGCGAACAGTTCCGGGCTCGCTCGACCGAGAAGACCTATCGCGCGATCGTTTCCGGTACGGGAGTCGTCGAAACGGGAACCCTTCGCGATTGGATTCGTAAAGACGAAAAGAACCATCGCATGGTTGCCTCGCGAAATCAGGTTGGCGACGGGCAAAAAGCGGAGCTCGAGATCGATTCGGTCGAAGAAGCCCAGCGCGGCTATTTGCTGAAAATCAAATTGATCACCGGGCGAAAGCACCAGATTCGCGTGCAGCTGGCCAGCCGCCGCCTCCCTATATTAGGTGACCGAAAATATGGCAGTCCCGACCCGTTTCCAGAGGGAATTGCCCTACATGCCGCCCAACTGGTCCTTCAACATCCGGTTACTCGACAAAACCTGACCATCAGCAGCCCGATTCCCAGTAGCTGGCGGAAGTTCCTGTGAAACCTATGCTTACGGGCTGCCGAATGACAACGATACGCAGGGGAATTTCGTATTTTGACGAAATTATGGCTAGCGAAGCCTCCCCTAAAACCACGCTCGAAAGCTAAAATAACAAAGCCTCAAGCCTCTTCTATCGATCTGTACGGTGCCCAGCTCTCAAACGAAGAAATTCCGAGATTCCGCGCTTGCCAGTGGCCTTGTGACTGCAAAGCAGCTCGAGGACGCCATGAAGACGCTGCGCGAAGGCTCGCTGAAGCACGAGTTCTCGGACGACGAGCTTTCCGAGTTCATGGTCAACTCGAAGCTGCTCACCCAATACCAGGCCGATCAACTCTCGAAAGGCTTGAGCAAATTGACCCTTGGCCCTTACGTCATCACCGACTGGATTGGCCAGGGGGGCATGGGTCAGGTCTTCAAAGCCGAACATAACTTCATGGGTCGCGAAGTCGCCATCAAGGTGCTTCCCCAACAGCGATCGACGCCAGAAGCGATCGGGCGGTTTCTCCGCGAGATTCGCATGCAGGCCCAGCTGGATCATGCCAACCTGGTGCGTGCTTACGACGCCGGTCAGGATGGTAACGTTCATTTTCTGGTGACCGAATATGTTCCCGGGACCGACCTTCGCCGGCTGGTACGTGCCAAAGGGCATTTGAATCAGCACCAGGCAGCCAGCATCGTATCCCAGGCAGCTCGCGGTTTGGCCTATGCCCATGAAAAGAAGCTCATTCACCGCGACGTCAAACCAGGCAACATCCTGGTGACTCGTGACGGCACCTCGAAGGTTTCGGACCTTGGGCTGGCCGACTTCATGAATGACAATTCCGAGGAATCGAAGCTTGGCAAGATTGTCGGCACGATCGATTACCTCGCCCCCGAACAAATTCGAGACCCGCACGACGTTTCGGCCAAGTGGGACATCTACTCGCTCGGCTGTACCTTCTATTACGCACTGACCGGCAAGGTTCCTTTCCCGGGCGGCAATGTGAAGGACAAGGCACGACGTCACTGTGAAGAGCCGCCGCTCCATCCGCATCGGTTCAATCCGAACATCGATCGCGAGCTGGTCGAAATCATCGCCGAGATGATGGAGAAAGATCCTCTCCGTCGTATTGCGTCCGCCAGCGAAGTAGTGGCCCGGCTCGAACCGTGGGCTTCCGATCATCGCGCGACCGACTTCACCGGGCAACCGATCAAATCGGCCTGGCAGCCGCCGCCGCCCGTTTATACCGGAGTCGAATCGGCGCGATTGAACGATACCGAAGTTGGCTCGAACGTCTACGAATTGTCGGAATCGGGTTCGGAACAACCGAGTCAGTATTCGCAGTCGACGGTTCAATCGTTGATGGCCGATCAAGACACGAAGACGATTCGTGATTCACGAAGATCGGGCACCATTCCGCCACCAATTCCGATCGTCACGCGGTATACCCGTCGCGAGAAGCAATTGATCATGGCGCTCGTATTTGGGCTGCCAGCCTCGGCCATCTTTGGGGCAATCGTCGCTTACGTCGCGACGATTATCAGCCAATAGCCGATCGTCGCGGCCTCTAGGGCTGCGTCGCGTTCTTTTTCGCGGCTTCCAGATCGCGGGCCAGCTTGCCTTCGACCAGCAGCGACTTGTCCTGAGCCACCAGACGTTGTCCTTTCTCGAACAACTGATCGATTCGCCGCTTGATCGTTGGATCGAGCTTGTTGTCTTTCAGGAATTGCCCCTTGGCGGTTCGCAGATCGAAGGCCAACTCGTTGACCGTGCGGCCTGACCGCAGTGCTGCCAGCCAGCGTTCGGCTTCTTCGATTTCCCCTTCTTCAATCTTGCGTTCGACACGCTGCGACAGAATCTGCCGGCGAGCCATCGTATCGATCAGCTGATCACGCCAACCTTCGACAAAACCTTCCGCCAACAACCGCGGACCATCGTTCGTGATCCGGGCCGTGGTCGACTGCTCGAAGCCAGGCACAACCGGTAAACGAGCCAGCAGATTGCCACCACTCCGAACGTACAGCAAGCGTACGCTGTTCTTCGGGTCGTTGGGAATGACCACTTTGCCGTTAGCATCCGAGGCCCCGACCAGTTCCGGGCCATCGGCGTTCTTGGCGTAGATTTCGTAACCGGCGAGCGGTGTGTCTTCGGAAGTCTTGTCGACCAGCTTCAACGTCGTCGCGTCGAACAGCGGCCGGATGCCAATCGCCAGACGCTGCGTTCGCACGTTGCGCCGACCTGGCATCGCCTGACTGTATCCCGACACCATCGAGCCCTTCAGTTGCAGGCCATCGTTTTCTTCGCAGCGGATATAAGTCCATGGCATGAACACGATGCCATTGGCAACCAGGTTTCCCTGGCGATCGTTACGGCGCAGCACCGGCTGCAAAGCTTCGCCAGGACCAATCATTCCAGGCACCGTTTCGGGAAGTGGGCTTTCCGAAGGAGCCGCCGCCGGCAACGCTTCCCAATCGACCTCGGTATCTTCCGCAGGTGGAATCTGACCGACCGCTTCGCTCCAGCGCTGCGTTCGGCTGATTGCCTCTTCTTCGACCAACGTCGCTCCGCGAGCGGTCAACGTGATGTTCGATTTCTGCACTTCGTTAACCCGAGCCAGCGGAGCAAACTTGGCGTAGCTCAAACGCAGGATCGCGGACGAAACCAATTCTCGCTGTTGGACCGATGCCTCGTGCACAGCACCAAACGACTGGGTCAGGCTATCGAACTCGCGAAAGCGAATCTTCCAGTCCCCATCCAGTTCCAGTGAAATCAGATGCACGCGATCGCACTGGTAAGGTTCGATCCCCAGTTCTTTCAGTTGCTCGGCGAACCGAGCCGGATCGGCCGATTCGCTCATCCAGCGGCGTAAGGGGAGGGGAGCCATTTGATAACTGGTCCGCATCACGGCGCCGCTGGTGGCATAACCTTGCTGCTGCAGGCGATCGCCCAGTCGCGTGACGAAGCCATCGTCGACGTGGCACGACGCATCCGGTTCGATCCAGACCTGGGTTCGATACGGATCAATTTCCCAGGGAAGCGGATCCGCCCCGACGGCCATGCTCGTTCCACACAGCAGCAGCACGCATGCCCACGCGCAACGAACTCGAGTTTTCAACGGTGCGTTCATAGTGGGAAACTTCAATTCTTCACCACGTCCAGTGCAGGGGCGACATCCCAGCGTTCGACCTGCTGGAACAGACTGATGGGTTGATAACCAACGCCCCCCAGCGAGCGCCGGTAGACGAAGTAATCTTGCGTTTGAAACAGTGGCAGGATCAACAAGTCGTCGTGAGCCAATCGATGCAAAGACCAGAAACGCTCGCGAACTTCCTGCCAACTTTGCGATTCGCCAAGTTGGCGAAGTGCCAGTTGGAAGTATTGTCGTTGATGCACCAATGGCACGTACTGATCAAACATCCGCGGCACATCGATCAGTGGCTCGGCGATTTGAATTTCTGCGTACAGCAGATCGACGCCTGCTTCGGCCGGGCTGGTGATTTCAGGGCTAACCACCTTCAGTTCGCATGGCAGACCGATCCGTTTCAGGTACTGAGCAATCGACAAGCAGGTTTGGCTCGAAATCTCGGAGTTCGGGTGACCAATCACCAGTTTGTCGAGCGGGATCAACGCTTGCTTGAGCTCTTCGGCCTGCTTTCGCATCTCGCCGGATGCAATCGCGCGGAGGGCGATACTCATCTGCGGTGCGTATTCGCGAGGTTCGATCGACGGATCGTAACCATACGCGACCGGGTCCTCCAGGTTCATCCCGACCGGGATCGGTGCACTCACCACGGCACATCCTTCCAGATCTTCGCCGGCCAGCAATCGCGAATGCAGGATGTCTTGCCGATTGATTCCGTACAGCACACCACGGCGGAAGTCGCGATTCTGTAGGTAAGGGTTATCGAGGTTCGGCACCAGAATATGCATGGTTGGTGCCCGGTAGTGATCGACCACCAGGTCATCCGGCGTTTCGACCAGCAACTGCTTGGCGGTCGCCGGATCGAGTCGGTCGACCATGTGAACTTCGCCCGCGTTGAGCGCCGACATGGCATCGGCTGAAGATGCAAAGGGGAGCATCTGGATCTCGCTCGGCGGCAACTTGGCGGAAGCTTTGAAATCTTCAGCCGGCACAAAGGCATGCCCTTCATCTTGGAAGGTCGCTTCGCGAAACGGTCCGTTCTGCGGCACCGGGAACTTCGAGACATCTCCCTTGCGAGGGACGAACCCGAACAACGCTTCCGGGCGAACGTGCGGCAATCGCAATCGCAGATCGACCTGGCGAACCTCACGCACGGCAAGGTCTTCGATCAGTGGCGTCAGTCGCGCGACGATCGGATCGTTTTGCGAGGCGGGATCTTGCAGTTGTCGCGAAAGATCGAAGCCGGTGACCGGCGTCAAACGATCACGCATGACCACCGTCATCTCGAAACGATCGGTCGGCCGCAGCATCGTTCCGAATGGCGAGATGTATTCACCACCTTCCGGTCCATAGCCGACGATCTCGGAAAGATCGCGATAGATCAGCCGTTTGTTGCGGCGACCACTGAGCGTTAACGTCGAGTGCGGTGGGGTCGCTTCCCCAGGAGCAAGCGTGGCGATTCGGACTTGCGGATAACGCCGGATCAACTCGTTGAGTTGCTCTTTACCGTTAGGAATCTCCGGATCGATCGAGAGTGCCATTTCCGTCGCACTCAAGGCCGAGCGGTAATCTTTTTGCTGGATCTGTTGGCGAGCGATCTTCATTTCGGACTCGGCTCGCTGAGCGATTTCGGCCCGCCACTTGTTGATGCTCTCCTCAAACGCCTTGCCGTAAAGCTTCTCGAACCGGTCGATCAATTGCCGGGCCGATTCCCAGTTCTCGGCATCGATCTGCCCTTGAACGAGACGTTGGCCAACACTTTGAATCGACGTGTCGAGATTACGTCGATTCGGATACTTTCGGCGAGCTTCCTCCAGCATGCCGAGCGCTTCATCGAGTGCCCCAGACTGGAATCGTTCGAGGGCATTCTGCACGAGCAACTCTTCCAAGATCGCATCGATGCCTGGGTAGTTGGCGTATTCGTTCTTCAGCCGCTGCAAATAGCGAAAGCTAAGGTCGAAGTCCTTTGCCTGAAGTTGCGAACGTGCTTCGTCGAGCAGCAACTGCGGGAACTGCTGATAGCGTTTGACGTTTCGCCACGAGATCGCGAACTGACGTCCAGGAACATCGACCAATTCGATCGTCAGGTTGCCGGTTGGGGTTCCGCTTGGAGGGCGACCGCCAGGAAAGACCTGCGGTTTGATCCGCACCGGCTTACCATCTTTAGCCGTGTCGACCAGCACCAGATCGTACGGCTGGCGTTCGAGTAGCGGCTTGGTCATTTCGACCGGGATCTTCTCTTCTTTCGGCTTCTCTTCCTGGGCGAAGACCATGCTGGTCCCCAGCAGCCCGAACAGAGCCAGCCAGGTGAGAACGCTTGTTTGTTGGGTGAGCGATTTCACTGGATCAGATCCTCCACTGGAATGCCGTGAAGGGTTCCGTCGAAACCGTGTGCCCACAGTTCGCCGTTGAAGTACGAAATGCCTTCGCCCAGCGGTTCGCCGATATCGAACTGCGAGGTTGGCTGCCCCGTTTCCGCGTTGATCAACCAAAGCTCTCCCTGGCTGAACGAAACGGCCAGCATATTGCCGACCATGATCGGGGTGCTGGCCATCGTGCGACCTTCCAGCGGACATTTCCAAGCGACCGAGAAGTCATCTCGGATCGCGACCAGGCCATCTTCCGAGGTCGCACAGTAAACGCGACCATCGACGGCATGGGGTGCCCAGACAACGTCGCCCGCGATGGCGATCGGCTCTTGTTCGGCGAGTTCCGGCAGTTGGAACAACCGCAGATACTCTTGGCCATCCTTCGCTCCGACGCCCACCAGCATCAGTCCGGCGGCGGCGATCGGCCCGGTCATCGGCTCTTCCAGTTCAATCTGATCGAGCGCGGTCAGGTAAGGCTCGGGGCTCGTCTCGACGCCGAGGCGGAACATTCTCGCTTTACCGTCACTCAGCACGACCGAAGGAACCGAGCCGGCCACATTCGCTGGCGACGACCATTGAATGAGTTCGCCGAACTCCAGCTTCGGCTGGAACGGCTGCACGTCGGCAGCGCCGGTCTTTGGATCGACCACCATGATCTGTCCCATTTTGGTAGGCACCAACACTTGTTGATTCCAAACCGAGGGGACCGTGGCTCGCGGCGTAACCGGGATCTCCCAGCTCACGATTCGCGAAATCACTTTGCCACCACCCATGCCGATGGTTAACGCTCGGTTCTGGCCATCAGGCGGATAGAAGACGTGGGTTGTGTCGTCGACTTTGTCACCGGAAGCAAACTGATAGTTCTGCGTGGTGACGTCCAGCTTCAGCTCTGGATTATCGAGGATCTCAATCGATCCGAGCTTACCTTTTGGCAGCGGGAAAACACTTCCCCGGGTCGTGACGACCAGCGGGGTTGGGGCTCCCTTCAGCTCGAAGGCTTGGCCAGCCGTTGGAGCGCCGACAGTGGTCTTCCAGATCTTATCGAGCCGATTGCCTCCGATCCGTTGAGCCTGCACCACGAAGCCATCGGCGTCGGGGTTACGTCGAGCCGAGATAATCTGATCGCCACGAATCAGCGGCGGAGCAACGAACGTGTCGCCGTCGTGATCGACCATCTTTCGGACGACCGAACCTCGCGAGAGCTGCATCACGTAACGGGTCATGCGGCGACCGCACACCCACAGCATGCCGCGATCGACCGCAGCGAAACCGATGATTGGTTCCGAACTATCCGACTTCGTGGCCGCGACCAATCGAGCCGGAACCTCCTTGGCAGCGGTGTTCACTTCGTAAACGAGCACTTCGCCGCGATCGTTGGTCGCGATCAATCGCGAATCGGAAATGATCGGAGGAACGAGGATCTGTCCCGACTGGCGAACGACATCTTGAACCAGCTTTGCCTCGCCACCGGCGGCGTTCACATTGAAGACATGCACGAAGCTGTATTCCAGCCCGGCGTTCTCGAACAGGAACATATGCCGCAGCGTGCCGGTGGGTTCGACGGGAATCGCCCCTGTTTCGTGACCGATCGGCACCACTTCGGTGCAGCTCAAATCATCAGGCGAAAGCACGAACAAGTTCGAATGCTCGGCGACGGCAAACACGGCGCTGACATCGGCCAGCATCCCCAGCGGAGCCGAAACTTTCTGCGGCAACTGGACCGCCTTCATCACTTCGCCGGTCTCTTTCGAGAGCTTCCAGACCTTGCCGTCCGCTTCGACCGCCAGCAATGCGTTCTCGAACACCTTGGGGCGGAAGAGTGTGCTGGCGAACTCTTGCCGCCATGCCACTTTGCCGGTGCGAGCGTTGATCGCCAGCAGTTGCCCTTCGGCAGCGTCGATCAAAGCGACCATCGGTTGGCCATCGTCGGCCACCCACGAAACCGCTTGAGCGTTCTCGGCCATGCCCACGTAGCGTCGCCACAGCATGCGTCCCGAATCGAGTTCGATGGCATAAGCCGCACCATCGAGACGGAAGGTAACTACTTCCGAGTCTTCCGAGGCAGGCAGCATCGGCTCTCGTTGAACGTACGTGACTTGAGCCAACGGATTGGCCATATCGGCGTCGCCGGCGATCGCCATCGGGAAGGTTTCGATTGGCTTGACCTGATCTGCCAGTGTCATTGCCGCTTTCGACACCGCCGCGACCAAACCTTCGTCAGTTCGCAGGGCAGGGTACGAATCGAGCAAAGTTCGACGAAGTTGATACACTTCCTGGAACTTGCCATTGGCCGTGTTGGCTTCAATTTGCGTGAGTGCTTCGTTGCGGGCTCGGTCGCGATCGACATCGCGGCGGACACGCACCAGGTTCATGGCGATCGTTTCGATCTTCTGCTGCTGCGTTTCACGCATCGAGGTCGGCATGTAAACCGGATCGTTGACCAACGCCATCGCTTCGTCCGCCAGGTTAGCAAGACGTTCTTTCTCGTCGACGGCGCCACTCTTCTGAGCGTTTTCGGCCAAGCCGGTGGCAATCTCCGGCAAGATCGAAGCCAACTCCGGTCGAGCTTCCTCGAACGCCGGAAGCTGATTGATTTCCGGCAACACGGTTTGTGTCGTGGTTAAGGCCGATTCCCAGTTGCTGCCACCTTCCACGGCATTCCACAGGGCAGCCATCCCAAGGCGAACTTCCGCCAGCGGTGCACTGGGGTGGTCGGGGAAGCGTTTGACGAACTTGTCGTACTCGGCAGCGGCTTGCACGTACGAGCCACCGCGGTAACTCTTTTCGGCGGCCTGGAACATTTCGTCGCCGCTATCGAATGCCAGCCAGAAGTAGAGCAGGGCACCGACCAGCAGCATCAAGATCAAGCTGCTTCCACCGATCAGCAGCAGGGGCGAATCCCACGGATTGGCTCGGCTGGTCTTCTTTTTGTGACCCTTCTTTTTCTTGTCTTCCGGTTCGCCGTCACCTTTTTCGCCGAACGGGTCATCTTCCGCGGCTGCTTCGTCAGCACCACCCAGGCCAAACGGATCGCCTCCCAAGCCACCTTCCGAAGTCGGAAAGTCGTCGAGCGCGACCATGTCGTCGGCACCGATCTCGGCGATTTCGTCTTCCACCGGATCGGCAGAAACCCATTTCTCTTGAGCACGTCGACGAGCATCGCTGACCGGTAGCGAGTCGGCGGTCACGCCCGAGCGGGCTTCGGCCAGCAGCTTTTTGGCCTGATACTTGGTCAGCCGCTGCTTCTCGAGCAGAAACCGCACCAACTCCTCGATCGACATGTCGAGAGTGCCCGTGCTGAGCTGACGACGAATGGAGGCAATTTGATTGTCCGCCATGTAGTCGTGGGCTTCGATCAGATCGATAAAGTCCGAAATGTTCATCGTTGCTTATGATTTCTTTGCTAGTGAACGTATCTGGTGAGGAGCAGGATGCTAGGCAGACGTCATATGTCTTCCTCGGTCGATGTCAGCCGAATCGAGTCGACGCCGGCGTCAGCACCAGCATCGAGAGCGGCGACGACCTTTTCGTGCAAAGCCTCGACATGAGCGATAACCAGCAGCGTGCGCGGTGGCTGTGCTGGGTTGGATGCGCGAGCTTCGCGAATCTGGCGATACATTTCCTGCTCGCTCGGTGCTTCGCGTTCCTGATCCCACCCCGCACAACTGACGAAGTAGGTATTGAAGGAATCGATCCGCACCGTGATGGTATCGGGATCGTCTTCAGGATCTTCTTGTTCTTGGGCAGCCGCGCTAGGAGCGTTGTCTTTGGGAGCCGGAACTTCCATCGACTTCTGCATCTGGAACGAAGCGGTCACCATGAAGAAGATCAGCAGCAGGAACGTCACGTCGACCATCGGCGTCAGGTCGAGCTCGCCATCCTGGCCATCGCGTTCCTTCTTGAAGACGACCGGCTGTTCCTGGGCAACCACATTTTCCATCTCGCGTGGCTTCGGCTTGGGGGCCACCACCACGTCTTCGGTGGTCAGTTCCATCAACTCTTCCTGGTTGTGCTCGTCACTCAACCGGGCAGGCTTGGGAACTTCCAGACGGGTATCGCAATTCGAGCAATACGTCGTGCCGCCCACCATGTCGACGCTTGCCGAAAGCAAGTCGCCGCACGCTGGGCATCGAAATCGAAAGACGCCATTGCTCATTACTTATCTTGAACCCCCAGGTAAAGGCGTTCGATCGTATCGACCAGCCCTCCGCGCGAAGCGGCCAACGCAATGCGTTCGACTTCGCCATAGGTCACCTTGCCATCCGCTTTGATCAGCAAGTGCCGCTTGGGGACGCCGCTTTCGATCGTGCCGGCAAACGATCGCTCGATGTAGTCGGCGATCAGTTCTTCTTGCCGGTTCAGGTCGGCACCGTCGGCCATGGTTTCGGCCGTGATGCCATCCCCCAAGTAAACCGTCGCGCGACCATTGCTTCCGCTTGGCGTCAACGTGATGACCGCCGAGTCGAGCGACGAGACCGTCGTCCCATTCTTCGCTTCAGGCATCTGAGCAGCCGTTTGCTGCTGCAGGTTCGACGTGACGATGAAGAAGATCAGCAAAAGAAACGTGATATCGATCATCGGGGTGATGTCGAGATCGCCTTCTTCCGGCTTCCGGCGAGCCGGCATGATCTCGCCTTCTTCCAGTTCGACCAGTTCGTTCGACATGGCTCTGTTCCTCTGAGATTACTCGGAGATGACCCCGACCTCTTCAAGTTCGTGCATCGTTTCGGTGGCGATTGCTTCACGAAGCGAACCCATGAACCGTGTCAGACCGACAGCAACCAGGTCTTCCATCTTGCGAATGCGGATGTTGATGCTGTTCAAAGCGAACGTCAGAGGAATTGCGATCACCAGACCAAGGGCGGTGGTGATCAGCGCGAGACTGATGTCGTTCGCCATCGCCCCGGCATCGACTTTGTCGGCAGTGGCCAGCTTGGCGAACGCCCCCATCATACCGGTCACCGTACCGAGCAGACCGACCATCGGAGCACCTTTGATGACCGTGTTGATCCAACTGATGCGATGGTCGAGGTCGGCCAGCACATCGCGTTGGAAGCGTTCGACCACCAACTGCTTGACCTGCGAGTAACCGATCTCGCGGTTCTCGATCGCCAGGTAAGCCAACTGGGGAAGGGCACGCGGGTCCGACTCGCAAAGCTCCGAGGCTTCTTCGAAGTCGCCACGCTCCAGCGGTTCTTCCACCGCTTCCAGAAAAGCATCTTGCTGGGCTTCGCTACGAAACCGCTTCTGAGCGACGCGTGCCCAAACCATGGTCACGCAATAGATGCCCCAGAGTGCAACAAGAGCCAACGCCCCGTACATCGACGTGGCGAAAATGTTTGTAAGTCCGGAAATGTCCATATCTGGTTACCGCTGAATTCGCTTTGGGCTATCTCGGTTGACGATACATCTGACGAATGACAAAGAACTCGTATCCGCCCGATGCGGGCTTGATGCCGAAGACTGTCTTTTGAATCGTGGTGAGGGGACGTTCCCCCATGTACTGCTGCTCTATAAATGCGAGCAGGTTTTCGGTGTCGGCAGGGTAGAACTGCATCGGAATGCGACCACGCGTGTCGACTCCGGCTCGCTTGAGAAGTTCCAGGTCGGCTTCTCGCAAAGATCCTGACTGCCAGGTGAAGTAGAGTCGGTCTTCTTCCTTGCCGGATGCGGTCCGACGCGTCGGACCACCGGCAGAAAACTTCGACGCATAGTCGATTGTCTGCTGGCCACCGCCCGCCATGCCGAGCTCGATCTTGAAGTGGTCGAGCTGCTTGGCGTAGTTGTTGATATCGGAACCGGAGAACTCGATCTGCCAGCGTTCCCAGCGGGGCACGACGTCAGGGCCGTTGCCTTCGGGACCGAGCGGACGACTATCCCCTTGTCCGTTACCACTGTCGGTCGAAACGGCTGCACCATCGACGTTTTCCAGGGCAGCCTCTTGCGAGGTGACCGCATCGGTGACCGCTTCGTAGCTCGCTTCGATTTGCGGTTCGAGCACTTCTTCCAGTTCTTCAAGACCTGGCGGTTCTAGATCTTGAGCCACACCCATCGCATGGTCTCCGCGGCCTGGGGCAGGTTCAATGATCACCGGAATCGAAACGTTGGTTTCCCAGTTTCGTGTCGTGAGGTAGATGACGAACAGCACCCCCACGCCAGTCCCCACCATTAACAGCAAGGTGACCAACAAGCCGGAGACCTGGTCGTACGCCGAAACTCGAGCCAGGTCTTTGTGGGCCGGCTTATGTTTTTTCTTTTTGTCGGAGGCGATCGATGCCATGAGAGAAGAAAAGGCTTTCTAGGAAAGGAGGCGACTAGTCGATAAACCGAGCATTGGGTCGCAGCGATTTGTACCAATCTTTCCACTGCGAAATGGCGGCATCTCGCTTCATGGGGTTCATGTCACTCGACATCCCAAAGCCATCGATCTTACGACTGATGAACCGCAAGGTGTCGCGGGCTTCGATCGCGATGCGTGGGTCTGGATCTGACAACGCGAAGATCAAAGCGGGCACGCTCTCGAAATCTTTCGCATCGCGGATGGCCCGCACAGCCATCAGGCGAGCCGCGTAACTTCCATTACGTAACTTTCGCCGGACCGCTTGCAAGGCAATCTCGCGATCTCTGCCGGTCAGGCTCAAATCGAAGGTCATATCGGCATCGACCAGATCGTCGAGCGAGCCGTCGTCTTGCTGAAGCATCTCGAGAAACTTCTGCGTTTCCGGAATCTCTTTTGTGTTGACGATCTTTCCGTTTCGAAGTTCGGCTGCCGACAGATCATCGGGAAGACCACGACCACCAGCTAGAAGACCATTGTCGAAGGTCTTCACATGCTTCTTGATCGTTTCTGCCGTACCACGCACCAGAAACAGAATGGCGAACGCGGTC
Organism: Bremerella sp. JC817; assembly: GCF_040718835.1. NCBI lineage: Bacteria > Pseudomonadati > Planctomycetota > Planctomycetia > Pirellulales > Pirellulaceae > Bremerella > Bremerella sp. JC817. Next base: position 136,495 of record NZ_JBFEFG010000240.1, on the reverse strand, counting down.
CCTACCGGCGGACCTTCGTCGGTCGCTCGGACCGAACCGTTTTCGTGCACCATCGATTTGATGTACTTGAAGCCTTCGTTGTACCAAACGGGGTTCGGATCAGGCTGGCCAAGATCAAGCTCGTAAAATGCCTTGTAACGCTCTAACGCGTACAAAAAGTAGAACGGCCAGCGGTTCCCCTCGAACTTGATATTCGCATCGATCCACGCATTGCCCATTTTCTTGACCGAAGCGAGCGCCTCGCGATTGACCAGCGAGCGTGCCTTCTTGATGCGTTCGGCTCGTTCGTCTGCGGTCACTTCGACAAAGCCTGAGGGCAATTCCGAGTCGACATTCTTCCGGCGGTTGCTCATATCGAGCGCGTCGGCGGAAACGTACAAAGAACAGAGCCCCGCCGTCGTCAAACTAGGGCGAATCTCCGCTTGATTCACCCGGGGTCGGCCCACAGGCGAGATATTTCCCTGGTAACCGAAGGCCCCCGACGGGTCCTGGACCGCCATGATCCAGTTCGTCAGACCTGCGATGCTTTCGATTGGGACCTCGAAGTGATTCTCATTCGCCAGCCACAACCCTAGGGCCGCGTATTGGGTCATCGAGTTATCGCCCGTTTCCTTCTCTTGATAACCATAACCACCGTGCGGCTTTTGGATCTGGACGAAGAACTTGACTAGATTGTCGATCTCTTGGTGGTAGGTATCGGGATCGAGTTCGCACAGGAAGATCAACGCCAGGCCTGCGTCGTAAACCACATCGTGCTTGTATTCCGGCACCTTCTGAGCGAACTGCTGGCAAGCGGCGATTGCCTCTTTGATCTTGGGGTGATCTTTTGCGGTGCCAGACTTCATCAAGGCGAGAGCGATGACAGACTTTCCACCGATTCGCGGATGAGATCCCTCTCTTACAAGATAGGCATTGGCAGCTTTGACGATCTGCTGCACTTCCGGCGATTTCGGTCCCAGCGCGAAGGCAGGCCGAATGGTGCTCACAGTCCAAAGAAGGGCCATGGCGCAGCAAACGACAACCAGACGCGCGGGTTTCGTTGACATTGTCATCGGATTGTAACTCTGTTCCCAAGATGAGTTGCGCGTAGGTCATTGCGAGAACCTTGACCGACCGGCCTGCGTCGATGACCCAGATTGCCAGCCGAAGATTCGCGAATGAAAACTACGTGGGGGCGTTATTCCCCCAAAAAAGGGCCGTTCTTTGCCTCTTCCGGCCCTGTAATCCGCAATGCCGTTCAAACTAGGAATGTTGAAACACCTTGTCAAGCAATCTGTGAATAATTGCGCAGGCCCGTAGATAATTCCATACTTTCCAGGTATCCGCAAACTTCAAGGCGTCTCGTATCCTTTCGTGGGATTGTTCAAACGGTGTGCAATTCGGATCAACGTCTGATGAGTTTTGCCAAGAAATGACGTAAGTAGAGTCACCTCAACGCCCCCCAGTTGACAACCCACCAGCAGACATCTAGACTTAGCTCCTTCCAAATGAGGTCAGGTAGCTCAGTTGGTAGAGCAATGGACTGAAAATCCATGTGTCGCCGGTTCGATCCCGGCTCTGACCACCTTTCAAGCACGCTTCCAGCGTGCTTTTTTTGTGCGCCCACGCAATGGCGTCCCTTTAGAATGGTTTCGCTTGAGGCCGGGCGCAATAAGCCGCCCCACCACCCCCTCGGCAGAGGAGGGTAGTTTGAGAACCCTTTCTCTTCCATCAGCGCACAAAAAAGGCCCCCGAAATCTTTGATTTCGAGAGCCTTTTATGATTCTTACGTTAAACGCAAGACCCTGCAGGGCAATGGTTTAGACCATTTCCTTCAGGTTCTTTAAAGGACGAACCTTGACCTTCGTCGAGGCTGGCTTGGCTGGAACGTCCATCAGTTCGCCTGGCTTGAATGGGTTCGGCACGCCCTTCTTGGCTGGACGAGCAGGAACCTTCTTCTTTTCAATCTTCACGATGCCAGGGATGGCGATCGCACCAGCACCGCTACGACCCAGAGCCTTGCCGATTTCGGCGGACAGCGCGTCCATGACCGCACTGACGTCCTTCTTCGCAACGCCCGTGGACTCTGCGATGTTAGCCAGCAGTTGGGTCTTGGTGAGGGGTTTCTTGACGGTTGCAGCTGCAGCTTTCTTTGCCATGGGGTTTCCCTACTAGAAAGGCTATCCAATGTAAAAATGGGTCACTAATATCCGATTTCCGGAACGCGTCGATTAAAGAAGTTTGCCACGGTTTTTCAAGACAGCCAAACCACAAAAAGCCCGTTTTCCCGGGAAATAGCAAGAAATTTGCCGGAAAACCGGGCGTCGCACCTGTTTTTCAGGGTTTTAGTCCTGCTTTTCCCAGCCTTGCATGCATGTTTAGGTACCCCGTTCACACGAAAATCACTGCCTTTTACCGGGTCATTGGGCCTCGATTCGCCATCGACGAGATGTCCGTAACGTAAACCCGCACGATTTTCTCGCTTTCCAGGGCTCAATTTCTCTGTCCAAGAATGTCAAAACTTGTTTTCCTGAGAGAAATTGGAATAGAGTACATTAAGCGTTGCCAGAACAACGCGTGGCAGGATTGCCGTTCATCACCGCGCTCCTCCCTTCAACGGAAATGCAGGGCATGTTCATGTTTCGGAATGTATCACCTCTCCCTCGCTTCACTTCGATCTGTCCGAAACTCTTTTTCTGCTGCTCGATCCCTTTATCGTTGGCAGCCCTCGTAGCGTCGCCTCAACTGGCCCACGCCCAGTTCTCGACGCCCGGCCAAGAGCAGATCGACCTCGAGTCGTCGTTCTTTCTGCCGATCCCACGAGAAGCTCGCCTGCAGATGGAGCGGATCCAAGAGGCGGCTCAAAAAGAACAGTGGACCGATGCCGCCCAGAACCTGATCGCGATTCTGGCGGGCGAAAGCTCGGAGGACTTTCTGGTTCCACTGACCGAAAAGAAACAAACCACTTCCAGCAGCATCAAGACCGCCACGCTCGAGATGGTCCGCAAACTGCCGCCGCAAGTTCTCGAAGCGTACGACCTGCTGGTCGGCGGCGAGCCTGACGCCTTGCTGCAAGAGGCACTGATCACGAACGACCCGCGTAGGCTGTCGGAAGTCTCGCGACGGTTCTTGTTCACACCGGCGGGCGAGAAGGCCTCGATTATCCTGGCCCGCAAAGCGATGGACTCCCGGCAGTGGGAAGGGGCGCTGCTCGAGCTGAAACGCCTTGATTTCAAGCCTGAAAAGTCTCGCAAATACAAAAACGAAACCGACCTGATGCGGGCCGTTTGCCTGCGAGAGGTGGGCGACAAAGAAGAAGCCAAAGCGATCGTTGCTCAGTTGAAAGACGATCAGTCGCTCCGCAAGCTGCTTCCTGGCATGAAGATTGTCGGCAGCACTTCGCCGGAACAAATTCTGGATCAGCTTTCCCAGGTCACGGCTTCGTCTGAGTTCCCTCCGTACGCCTGGACGATGTTCCAAGGCTCGGAATCGCGCACTGCACCTTCCCGCGGTAGCGAACCGCTGCAAGAGATCCAGTGGATCGCCCGCATGGCGCAAAGCCGGCAGCAGCAAGACGAGATCCGGCAGTCGATGCAGCGATTCCAGGACAATCGCGTGTCGGTCTTCCCAGCAATCCATCCGGTGGTGGTCGCCAACCAGGTGATCTTCCGCACACCGGCCGGCTTATTGGCCACCGATATCCAAAGCGGCAAAGTGCTGTGGAAGTATCCCTGGGATAACATCGACCTCGACTTGCCGCAGCAAGAACAAGACCTGCTGACAAACATCTTCCCAGGCCTCGGTCGCGAATTTGAACGAGCCATTTGGGCTGATGCCCGCTCTGGCCACCTTTCGTCGGACGGCAAGCGGTTGTTCTACGTTCACGACGAACAGCCACCTGGCGACAACCTGAGTGTCCTGCTGGCCAACCGTGGCTTGCAGCCGATGTCGGGGCTGTTCTCCGGTCAGCAGAATCACCTCTACTGCTTCGACATCGAGCGCGAAGGAGCCGTTCTCTGGCAGATTGGCGGTGCCTCCAGCGAAGAAGACAACCCTGATGATCAGCTATCTGAAACGCGTTTCCTCGGTCCGCCACTTCCGCTAGGCAAAGACCTGCTGATCCTGGCAGGCGTGATCGACGAAATTCGTCTGCTTTGCCTCGATGCCGAAACGGGCAAGGTGAACTGGACGCAGCAACTGGCTCGTCAGACCAGCAGCGGCGGTGCTGACGTGTTTGAAACCTATCTTCAGGCCGCATCCCCTTCGCACAAGGGTGGCATCCTGGTATGTCCGACGAACTCGGGCTCGGTGGTGGCGGTCGACTTGTCGAACCGTACTTTGCTGTGGGGTTTTCAGTACAAAGAACCCGATCGCAACCGTCCTGGCATTCGCAACTCGCGACGCGATCAGTCGAGCGACTTCATGGCCCTGGCCGACCGCTGGAACGATGGCACGCCGCTGATTCATCAGGGGAAGGTCCTCGTCACGCCAACCGATGCCGACTACCTCTACTGCATCGACCTGCTCACCGGCGAGAAGCTGTGGGAACGCCCACGTCGCGATAACGTGGCTTTGGCTACGGTCACCGACAAACTCGCTTTGGTGGTCGGTAAGACCTCGGTCACCGGCGTTGATATCGAAACCGGCGACTCGCTGTGGAGTTCCGGTGACGTCAGCCTACCGGACCAGTCGCTTCCAAGCGGTTATGGTTTCCGCCTTGATGAAAAGTACTACCTGCCGACCTCGCAGAATCAGATCATCCCGATCACCCTTGCCGACGGCAAGCTGGGCGAACCGATCGAAGCGGTCGGCGAACTCGGCAATCTGGTCTGCTACAAAGATTACGTGATCTCGGTCAGCCCAGAGTTTGTCACCGCGTACAAGCAGATCGATGCCCTCCGCCGCGAGGTGACGGTTCGCTTGGCGAAGAACGGCAACGACGCCGAAGCCCTGCGAATGCTGGGCAAGCTGCAAAAGCATGATGGCGACCTGGCAGGGGCGTTGGCCTCGCTGCAAAGTTCGATCGATATCGAACCTTCTGAGGAAACCCGTACCCAGCTCGTCTCAACCGGACTGGCAGCCTTGGGCCAAGACTTCTCGAAGTTCCAAGACGTCGTGCCGCAACTGGAAGGCCTCGTCGAATCGCTGGACGAAAAGATCGCCCTGGCACGTTTGACGGCCCGTGGAATGGACGCGGAAGGCTTGAATGACGAAGCGTTGACGCGTTACTTCGCCTTCCTCGATCTGACCGACGAATACCTCAGCTCGCAGGTCGTTCCCAACGAACTGCTGATCCATGACTTCGATCCAATGGTCGAAGCCAGCGCCGATCGCTGGGCCCGTGGCAAGATCAGCATGCTGCGTGACAAGATGACCGAAGAAGAGCGGAAGCGTGCCGACGCCGCCGTGCAAGAACGCCTAAAGAAGATCTTGGCGGCCGATGCCGGAAACCGTTCGCAGTTGGCCCGCTTCGTCAACCGCTTCCCACGTTTCCCCGCCGCGAGCGAGGCCCGTTTGAAACTGGCCGAAGAGCTTTACGCGAAGGGTCTGATTCTGCAGGGTGAAGCGGTCGTCCGGACGCTGATGGATCAAGGCATCGAGCTCGATAAGCTTGGCCCGCTCGTTTATCAGCAAGCCTCTGGTCTGAAGAAGTCGGGCCTGGAGAACGAATCAGCCCAATGGTTCAAGCAGATCTCCGGTCCGTTCAGTGGCGTCGCTGTCGATGGCAGTCGCACCGGTCGCCAGGTCGCAGCCTTGCAGCAGTGGGATCCGGTCGCCGCCGATATCGTTCGCGACAAACCGCTCTGGCCGTATGCTTCCGCCGAAGTGGAAGTGAAAGAACATCAGAATCAGGGCTTCAGCCGGGTCGATTATCCGATCCGCCTGAAAGAACAAAACGACCAATACCGCACGAACTATTCGCTGCTCTTGGATAGCGAAGCGAACTTGATCATCGTGCGCGATGAATTCGGCAACCCAACGGTTCGCATTCCGTTCACCACGCAAAGTGGCCGGAAGTTGTACCAGCCGCAGATTGGTGCGTTGCATGCCCAACAGTTTGGTCACCTGCTGGTGATGTCGCTGGGAAGCGAACTGCAGGCCTTCAACATGATGCCCAACCTCCCGAGCGATGACTCGTCGCGTCTGCTGTGGAACGCCGACCTGCAAAATGGCATGGGTGGGGCGAATCGCCGTACGCGTGAATTCGATGTCTATACGAAGAAATCGAACCCGTTCGCTGAAATGGACCGGACTGCCCGGGATGTGACCACGCATAAAGCGATCGGCCAGTTCGCCGGCGACCATGATCTGATTTGCTACCAGATCGGCGGCCGGCTGATCTGCCGCGATCCACTTTCCGGAGTGACCTATTGGGAACGCATGGGAGTTCCGATGGGAAGCGAACTGGTGGTGACCGACAAGCACATCATTGCCATTCCGGAAGACGACGAACGCGAACGAGGCGAACTCGGCGACGTCGTCACCGCCCAGGTCATCTCTGCCGACAACGGCGAACTGCTTTCGACAGTTGAACTACCTAGTTCCGATCGGATCTGGACGGTTCGCGAAGGGGTGGTCGTGGTCTGGCAGAAGGCAACCGGCGATGGTCCTCAAGGCCTGGAAGGGTACGAAGCCGCAACTGGCAAGCTGCTCTGGACGCAAACCTTCGAGGCAGGGTCGTCCCCGAAAGGTGTCCTGCTCAACCGTAAGCCATGGTTTGCCACGCTCGACAAATCAGGCAAGATGCAGGTCATCAACATCCTCGATGGCAAAGTGGTCTACGCGAACCAGCTTCCACGCGACGGCGAAGCCATTCAATTGAAAGCGGTGGAATCAGACGATCAGTTCCTGCTGGCCGTTTATCGCGACATCAATCCGCGACCTCATTTCCGCAGTATTCCGTATGACAATAGCGAGACGTTGCTGCGAGGCGAGGTCTATGCGATTGAAACCGAAACGGGAAAGATGCTGTGGAACCAGCCGGCCTTGGTGCACGACAACTACTTGCTGGAAACCTTCCAGTCGAGTGGCTTGCCAGTGGTTGCCATGGTGGCTCGATTGCATCGCCCCGATGCGCGGACCCCGCAAATGAACTCGGCCCTGGAAGTCCTGCTGCTCGACAAGCGTGACGGACGTGTCCTGTTCCGCCAAGAGTTCAGTGAGCTGAGCGTGACCTTCGCCTTGACCGGGAATCCCAGTGACCTGAGCGTTCAGGTAGAATTGGCCGCACTCGAGGTCAACTTGAAGTTCGATCCCGACCAACCGAATGTCCCGGCCCCACCGGCAGCCACGGAGATTGACTTTTCCTACCCCCCTCAAGCGGATGAAACGTCTAATTAAGGGCCACCTCCCCGAGAAGAGTGGTTCCTTAATAAGTTGTGAAAATGCGCAGCCCCGGTTACCATAACAGGTGTTAAAGTTAAGCGGATTGGGCAGTTGGTCCGAGTCGCAGAAACTTGACAGGCTGCTCATCAAGATGTCTCCAATTCAACAGAAAGAGCCTGGATGTCCGAATCTGAGTTCGCCGCATCGGCGATCGAGAAAATATCTGTCGCGCGTGCGCGAATCCTCGAACAGTTGGGGCAGGTGATCGTCGGCCAGTCGGACGTCATCGAAGAGCTCCTGATCTGCTTGATGAGCCGCGGCCATTGTCTGTTGGAAGGCGCCCCAGGTCTGGCCAAGACGCTGATGATCAGCACCTTATCGAAGGTGCTCGAGCTGAGCTTCAGCCGCATCCAGTTCACGCCTGACCTGATGCCGGCCGATATCACCGGTACCGAAATCATCGAAGAGAACAAATCGACCGGTTCTCGCGAGTTCCGCTTTCTGCAGGGTCCGCTGTTTTCGCACGTGATCCTGGCGGACGAAATCAACCGTACGCCTCCGAAGACGCAAGCCGCGCTGCTGGAAGCGATGCAGGAACGGACCGTCACCGTCGGCCGTGTCCGTCACGAACTGGCCGATCCATTCTTCGTGCTGGCCACCCAGAACCCGATCGAACAGGAAGGGACTTACCCGCTGCCGGAAGCGCAGCAGGACCGCTTTATGTTCAAGGTGTTCGTGAAGTATCCAACCTTCGACGACGAATTCGAGATCGCTCGTCGCACCACCGCCAAGCAGTCGGTCAAACTGGAACCAGTGCTGACAGCGGAAGAACTGATCGAACTGCAAAGCCTGGTTCGCGATGTTCCTGTTTCCGATCACGTGATTCGCTATGCGATCACCCTCGTTCGTCAGACCCGTGTCGGCGAACCCGGCATTCCTGAGTTCGTCAAGGAAATGCTGTCTTGGGGTGCTGGTCCGCGTAGCGTTCAGTTCCTTATCCTGGGCGGCAAAGCCCGGGCTCTGCTCAATGGCCGCACGCATGTCTCGACCGATGACATCCAAGCGCTGGCCAAACCCGTTTTGCGGCACCGCATTGTGCTGAACTACGGCGCGGAAAGTGAAGGAGTGTCGGCCGACGATGTGATCGATCGGATTCTGCAGGAAACGCCCGCCAAAGAGGATCAGCTAACCAGCGATGCCCGATTCCAAAAAATATTTGCATCCTGAGACCCTCGGGCGGATTTCCAAACTGGAACTTCGCGCTCGGCATGTGGTCGAAGGCTTTCTGTCCGGTACTCATCGTAGCCCATACTTTGGTCAGTCGATCGAGTTCCTCCAGCATCGCGAGTATGCCGTGGGGGACGATCTGCGCCATATCGACTGGAAAGTGCTCGGCAAGCACGACCGCTACGTTATCAAGCAGTACGAAGAGTACACCAATCTTCGCTGCATGCTGATGGTCGATGCCTCGGCCAGTATGAGCTACGGCGACGGACCGATGACCAAGTACGACTATGCGTGCACCATTGCGGCTTCGCTGGCGTACTTGATTTTGAAACAGCAGGACGCAGTCGGCTGTGCCGTGTTCGACGACTCGATGCGTTACCGAGTGCCGGTCCTCAGCAAACGGACCCATCTCAACACCATCGTCGAGGCCTTAGCCAACCAGTCTCCACGCGAAAAGACCGACATGCAGACCATCTGCAAGCAGTTCGCCGAGACCTATACGAGCCGTGGCCTGGTGATTGTTATCTCGGACCTGTTCGGCGATGTCGAAGCAACCTCGAAGGGGCTGCGGATTCTGCGTCAGCGAGGTCACGACGTGATGGTCTTCCACGTGATGGACGACGACGAACTCGACTTCCCGTTCACCGGCTCGACCCGGTTTGAAGGATTGGAACTGCCGGATCATCTGACCTGCAATCCACGAGCATTGCGGGAAGGTTACCTGGCGGCCGTCAACGAGTTTACCGCCTCGATGCGTCGCGAATGTAGCAAGAACACGGTCGATTACGCCCTGGTTCGTACCCGCGATTCCTTGGCGACTGTGTTGACGACCTACCTTTCCAATCGACTCGGCATGCACCACCGCAACTAAGTTAGTCTGAGGCGTAATGCTTTTCGTTTATCCAGCCCTGGCTTGGGCATTTGCCCTCGTTTCACTTCCCGTGTTGATCCACCTGATCAACATGATGCGGCACCGGCGCGTGAAGTGGGCGGCGATGGACTTCTTGATGCAGAGTCATCGCCGGATGAAACATTGGGTGATGCTGCGGCAGTTGCTGCTGCTGCTGACCCGCATGGCAGCGATCGCCCTGATTGTGGCGATGCTGGCTGGTCTGATCACCACGCAAAGCTTATCGAGCGTTCTCAGCGATCAAGTCACGCACCATCTGATTTTGGTCGATGACACGTTCTCGATGCAGGAACGACTGGGAGGCGACACCGCCTTTCAATCGGCCGTTCAAACCACCAACCGCATCATCGAGAACCTGGCCAACCAGGATCGGCCGCAACGCATTTCGGTGATGCTGTACTCCGACATTCTCCGCGGCGATGCCGGCACTAAGGCTCCGAACCTGGAAGCCCGGATGCGAGTCGACATGGACTCGACCAGCATTGCCAAGCTACAGGAATTACTGGCAAACCTGACACCGACCGAACAGTCGATCGCCTTGCCGGAAGTGCTCCAGCGAACCAGCGAAGTGGTCGACCAGTTCGAGCAATCGGAAGCGGCGACCGTTTACGTAGTATCTGACTTCCGCGAGAAAGACTGGGGCTCGGAAGCGACATTGCTCGATCCAATCTCGCGAATCGAAGAACGGGCCACCGAGCTGAACTGGATCAACTGTGCCCGGCTTCCTCAAGACAACCTTGCCATCACCGACGTCACCATCGGCAACGGAACCGTGGTCGCCGGTATCCCGACGATCGTGAAAGTTTCGATCCGCAACTTCGGCCAGCAATCGGCGGTCGACGTGCCGGTGAACATCGAAATGTTCGGCCCGAAAGATGGCAAGACCGACATCTCGCAGGCCGGCAACTCACTGGAACGTTTATACGATCAGCTTCCGATCACCTTCGACGACATTCCGCCGGGCGACCAGGTCACACGCCAGACTCAGGTCATCTTCCCAACCGATGGCTCGCACGTCCTCGCGTTCCGCCTGCCGGAAGATCCACTGCCGCTCGACAATCAGCGTTTTGCCTCGACCGATGTCCAGGCCAACATTCCCGTGCTGATCGTTGATGGCGATCCGAAACTGACCAGCGCGTTTTACTTGCAATCGGTCTTCAATCCTGGCCCGAACGTGTCGACTGGTGTCAGCCCAACAACCGCCAGCAACAGCTTTCTAACGACGGCCGAGGCGAAGGATCTCGAGAAGTTCGAGACGATCTTCATCATCGATCCGCCGCAGTTTGACGAACGTGTCATCAAAACGCTCAAGCAGTACGCCGAAGCAGGGGGTGGCATCGTTTGGTATTGCGGGCCTGGTTCCAGCGAGATTGGTTTGGCCGAACTGGCCGCAGCCAACTTGCTGCCGACCTCGCTGGAAGCTGCTGACGAACTTCCACAAAACATTCCAGACGGACCTTCCGATTTCGCCCCAGGCGACAATCCGATCTTCCGGGTCTTCGCCGGCGAGAAGAATCCCTTCCTGCGACGCCTGGTGGTGAATAACTACTTCCCGGTTGTCCCTGATTTCGAGCTATCCAAGCCTGACGAAGTTCAAGTCCTTGGCTCGCTCCGCAACGGTGCTCCGCTGGTTCTCGAACATCCGGTAGGCCAAGGCAAAGTGGTGACCTTCCTCACTTCGCTCGGTCCGCAGTGGAACAGTTGGGCGACCAACCCAAGCTTTATCGTGATGGTGCTCGAACTGCGGAACTACGCCGGGAAAGGGAAGTTCGCCGCGGCCGCCAAGCCTGTCGGTTCGCCGATCTCGGTGACCGCTCCTTCGTCCGACTACCGCGAATCGGTTCAGTTCTACACGCCCGGTTCGACTCGCTTGCCAACCGATCGCAGCGAGTCGGTCACGATGCAAGCCATCCCGGGCACACTCAACAGCGAGGCCACCCTGGCCGGCATTGATTCGGTCACCGGTCGTTTCATTACCGGTTCGGCCGGCGTGTACGAGGCCTGGATGACGAAGGTCGACGGATCGAACGAAGTCCGCCGTTACTCGCTCGCTCCAGAGATCGCCGAAAGCGATTTGCTGGGACTGACCGAAACCGACCTGCGACAGCTTTACCCATCGGTCATGTTCAACTACTTCGCCGCGGATGCCTGGCAGTATGACAATGCCGCCAACCAAGGTACCAACTGGCAATCGATCTTGCTGATGCTGGTGATCGGAGCGTTGCTCTTGGAACAAGTGCTGGCCTTTTACGCGAGTTACCATCCGGTGGCTCCAGGAGCGACCGCCGCGTGAATCAGGCCACCAACACCGTAACCGCCTATCAGTTCAGCCGGCTAGCCGAACTTCCCAACTGGTCGCAATGGGCAGCCTTGGTTGCTGTTGTCGTCGCCATCATGGTGTTCGTCTGGTGGTGGTCGCGTCGCGATACGCACGCATTGCCAGGCCTCAGCCGACTGGTTTTGTTCGGCCTGCGAACCGCCGCACTGCTTGGACTGCTGCTCTTCTTCTTCAACCTCGAAAAGAAAACGCAGCGTGAAGTTCGCGAGAACTCCCGTGTCGCCGTGCTGGTCGATACGAGTCAAAGCATGGGGCTTTCCGACGATGCCCCTGGCACCGGATCCGATCCGACCTCCCGGGCCGACAAAGCGATTGCCCTCCTTTCGCAAAGTGATCTGGTCAGCGAACTTCGCAAAGATCATGACGTCAGCGTGCTGACCTTCGACGACTCCTCGCCACCCCGGAACGTCGCGTTCTTCGGTCGTACCGGCGAGGCCGCCGATATCGCTGACGATCAGCCAAGCGAATCGTATGAACAACAGTGGTCCGAGATGACCTGGATCACCTGGACCGGCATCAGCCTGATGGCGGTCGGCGTGGTGACGCTGCTCGCCGCCGGCATCTTCGCGACCTCGGCCAGCGCCGCGTACATGAACTTCGTCAGTGCCATCTGCCTGCTCGCCGCCTTTGTGCTGGTCGGGGCAGGGGACCTGCGAAACGATCAGGTTCGTCCGTGGGAGATCGTGTTCGGCAAGTCTTCGCAGAAGCCAGCCGACACACAAACCGATATTCTCTCGACCGAAGACGAAACTAAGTCGGACGAATTGGCAAGCGTCGACTGGGCCAAGTCACTGCAGCCAACCGGCCTTGAGACCCGTATCGGCGATGCCGTCATTCAACTGGTCAACCGTGAACGTGGTGGTCCGTTTGCCGGCATCTTGCTGGTCTCGGATGGTGCCAACAACGAAGGTACGCAGCCGATCGAAGCGGCACGCATGGCCCGCGAGATCGGCGCCCGGATTGTGACAGTCGGCCTTGGTTCCGATCAGCAGCCGCAGAACGTGCGGATTGTCGACCTGGAAGCACCTTCCAAAGCATACCCAGGCGATCAGTTCCAACTCCGGGGCTACCTTCAAGGCTTCGGCATGCCCAACAAGTTTGTCACGCTTCAAGTTGCCTCCGGCGTGATGGACGACGAAGGAAAATTTCAGGAACAATCGATCGACATGGCTTCCGAGCCAATTCGCCTCGGCGAGGATGGCGAAGTGATTCCGGTCGATTTCCAAATCACGCCAGAGAACATCGGTACCCGGGCCTATCAGCTTCGGATTGTTTCCGCGTCCGAATCGGACATCGACCCGAGCGACAACCAAAAGACGGTCAAGGTTCAGATCGTTCAGCAGCGTAACCGCGTTCTGCTGGTCGCCGGTGGGCCAACGCGTGAATATCGCTTCCTCCGCAATCAACTGTTCCGCGATAAAGATGTCGAGCTGCATGTTCTGCTGCAGACCGGCGAACCAGGGATCTCGCAAGAGTCGGACGAACTGCTGTTCGAGTTCCCTGACGATCCGACCGTGCTGTTTGAAGAGTACGACTGCATCGTGGCGTTCGATCCCGATTGGTCGAAATTCTCGTACGATCAAATCCAACTGCTGGAACGCTGGGTCGGCGAGAAGGCTGGCGGCCTGATTGTGGTCGCTGGTCCGATCTTCACGCCGGTGTGGGCGAGCCAGAAACGCGGCAATGACGCGATCGACATCGTGAAAGACCTTCACCCGGTGACCTTCTTCAGCCGCGGTACCGGAATCGGTCTGGGGCGATTTGGTTCCGAGACACCTCATAAGATTCTGCTCTCGTCCGAAGGGCAGAAGTCGGAAGCGCTACGACTCGATTCCGACGCCGACGTAAGTGCCCGGATCTGGCAACAGTTTCCCGGTGTCTATGGCTACTTCACCGTCAGTGGCGTGAAGCCAGGTGCCGCGGTGTGGGCCGAGATCGACGGCGATTCGACCGGCAAGTCGCCGGTTTACATGGCTTCGCACTTCTACGGAGCCGGCCGCGTCATCTTCCTGGGAAGTGGCGAAATCTGGCGACTGCGCTCGATGGGTGTCGGCTACTTCGAGGCCTTCTACACCAAGCTGATTCGTTACGCTTCGCAGGGCCGGTTGGCTCGCGACTCGAGCCGTGGTTTGCTGCTGGTCAGCGCCGATCGTGTCTCGCTGGGCGAAACAGTCGACGTGCGGGCCTTCCTCACCGATGCCCAGCACAACCCGCTGACCGATCCGCAACTGGAAGCCCGCCTGGTGAAGCCAGACGGTACTGAAGAATCGTTGATGCTGCGACAACTTCCAGAGTTCGAGGAAGGTCAGTACGCCGGACAATTTACGCCGCTGCAAGATGGCGAATATCGCGTTGAAGTAATGCTGCCGGGCGGTGGCGACGATAGCCTGCTGACTCGCGAAGTTAGGGCTCGAATCCCCGATCGCGAAATCGCGAACCCTCGCCGCGACGATGCCGTGCTGACCGCGCTTAGTGGGGAAACAGGCGGCAAGTCGATCGTCGGCATTAATGACCTGATGAAACAAGAGAACCTGGCGGCCCTGGTTGGCCCCGAGGCTCTTCCACCACGAGATATGTTTACGGCTCTCCCTGACCTGACCGACCGAACTTTCCAGCTTCAACTGCGAGGCTGGCTGATGGCGTTCATTGTCCTGGCGTTGAGTGTGGAATGGATTCAACGGAGGTTCGCGAAACTGGCATGAGCACTTCTCGTGACCCCATTCCTGATTCGATCCTGCAGCTTCTCGACAAGCTCCGCAGTGGCATTCGCCGCTACGTGATCTTGGAAGGAATCGCCACCATTCTGATTTGGTTGGGGATCGTCTTCTGGGTTGGACTGGCTCTCGACTATTTGCCGGTCACCTTCGGGGCCAGCGAAATGCCGGTCGAAGCACGGACCGTTGTGCTGGGGATCGCCGGCCTCGGCTCGGCCTGGCTGCTGTTTCAGTTGATCCTCCGCCGCGTCTGGGTGAAGCTTCCCAATCGAAGCATGGCCCTGCTGATCGAACGCCGTTATCCGCAGTTTGGCGAAAGCCTGCTGACGACGGTCGAAGCCGCGGAATCGACTTCCGAGATGGATGCCTACGAGCAAGAGATGCTCGCCCAGACACGTCGCGATGCGTTGGCCACGTTGCCGGAAGCGAACGTCACCGAGTTGTTCGATCCAACCCCGCTCTGGCGTAAAGGCTCGTTGGCGGTGGGGGCGTTGCTCAGCATTGGCTTGTTCGCCCTGGTCGCTCTGCCAGCGTTCCAAACCTGGATGAGCCGCCTGGTGATGCTCAGCGATACGACCTGGCCACGTTTGGCCCGAATCGAAGTGGTGGGGGTCGAAGTCCTTCAGCGGAGCGACGCCGGGGACGAAGAAGGTTCGACCACGGTCGTGCTGCCGTTCACCGATGGGGTCGTGAAAATTGCCCGTGGCAGTTCGGTGCGACTGTTGGTTGCCGCCGATGCGAACGCCCCGTACACGCCTCGTTACTGCTCGCTCGTCTATCGCACCGGCGATGGCGTGTCGGACTCGGTCCGGATGCAGCGAATGGGCAATGCCGACGACGATGGCAAGGTCTCGTTCGTTTACGACCGTAAGCCGCTGATCAGCATGACCACGTCACTCGGCTTCGATGTGATTGGCTACGACCACAAGTTGTCGGACTATCGCATTGAAGTGGTCGATCGACCGTTCATCACTCGCAGCGAAGTCGACGCCGTCCTGCCGGGATACACCGAATTGCTTCCACGTAAGGAAGCGGTCTCTGGGGCGACGCAGCTTCCCGTTGGCTCGCAGGTCACCTTGTCGATGGTTTCCAGCAAGCCAATTGTCTCGGCCACGCTGTTTGACCTGGGAACGAAGGAAACCAAAGAGCTGACCTTCGATACGCCGATCACCGAAATCCAGGAAACGTTCGCCAGCTTGTCACGCGATCTTCCGCTGGAGGTCTCGCTCACCGACATCGACGGCGTCTCGAACGAGATTCCATACCGTTTAAAGATTACGGCTGTGCCTGACTCGCCACCGGCGGTCGAGATGCGTCCGGTCGGCATTGGTTCGGCCATCACCAAAGATGCCCAGATCCGGCTGGAAGGTCGCATTCAAGACGACTTCGGCGTGGCTCGCTCTTGGATCGAAGTTCAGGTCGTTGGTGGCGCGAAGATGGAAATCCCGGTTACCACCGATATCGACGGGCTGTTCTCGACCCTGATCGACTTGAAAGATCAGCAGACGCCCGATGGCATTTTGCGGGTCGAACCGGACGACAAGGTTACGATTTCGTTGTTCGCCCAGGACAAGTGTGACCTGGACGGCGAAGGAAACATCGGCACGGCTGACCGACTGCAACTCGATGTGGTTACCCCGGACAAGCTGCTATCACTGCTGGAAGGACGCGAGCTCGACCTGCGTCGCCGCTTTGAGCAGATCCGGGAAGAAACGATCCGCCTTCGCGAGGAATACGCCCGAATTCAGATCGACGCCAAGCGTTTCGCCCAGGGAGCCGAGAAGTTCGCCGCCGCGGAAACTACCCCGCGAGAGGGAGAAACGCCAACCGATCCACAAGAATTGTTCCGAAAGGCACTCGATCTGCAACGTTTGCGGATCCAACGAGCCCAGCAGGCGAGTAAGAAAGCCGATGGAGAACTTGTAGGTATTCGGGTAGGTTTCGAAGAAATCCGGGTCGAATTGACGTCTAATCGGATGGATACGACCGCTCGCAAGGAACGACTCGAGAAAATGATTATCGAGCCGATCCAAAAGCTGTCCGATCCGATGCATGCTCAATTACAAAGCACGACGCAAGAATTGGAGGCACTGTACGACCAGCCTGAGCCGTTTCTGCCGGTTGTAGAGGTTGCCATACAGCAGACCGACGCAATCATTCTCGAAATGGAACGTATCCTAGAGAAGATGTTCGATTTGGAGAACTTCAACGAACTTATGGAAAAGATGCGTCAGCTGATCGACGCTCAGACCGAACTTCGCGAAGAAACGGAAGATTTGCGGAAGAAGCAGATCCTGGATCTGTTAAAGTAAAAGAACCGGTGGCCAAATAATGGCCATCCCCTTTTCTGAGAGAGTAGGGAGAACCTAATGCCTGAATGTCCTGCGAAAACTGGTGCGCGGTTTGGACTGCGAGGGCTGATTCTCCTGACTTGCATCGTCCTGGGCCCTTCGTTTCTGCTTGCCCAGGAAGTCGCCACAAAAGATGGCCTGTCTGATCGCCAACGGCAACTGAGCACGAATTTCGACGAGCTCGAAAAGCTGATGCTCAAAATGGCTGATATCGACGAGGCCAACAATCCTCAGCGTTCCAATCTGCTGCGCGAAGCGGTCCGCAACAGCCGTAACCTGCGTGTCCAATCGCGGATGCAAGAGACCACCGATTCCCTTAGCGGCGGTCAGCTCAAGCGAGCCAGCGATCAGCAGACATTGATCGAGAACGATCTCCGTTCTCTCTTGAAGCTATTGCAGAGCGAAAACCGCGACGAACAGCTGAAAGATGAAGAAGCGCGCATCAAGAGCTACATCAAGTCAGCTCAGAAACTGCTCAATCGCCAACGCAGTATCCAAGGTCGCACCGAAGGGGGAAGCTCTCCCAAACCGCTCAGTGACGAACAAGCCCGTCTGGCCGACGACGCCAAGTCGCTCTCTGATATGATCGCCGAACAAGAAGAAGGAGGTCGCCCCAGCGACCGTCCTCAAGGCGAGAACGGCGAGTCTGGCGATTCCCAAAACGGAGATCAAGGCGATTCGTCCGAAGGTGAGATGAAGCCAGGCGAAGAGAACGAAGGCGAATCAAAATCGGGCGAAGAAGGGGAATCGACCGAAGGGAAGCCTGGCGAGGAAGGCCAAGAAGGCAAACCATCTGGCGAGAAGTCAGGGGAGAACGCCGAAGGCAAGTCAGGCGAAGGCGAAAACAAACCAGGGGAAGAAAAGTCTGGTGAAAACCAATCAGGCGAGCCATCCGAAGGTGAGTCAGACAAGCCGGAAGGTGACATGAAAGAGGGTGCCCCCTCGGACAAAGAGTCGAAGTCTGGCGAGTCGGAATCGAAGCCCGGCGAGATGGGCGAACCGAGCGAATCTGGCGAATCGAAAGAAGGCGAGTCCCAAGAAGGGGAAAGCCAGGAAAGTAAGCCTGGCCAACCAGGGCAACAAAGCCAACAGCAAGGACAACAGGGCCAGCAAGGCCAACCCGGAGAACAAGGCGAGCAGGGCGAACAAGGCCAGCAGCAACAGCAGCAGGAAGAGTTCTCGCCACGTAAACGTATCGAAGAAGCCCAGCGCCGCATGGAACAGGCTCAAAAGAAGCTTGACGAAGCGGACAAAGAAGGTGCCGTCCAGGAACAGCAAGCGGCCCGCGACGAACTCGCCCAGGCCATCGCCGAGCTGGAAGAAATCTTGCGTCAGCTTCGTGAAGAAGAAATCGAACGCGTGCTTGCTCGCCTCGAAGTCCGTTTCACCAAGATGCTCGAAATGCAGCTTCGCGTGAACGACGACACCGAACGCCTCTCGCAGATCCCGCTCGACCAGCGTGGCTCGGCCGAAGACGCGGAAGCCGGCAAACTGAGCTTCGCTGAAAAGCAAATCATGGTCGAAGCCGACAAATGCCTCGAACTGCTCAAAGAAGAAGGCTCGTCGATCGCCTTCCCTGAGTCCCTGCAGATGGTGCGGGAAGACATGCAGGAAGTCGCCAATCGCCTGGGCCAGTCCAAGCTCGACAGCCTGACCATCACCATCGAAGAAGACATTGTGGCGGGCCTGGAAGAACTGCTGGAAGCGCTAAAGCAAGCCCAGCAGGAACAGGAAGAACGTCGTCAGCAGCAGCAACAGCAACAACAGCAGCAACAACAACAAGGTGAAGAACCACTGGTCGACCAGATCGCTGAACTGCGGTTGATCAAGTCGATGCAAGTTCGCGTCAACCAACGAACCAATCGATACGCTCAGATGCTGGACAACGCCGACGACGAAGTCGGTCAAGCCACCAGCGAAGATCTGAAAAACCTGTTACGGGATTTGGCCGAACGTCAAAGCCGGATTTACGACATCACTCGGGACAACGTTCAGGGGAAGAACCAATGAGTTTTCGCCGAATTGCCAGCAGCCTGACCGGTTTCGCGGCTCTTGCCGGACTGCTCAGCTCTGCGTGTCTGGTACACGCTGAATCGGGTCTGTCGGTATCCAATCGCTGGACGCCTCCTTCCCGCCAACAGTTGTCCGAAGAACTCACCGCGTGGTCCCAAACCACGCATGCTCCGAATGAAACCAAGGATCGCCTGTTGAGCCTGTGGGCCGAAGATGGCGACACCACGCTCGACCTGCGACAACTGCTCGATCAATCGCTGGAAATCACGTCCGTCGATATCTGGCAGCAACTTCAAGCGTTTCAGGACACCGGCATTTATCAAGGCCCGATCGAACTCGATCCTGCCAAGCCCGATGCGTGGCCGCCAGCGTTTCTGGTGCATCATGCCAAGTTCGTTTACGGCAAATGGCTGGCGGAAAAAGGCTTCTACGATGAAGCCCTCACCGAGCTCGACGAACCAACGCCAGACCAGGTCGTCGACCCGGCTGCCTTGCTGTTCTTCGAGGCTGCTTGTCAGCACTACTTGCTTCAGAAAGACGAATGCGTCGCTACGCTGCAGCAGCTTCTGGCTCGTTCGGAAGGTTTGCCAGCTCGCTACCTCGCCTTGTCGCAGATGATGCTGAAGGATATCGAACCGCTCGAAACCGATTCGCTGGACGAAGTGGCTCGCCTGATGCGAGACATCGAACGCCGCTTAGATCTCGGTCGTGCCGGCAAGAAGGTTCGCCAGACTGAAGAAGACGTGGTCGCCAAGCTCGACAAGATGATCGAAGATCTGGAAAAGCAGCGTCAACAGCAGCAGCAACAACAGCAATCGCAAGGGGGTGGGCAAGGCTCGCAACCGATGCAAGATAGTCGCCCTGGCACCGAAAGCGGTCCTGGCGAAATCGACGAAAAAGAGATGAAGAACAAAGGCGAGTGGGGCGACCTTCCACCGAAGGAACGCCAGGAAGCTTTGCAGCAAATCTCGAACGAATACCCCTCGCATTATCGCCGCGCGATTGAAGAGTACTTCCGCAAAATCGCACGGGAACCTTCGTCCGGCAATAACTAAGTTCCCACCACCGACGCCTCGCACCCCAAAGCTTCATGAAGACGTTTTGCTTGATCATGCTCTCGCTCCTCGCCGCACCACCTGCGGTCGAGGTGCAGCAATTGGATGGATCCAAAACTGAAGGCAACCTGGTTCAGATGACGGCCGATTCCATTTCGTTGGGCTTGGCCGATGGAACTTCCAGCACGCTTTCAACCAAAGACATCATCAATGTGGTGCCCACTTCACCGGCGCCGTTCGAGCCGCAGGCGCCACCTGTCTTCGATGTTTCGCTGGCGGATGGCTCGCAGCTTCTGATTGCGAACCTGAACATTTCTTCTCGCACGGCCGATCTCAAATCGCCCGGCGGCAATAAGATCTCACTCGGCAAGAGTGCCATGAAAGGCATCCGCTTTCTGCACCCCGAAGCCGATGCCAGCCTGGCGGACGACGACCCTTTCAAGCAGCGGTGGTACGAGATCGTCAGCGAGTACACCGGAGCCGACGCAATCGTGCTGATACGCGAAGGGGACCTCACCATTCAGGAAGTGGTCATCCACGGCGTCTCTTCCAAAGGAGTGAAGATCCAACTCGACGACCTGACCACAACGGTCGATTTGTCGAAGCTGTACGGCCTGCTGTTCTATCAGCGTGGGGCACGGACGTTTCCATCGCCACTTTGCCTGGTCGAACTGAACGATCGCTCGAAGCTGTTGGCCCGTTCGGTCCAGCTCAACAACGGTCATACCCAGGTCACCACGCTGACCGGAACCGAAATCCCGGTCGCCTTCGACCAGATTACCAAGCTAGACTTTGCTGCTGGCAACATTCAATTCCTTGACGAAATGAAGCCGGCCCGCGTCACGTGGACTTCGGTTCTGCAGTCAGGCATCGCGATCGATGACTTCGCGATGGTATATGCTCCGAAGATGAACACCTCGTTCCGCGGCACGACGTTGACGCTGGAAGAGGATGGCGAGCCGGTCGCTTATTCCCGCGGCATGGCCGTCCACGCGACTTCGGAACTGCTGTACGACCTGCCAACCGGGTTCCGCCAGCTTCAGATGCGAGTCGGGATCGACCCGGCCAGCCTCGGTTCGTGCACGGCCAAGCTGCAGATCGTGGGCGACCAGAAGATTTTGTTCGAGAAAGAATTCTCCGGCGACACTCAGCCGGAAGACATTGCATTGAATATCTCAGGCGTTCGCCGAATGAAGATCATCGTCGATGCGGCAGATGGTGAAGATTGGGGCGACGTGCTGCACCTTTGCCAGGCACGCCTGATCAAGTAATCCAAGAGAATCCGCATGCATCGCGTTACCCAACTATTAATCTGCCTGACTCTCGCTTCGTTGCCTTGGCTGCATGCCGAGGCCGCCGAGATGGACGTCGTCCTGAAGGCCGAACAGGCTCGTATCGACGCCGTCGCCAAAGCTTCCGCTTCGACGATCTCGGTCTTCGCAGGTGCGGCAGGTGGCGGTAGTGGCGTGATCATCAGCCCCGATGGCTATGCGGTTACCAACTTTCACGTCGCCGATCCGGCTGGCAACTTCATGAAGTGCAGCATGCCGGAAGATGGCGGCAAGGTGTACGACGCCGTGATCGTCGGTGTCGATCCTGTCGGCGACGTTGCCGTGATCAAGCTACTCGGTCGAGACGACTTTCCCGCAGCCGAAATCGTCGATAGCAACTCCGTTCAAGCAGGCGACTGGTGCTTCGCCGTCGGCAACCCCTTTCTGCTGGCGACTGATCTGCAGCCAACGGTGACCTGGGGCATTGTCTCGGGCGTGCATCGTTACCAATACCCGGCCGGCACACTGCTGGAATACACCGACTGTATCCAGACCAATGCGGCCATCAATCCGGGCAACTCTGGCGGACCGCTGTTCAACGACAAGGGCCAACTCATCGGCATCAATGGCCGTGGTTCGTTTGAAAAACGTGGCCGCGTGAACGTCGGCGTCGGCTACGCCATCTCGATCAACCAAGTGATGAACTTCCTTGGTTATTTGAAGAGTGGCCGCATCGTCGACCATGCCACGCTGGGCGCGACCGTCAGCACCGACACCGAGGGCCGCGTCGTCGTCACGAACATTCTTTCCTCGTCCGATGCCTATCGACGCGGGCTCCGTTACGGTGACGAGATCGTTAGCTTCGGCAATCGCGAGATCACGACCGTCAACGGTTTCAAAAACATCCTGGGTATCTATCCACGAGGCTGGAGCATTCCGCTTTCGTACCGCCGCGAAGGAAAACGCTTCGATACGGTCGTTCGTCTGGCAGGCGTTCACTCTAGAAGGGAACTGCTCGAGAAGTCGGGCAACGCTCCGATTCCGCCAAGCCCGGAAGAATCTCCGGCTCCGAAGGAAGGCGAAGAGAAAGAGGGAGACGATAAGCCAAATCGTCCGACGAAGCCGCCCGGGCATCCTGGAACCGAAGAAGCGAAGCCGCCTGAAGAGTGGAAGCACCTGCACGCCGAAAAGACGGGCTACGCCAACTATCAGTTCAACGAAGCCCATCAGCAGCGATTACGCAAGGCGTTGGATGCTTTGGGCGATTGGGCCCAGTCTGGCGAGACCTGGTCGATGGAATATACGCTGGTCGATAACGACAGCGGCACCATCCACATCGGCCCGATGACCGTCGAAGGCAAGATGGCCGGGGTGAATCACAACCTGGAAATGACCGGCGACCTGACTCAGAAACTGGAACCTGCCGGTAGTGGCGGTTTGTTCCTGACGCTTTACACCTGGAAGCGTCTGCTGAAAGAAAAGTTCGAGACCTTCGGCGAAGTCTATTACCTGGGCACCGCACCACGACGTGATTTCGACGTGCAGTACGATGTTCTGGTCGGCCTGTACGATGCGTTGGAAATACGAGCCTACTTCGATCAGAAGACTGGCCAACTGATGGTGCTGGAGATGTTCCCGGAATCGGACTCCGATCCGTGCGAGATCGAGTTCAGCGACTACCGCGAATCGGATGGCTACACGTTGCCACATCGGATGGTCGTTCGCTTTGGCGACGATCCTTTCGATATCGTGACGATCAAGAAATGGACCGTCGCCCCGAAAGACAACAAGCCAGCCAGCGAGAAGGGGGCCTAAGATGCAACGGAACGCGTTTGCCAAACTGGGACTACTGATCGTCGCGGCCTGTTGTGTCGCACTGCCTGTTGGCTCGCTCAACGCAGAATCGACCTTGCGAGAGGTTACCCAGGACGTCCAGCGGAAGATCGTCAAGATCTACGGGGCAGGGGGGCTGCGTGGGCTCGAGTCCTATCAGTCGGGCAGCCTGATTTCTCCGGAAGGACATATCCTGACGGCATGGAGCTACGTTCTCGATTCCAGCGTCATTACGATTGTGCTCGACGATGGCCGCCACTTCGTGGCGGAACTTTCCGCGGCCGATCCTCGCTTCGGCATTGCCCTGCTGAAGATCGATGCCCAGAACCTGCCTTATTTCAACCTCGACGAAGGGGTCTCGCCGCAAGCAGGCGATCGTATCCTTTCCTTTAGTAACCTGTTTGGTATCGCAGCGGGTGATGAAGCGGCCAGCGTTCTCAGCGGTTATGTTTCCGCCGTGACGCCCCTGGAAGCTCGCCGCAGTGCGTTTCCTTCCGCCTATCATGGCCCAGTGCTGATTGTCGACGCGATCGTCAACAACCCAGGTGCCGCCGGTGGCGTGCTGACTGATCAACAAGGCAACTTCGCCGGTCTGCTCGGCAAAGAACTCCGCAGCTCGCGAAACGACATCTGGCTGAACTATGCCATTCCGATTGCTCAGCTTCGCGAACCAATCGAAGACCTTCTGGCTGGCCGCTCGCGTCCGATCGTCGATCCAGAAATGGAAAAGCCGCTAACGCCGCTCACCTTGAAGCATGCCGGTTTGGTGCTGGTGCCCGATGTTCTCGACAAGACGCCACCTTACGTCGAACGCATCGAGAAAGGTTCGCTGGCGGAATCGGCCAAGCTGCAGCCTGACGACTTGATTTTGTACGCCGATGGAACGCTCATTCCGTCCCAGAAGGCGTTGATCGAAAAGCTTAGCTACATGGATCGGGACGACATCGTTTCTTTGACCGTTTTACGGGACGGACAACTGGTCGAACTCACTCTCAACGAATTGCAATAATGTCGAAGTCGCTCTCCATCCTGACACTCGCAATCGTGCAAAGCGTTTGCCTGGTTCTCGCTCCGCTGTCCGCTCAGGAAGTGAATGTCGCGGAACAGGTCGCCATTAAAAACGCCGTCGATAAGGTCGCCGATAGCGTCGTCCAGATCGAAACGGTTGGCGGCCTGGTCGAAGGTGGCGGACCGCTGGAAGGTGCCAGCCGAACCAGCGGCACGATCATCTCGCCCGACGGCTTTATCATTTCGAGCTACATCGGGTTCATCCAGCAGCCCAGCGGCATCCTGGTGACGTTGCCCAATGGCAAACGCGTCGCCGCGAAACTGATCGCAAAAGACACCAGTCGGAACCTCGCCTTGCTAAAGGTCGAGACCGAAATGGAACTGCCAGTGCCTGAAACGACCGAACGTACCGAGTTGCGGCCAGGGCAATGGGCGATTGCTTTAGGCAAAACGTTCGCCGCCGATTCTCCCTCGGTCTCGGTCGGGATCGTCAGCGCCACCCATCGCGTGTGGGGCAAGGCGGTGCAGACCGATGCCAAAATCTCGCCGAATAACTATGGCGGTCCGCTGATCGATATTCATGGCCACGTGATCGGTATCCTGACGCCTCTTTCCCCGCAAGATCCTGGCACCACTGGCGGCGCAGAATGGTACGACTCCGGGATTGGCTTTGCGGTCCCGCTGGCCGAAATTCTGCAGCGTGTCGACACGCTGAAAGAAGGCACCGACCTGAAACCAGGCCTGCTGGGGATCAACCTGAAAGGGAACGACATCGTCGCCGATCAGGCCGAGATCGCGGCGGTTCGCTACAACAGCCCTGCTCAGGTCGCTGGTATTCAAGAGAAAGACATTCTGGTCGGTGCGAACGGCCTTCCAATCGAACGTCAGGCTCAACTGAAACACATTCTGGGCGTAGCGTATGCAGGCGATACGATCGACTTCAAAGTGAAACGTGGCGAAGAAACGCTCGACCTGAGCGTGACCTTGGCAGCCGAACTGATTCCCTACGATCGCCCGCTGCTAGGTGTGCTGCTCGATCGCAATCAAAGTGACGTTGCCATCGTTTACCATGTGTTCGGCGACACGGCAGCAGCGACCGCCGGACTGAAGGCTGGCGATCAGATTGTGAAGTACGACGATGCCGAGATCTCGACACCACTCTCGCTTCGGACGGCAGTCGCCACGGCCGAACCCGAAGTCGCCCACGAGTTGGTCGTTCTGCGGGATGGCAAGGAAGAAACAATCGAGGTGACTCCCAAGAGTGTGCCGTCGAAATTCTTAAGCGACGCTCCGCCCCAAACGGCCGCCGCAGATGCCGAGGCCCAGGAAGGGGTGGTCACCGGGGAAAGCGAATTCCAACTCGCCGAAGAAAAGAATGCCGCCAAGCTATTTGTGCCTGAGATCGCCAAGAAGCTCCCTTCGCTAGGCCTGGTTGTGCTGCTGAACGATGCCGAGTTCAAATTCGAGCCGCAGCGAGACAGTTGGAAGGAAGAAGCCGAGGCGTTTGGTTTCGCCGTCCTCGAGGTTTCGCCTGCCAACGACTCGCGTTGGACGCGCCCGGAAGCTTCGGTTGTTCGCAAGATGATTGATCGGGTGCGAGACAACTACCCAATCGACGCCAACCGCACGATTGTTCTGGGTGGCAAGTCCGGCGGGGCCTTGGCCCTGATTCATGGCTTCGAGAACCGCGACGTGCAGAACGGTTCGGTCGCCATCGAAGCTGGCATTCCACGCGGCACCAACATTCCAGACAACGAACCGCTCGACCAACTGGAAATCGTCTTCATGGCAGCAGCCGAATCTGATTCTGCCAAGGCCTTGAAGAGCCAAGTCGAAGCTCTGCAGAAGATGAAGTACCCGGTCATCGAGTCAGAACTGACCAGCAAAGAAGCTACCAAGCTCTCGCCGGCCGAAATCAAGATGCTGGCCAACTGGCTGAACACGCTCGATCGTATCTAACCGCCCGGCGATCGAGCTACGCCACCCCGCCTCGTTCTTCCTCCCTGAATCCGCACTGGCCCCATGCTCTCGAAACGATCACAAATCGGTATCGTCGCGCTGTTGACGCTAGGGCTGGCGGGCGGAATGTGGCTCTTGGGAGGCGAAACGTCGAATCTGGGACCGTTTCAGGCCGCTCTGCTGCGGATTGGCGTGGTGATGGCGGTCGTCTGGCTGGCGTTCCCACAAATCAGCAAGCTGCCGATCTGGTTGGCGACCATCGGCATCGGCTCGGTGCTGGCCATCTTGGTATTAAAAAAAGCGGCGATCATTGTGATCCCGCTTTTAATTTTGATCTGGTTTTTGCGACCACGGCCTGCCAAACAGGCCAACTCGATTAGCCGAGGATCTTCGTCTTCAGACCGGTGAGCAAAGTGACGGCCTGGCCGACTTCGCTTTTTTGACGCTCCGGTTCCTGTGGGATCTCGCGTTCAATCGTCAGAGGACCATCGTAGCCGACTTCTTTCAGGGCACGCAGATAATCTTCCATTCCAACGTCCCCTTCGCCCAGAGGCACTTCCTGGCCCCATTCCTGGCCTGGGTTGGCGGCCCACTTGGCGTCTTTGCAGTGCACACTGCCGAGGTACTTACCAACCTTCTTAACCGCTTCGATCGGCTCGCCGGTCCCGTACAGAATCATGTTGGCAGGGTCGAAGTTGACCTTCAGGTTCTCACGACCAACATCACCGATGAACTGCAGCAGGCCATCGGCAGATTCCTGTCCGGTTTCCAGGTGAACATTCTGGCCCATCTTGGCCGAGTAATCACACAGCTCTTGAGCCACCGCGACAACTTCGCCGTACTGTGGATCGCTGGTGTCGTGCGGGATGAAACCGATGTGCAGGCCAACGCACTTGCAGCCGAGCATATTGGCGAAATCGGCGATCTCTTTCATCTCGGCGACACGAGCCGCACGCGTTTCTGGAGGCACCAGGCCAACCGTCTTTTGCGTGGTAGGAATGTCGGCGTAGCTTTCGCCGTCGAAGCCGCCGAAGACGACCGTTGGCGTGATGCCGAGTTCATTCAAGCGAGCCTTGAAGGCGTCGACCTTTTCCTGGGTACGCGACGATTGATGGGGAGCGTGCAGTTGGATCGTTTTGATACCCAACTCCTGGGCCACATCCAGGTTTACTCCAAGTCCGGCATCGATACTGGCGAATACGCCAATGGCCCATGGTTCCACAGTCAATCTCCTTCAAGGCAGGGTAAAAGAATTCGCAGAAGCGGAATTTAAACCGCCGCTGGACCGGTCGCAACCGTGCGTCGCGACCCATCCATGAAAAAAGGCCCAGTTAGTAATTCACTGAGCCTTTTCGTTTTTTTTAAGCTTGGGAAGCGATGGCAATTAAGCCAGATCTTGCTCTGGCGTCGCGTCGTTGTGGACGTCGAACCATTCTTCCTTGAAGGCAACGTAGCTGCCCTTGCCCTGGTTCGATCGCTGAATCGCCAGACGTGCGGTCAAAGCGATGACGGCGTCGGCCATGGCAACTTCTGGATGACACTTCGGCTTGTTCTCGGCATCTTGGTTGCGGATGCAGTAAGCCCAGTGTTCGATCTCTTCGGTGTAACCACGGCTGACAGGGCCCTGAGTCGCAGCGTTGGCGAGCGAAGCTGCCTTCGTCTGACCACCGCTGGC
The DNA here is from genome assembly GCF_040718835.1 of Bremerella sp. JC817. Lineage (NCBI taxonomy): Bacteria > Pseudomonadati > Planctomycetota > Planctomycetia > Pirellulales > Pirellulaceae > Bremerella > Bremerella sp. JC817. The sequence goes on along the minus strand of NZ_JBFEFG010000240.1, from coordinate 108,836 downwards.
CTGGGTGTCCATGGTTGGACCGCCAGCGTCTTTCTTAACGCTCAGCTTGGTGTCGGCCGAAACGCCGTTCTTATAGAGAGCGACGTCCTTTTCATTGTGCAGGACGAGCGAACCCTTGGTACCCATGACCACTTCGCCGTAACCACCAAAGCCGTTACCGTTGATGGACGAGTAGGTCACCACAACCTTCTTGTGTGGATCTTCGTCGTACGAAGGAACACCCTTGCCCTTAGGCGGCCAGTTGGTGACGTTGTCGTAGTAACCGACTGGGAATTCGGGGTCGTAGCCACTGCCTGGGAACTCGAACATGCAGTAGACGTGATCGTCGGCATCGCGGTCGTAACCAAAGATGTGACGGCCACCGGTCGCACTGACGGCGAGTGGATGAGCCTTCTTGCCATCCTTACGCAGGGCACTGATGAAGATCGACGCGGCGTCCAACTGGTGGCTCCCCAGTTCGGCCATCAGACCACCACCGGTACGATCCCACAAACGCCAACGGCACAGTTCTTCCATCGCCGAGATCTTGCGATCTTCGCCTTGGCGGTTGGTGATGTTGAAGTCGTTGTAACCGTACTTGGTTGGGTCGATGTTGCGGTCTTCGTTCCAAGCTTCGTACTGGGCGAACAACGCCTTGTATTGAGCTCTCAGTGCTGGATCACTTTCCGATTCAGCACGCTTCTTGTAGGCACCCATCCTCGCCTTGATTTCGTCGACTACCTTGCCATCGGCCAGCTTTTCGCCGCCTGGCAGTGGCTGTTGCCAGCTATCGCCACCTGGCAGATTACCACGGTGCCACTGAGCGCGGATGTGATGGATTTCACCCAACACGCCCCACTGGATCAGGTTCACTGCATTGTCGTAAAGCACGCTGTAATGACGTTGGTGACCGGTGGCGAGGTACAGGTTCTGTTCCTCGGCCATACGTGCCATTTCCTTACACTGCATGACCGTATGGGCCATCAGCTTCTCGGTCAGCACGTGCTTGCCGGCGGCCATGGCATCCATAGCGACTTGCTTGTGGATGAACAGCGGCAGAGCACAAATAACGGCTTCGACGTTCGGGTCGGCGAGCAGTTCTTTGTAGTCTGCATAGACCTTCACGTGCTTCTTGGCTTCGTCTTCGGTCTTCCAGTCGTAGACCGACATCAAACCCTTACGAGCATCCAAGGCCGCTGGGCTCGAATGGTCGCCGTGGAAGGCACGATGCACGTTGTAAGGACGAATGTCCGAAATGGCGACGACGTCGACGTATTCTGGATTCAAGGCACCGATCAGCACGCTACCTTCGTCACCGGTACCGATGACACCGATGCGAACCGGATCTTTGACCTTCGAGTAGCCGAAATACATGGCCCCCAGGCCAGCACCCGACACGGCTCCAGCCGCGACAACGCCTTTCAGGAAGTCACGACGGTTGACCCCCAAAGCTTCGTTGAAGTTTTCCTTGCCGACGGCGAGTTCTTCTGGTTTCAAATTCATGATTTACTCCACCTTATTTAGATGCACCGCGGCTGCAGCACTGGGTAATAGAGTTCCAAACGATATAGTCCAGCCCGGCAAACTTGCCTGCACCGATCGCTGCGATGAACAGCAATGCGGTGAACTCGACCGATTGATAGTAAACGTAGGTAAGGTCGGCCCCGTGGGCAAATGGCCACTGAGCTAACATCACCTGAGCCAGGAAGCCGGCAACCGCCAAAGCAGCTAACCGCGTACACAGTCCCAGAATCAACAGGATACCGCAGCTAAAAAGCACCCAAGTCACCAAACGGTCGACAGTTCCCATGTTTGGGTTGATCTGATAGATCGCTTGATTCGACTGCGTTTCGGCCTGGCCGATGCGGTTCAGATCGTCGATGTAATCGGCTTCAGCAGTGGCAATTTCTTTTGTCCACTTGCTCAGACTCTTGTACAGCTCTTTGTCTTTGTCGGCCAAACGATCCTCGTAGTGGGCCACACCACGGTAACGTTCATCCTGACGCTTCTTTTCATAGACCTGGACTTCGTTGAAGTACTTGTCGATGTCTTCGGCGTTCTCTTCAAAGTAGTAATTGATACGACCGAGGTAGCGTTCGAGCGACTTCTGCGCCTTCGGTGCGATGTTGTCGCCGAACTCGCCGATCGCCAGATCGCGATAGCCAGCCGCGCGGCCAGCAATGTTGTCCTTGTTAAGACGCTCGGCTCCGTACAAGTCGAAGGTCATGTTCCGGAAGTTATCGGCGAGGGGGCCTTTGGCATTCCGCAGGAATCCAGCCGACGAGAAGTCGCCAGATTTGACTTTCTTCGATCCTTCCATGAAGAAATGCCAGCCGGTCAATAACCGGAGCACGACTAAAATAACGATGGCAGTCCAGCCAATCTGGTATTTCGAGGTAGACAGGGAACTAGCTCCTCAAAAGATTCTTTCGGGGGTGGCAGATCAATGATGGGATGGCACGTTTGTATGGCAGATGCGCCGGGTGTGTATGAATATCCATCCAGTATTAATTATTGCCACAACCGACCAATTCGCCAAGAACCAGCGGCGTAATTCCCCGAAACTACGCCCCAATACGCCATTTTAGGCGGGATCAATGACATTCTTTTGACGCCATTGCCCGGTAAAGAACCGCACCCAGTGCGTAATGGCTAACAGAATCACCCAACTGGTCATGACAACCCACAGGCCGGCAACATGAATCTGGCCCAGCGACAGGAACGCGAAGCCCACACTTGCCAGAATTAGGCTGAAAACAATCCCGACGGTCATGATGAACCGGACGTCGCCAGCCCCTTTCAGGGTGCTCACCGCGACCACATTCAATGCGTCAAACACGCAAAAGAACGCCACGAATCGGAGCAAAAAGATACTCAAAACGCGGATCTCTTCGAACTCGGTCGGCTCCATACCCATCGCATGGGCCGCCAGGAAGAAGTCAGGGACCAGGAAATAGGTCATTCCCATCGTGCCGGCGTAGAGCACGGCGATCACCAGCCCGGACCATGTGGCGGTTGCCGCCCGCCGGGGGTCGGCGTGGCCGATCTCTCGCCCCACCAATGTGGCAATGCCGGTCCCCAGCCCAATCATCGGCACAAACGTGAGGGCATTAATATCGACGGCTAAGGTCGACGCGGTCATCGCCGTCAGGCCCATCCGCCCCATCAAGAAAGTGAACCCGGTGAACGTTCCGACTTCCAGAAGCACCTGAAACCCGCTCGCCGATCCATAGCGGAAGATACGTCCCAGCAAGCCCGGTTCGTCCCGAGACCAATCGAGCAAGCCGAACTCGCCTCCGCGAGCTGGCTTCCAGAGCAAGATGAAGTAGGCAATCACCTTGAACCATTGGCTGGCCGTGGTGGCGACTGCCGCCCCAGTGATCCCTTCGAGCCACTCGCCGCAAAAGCCAAAGACGAACAAACCGTCCAGCACAACGTTCAAAACGCACGAGCCAATCTCGACGAACATCACCAGCGTCGTCTTGCCTCGTCCGGTGAAAAAGCAGGACATGGCCGCCGAAACGACGGAAGCTCCGGCACCAAAGGAAAGAATCTGGAAATAGCGGACTTCCAGGACCTGCACCTCGGGCGCATGCCCCACCATTTGAAACGCCCACGCGGCCAATGGAATGGTTAGGAAGTAAAGCGGCACCATCACGGCACCAAACTGCACCCCCTTACGGATCACCGCGCCGATCTGCTCGGGCCTGCCAGCTCCGTCGTACTGGGCGACGAACGTGTTCAAGTACGAAGCGAGACCAATCGGGAAGCAAAGCAGCGTAAAGTGCAGCATTCCCGCAGGAAGTGCAGCCGCCATCGACTCGGGCGAGTACCAGAAGAGGAACATCCGATCGACAAAACTAGTCATCGACCAAGATGCCGTCGATGCGATCAGGGGGAGGGCAATCCACAGCAATTCGCGGATCCCGCAAGGGCGACTCCACCAGCTATGTTCGTCGGTAGGAGACGACGAATCAGTGCGTTCTAATGTATCTAGCATGTTGCCCTGGGGAGAGGTACGTACGGTGAAGCGAGCCTCCATTATTCGCCGTCGCAAAAGCCAGACAATCGCAAACCATTGAGGTTCGTTTTTTTCTTCGGCAAACTAGACCAATAGCCGCTATTCTCAGGTTGGATTACGATAGTTCCCCTTCACTTGCCTGGATGCCGTCTCGATAAAGAATAAACACCATGAAAATCGCTCTCTGTTACCAGACCCAGCCGGAATTCATCGAGGCCATCGCCCAGGTCGCCCCAGACGCCGAAATCATCGACGCCGGGCAAGAGCGGATTGCCGAAGCAATCCTCGAAGCCGACATCTTCTGTGGACACGCCAAAGTCCCGATGCCATGGCCTGAGGTCGTGAAGCAGGGAAAACTGAAGTGGATCCAGTCTTCCGCGGCCGGCATGGACCACTGCCTGGTGCCAGAAGTCATCGCTTCGGACATCATCGTTTCGAGCGCCTCGGGCCTCTTCGCGAACCAGGTGGCCGAACAAACGTTCTCTCTATTATTGGGTTTGATCCGATCGCTGCCGGTCTTCTTCCGGGCCCAGAACGTGAAAGATTACACCCGACGCCCCACCAACGACCTACATGGCAAGACGGTTGGGATCGTCGGTCTCGGCGGAAATGGCCGCCGGATCGCCGAGATCCTGTCGGCATTCCAAACCCGGATCATCGCTACTGACTTGTTTCCGTACGACAAACCGGACCATGTCGAAGAACTTTGGCCGGCCGATCGCCTGGACGACCTGTTGGCGGAATCAGATGTTGTCATCCTGACTCTGCCGCTGAACGCGAGCACCTATCACATCATCGATGAAGGCCGATTTGCCGCCATGAAGCAGGATGCCTGGTTCATCAACGTGGCCCGCGGTCAGGTCGTCAAAGAAGTCTGCCTGATCGAAGCCTTGCAGTCGGGCAAGTTGGCTGGGGCAGGGATCGATGTCGCCGAAATCGAACCGTTGCCACACGACAGCCCTCTGTGGGAGATGTCGAACGTCATCATCACACCACACGTCGGTGCCCAAGGGGCCACCCGCAACGCCGATGCGACTGCCCTGTTTTGTACCAACCTGAAACGCTACCTGGACGGACAACCTCCAATTAATCTAGTAGATAAGCAACTTGGATTCCCGGTTCGAAAGCCTTCGTAGGCGTCCCCCCAATACGCTGCGAGTCCCCGATAAAGCACAGTTAATCGAGGGGATATTTACTTTCATCCGATTTTCATTTATTTACGGGAAAGAATCTTTACCCATCGATTCGCCTCCCCCTATCATGCAAAAGGAAATTGAGCGTTTTGAACCCCGAAGACGCCGACAGGAAGTCGCCACTTATGCTGACTACCACCCAACAGAACCTTCAGCCGACGCTTTCGATCACTGGCGGTGCCTCGGAGCGGAAGTGCCCGGTTGAACTGCTCCAGCGGTACGAGTCGCTAATCCACGCCAAGCGTTCCAGTTGGACGGAACATTACGCGTTGCGTCGCCTGCTTGGTTCAGGCGGACAAGGTCTCGTCTTTTTGACCGAGCGGCGTGGTGCCAATGGCTTCACGCTTCCTTTGGCTATTAAGGTCTTCTCACCCGAGCGTTTCGAGAGCGCCACGCAGTACAACGAGGCAATGGCCCGCAATGCTCGGGTTGCGTCGCGAGTTGCCCAGATCCAACAGCACAACCTGCTTGAAATCCATAACTTTCTCGACTCAAGCTCCATTCGCATCATGGTGATGGAATGGGTCGATGGTTACGACCTGCAGCAGCTTTCAACACCGGGCATGGTCGAACGAATCCGCCCGCGCGTCTCGGACGAACGGTGGAACTACATCAATCAGGTGGTGGTGACCAAGGGACCGCAGCAGCCTCGTTTCAAGCCGGGCGTGGCGGTGGCGATCGCGCGTGACTGTCTCGCTGCTTTGGCGGCGCTGCATCGCGAAGGGATCGTGCATGCCGACGTGAAGCCGTCGAACATCATGCTCAAGCGTACCGGGACCGGTAAGCTGATCGATATCGGCTCGGCCTTCGAGATCGAGAACGCCCCCGACACGCGAACCTGTACGCCTGCGTACGCGGCTCCTGAGGTGCTGGAAGGTGCCGAAGCGACCCCACGCAGCGATCTGGCCAGCCTGGGCTACGTGTTAATCGAGATGCTCTCGGGGCGTTCGCTGTTCGGGCATATCCAGAACTTCCGCGAACTGCTGGAAACCAAACGTTTCCTCGCTCAGCGGTTGCTCGACATCCTTCCGAACGAAGTCACCTGCAACGAACTGCTGATGAACTTCTGTCGCCGGCTGATTGCCCCCGATCCGTCGCGTCGCTTTCCTTCGGCCGAAGACGCCGATCTGCGAAGCGGAGGCGCGGCTTCGTTCCATCGCCAACTGGTGAAGGGGGACCTGGCCGTGGAATATGAAAACGAGATCCGTCTTTGGATCGAAGAACTGCAGCAGACCGAAGAAGTTCGCTAGGCGGTCTGCTAGAAAACAATTCGGCGGTTTTCGGCGATGCTTTGCCGAGCCGCCTGAATCACGCGAGTTGACTCGCGAAATTCATTCAGGCAATCGAAGTGATGATTGCCATTCTCCAACAGTCGATGAAACGACGCCAGCAAGCGTTCGCCGACAGGGCGTTCCCCTTCCAGCGATTCCATATGCCGGCCGGCACCGTTGAACCAGATCAACGTATTGGGCAGATCGATGAAGGCGATGCCATTCTCGCAGCAAACCTGCATCGCGGCGGGCGGACGGAAAGAAACGGCTTCAGGCCAATCACTTCGCAGATAGGTCCCGGCGCTGATCTGAGCGACCACGCGACGGGCCGGGTCTTCCTTCGATTGGAAGTCAACGCTGAGCATCTGATATTCGATGTCGCTGGGCTGTTCAGCGCGAGGATAACTAACGCTAAATAGCGACTCAGGCTTGCCATCAACGATGTAACGACACCAATCGAAGATCTCGGCCAGGTAACGCTGAATGATCAGCGAACGCGGACTGTTGCTGCCATTCGCCGGCGTGATGCGATGATGACAGAAGATCAGCTTAGGTTGGCCCAACTGCGTTGCGATCAACTCTTTCAGACGAATCGTGGCGGGGGCGAACCGCCGCGGAAATTCGATCATGAAAGGAACTTTGGTCGTCTCGATCAAACGGACCAGTTCGCTTTGAGAATCCGCGTCCATTTCGAGGGCGGTATTCAGATAAACGGCTTTACCCGCAGCGCAAGCGGATTGCATCGGCAGCAAGCCAGACCATTGCTGATCGAGCAAAAACACCGCGTCGATATGATCGGCGGAAATCGCTCGTCGAAATCCGTTTGGGGCCATCGCATTGAACTGCGAAGCGGCGTTGCGCGCTCGAAGCGCAACTTCATCACAAATGAATTCGACCTTAAATCGATCTTGCAGCGAGTGAAGGGCAGGGCGGTGTCGTGATTCCCAATCACAGCCCAATCCAACCACGCCAATATGTAGCACCATATCGGGTGACATCCTTGAGACTACTGCCGAGCGGCCACGCGGCAGCCTTGCTGTAACTATCGACTATTGAAGCATTTCCGCTAGCACAACTCTAGTGGAAAATGAGAAATCTTTTCTCCAGTTCCAAGATGTGGTTCTCAGAAGACTTGCCGCGGCAATCAGAAAAGTCTCCCGCAAGTTCTCAAATTGGACACTTGTCATGTCCCCTTGAATCGTTAAACTTGGCCCAACCCGCAGGCCCAGGCGTCGCTTCAACCACGGTTGGTGGACGACACAAGGGGGTTCGACCGTGTATCCACACACTGGATCCAGCGTACCCGCACGCTGGAAGGCGTCTCATGTGAAGGCGACCTGATCCACGACCTCTGACTGGGATCTGCCCCCAACAATCACACCCCACCCAATTTTTCTGGATTATGTGGTCTGTGAATTACCTGTGACCCAGAACGCAGGCCCAACTCGCCCTCCCGGGGCAAAAATTAAGTAAGGAACTTAGTGTATGCTCGGCATTACCCTGGCCATTCTGTTGCAAGTTTCCGCCGTCGGTGACCAACCCGCACAGTACGACGACGCATTCAAGACCGCAATGGAAACCGGCAAACCAATGCTCGTTTTGGTTGGTACCGATTGGTGCCCAGCGTGCGTGACGATGAAGCAATCGATCATGCCACGTCTGAAGCGAGCAGGCCGCTTGAGCGGTGTCGTTTACACGGAAGTCGACGCGGATGCTCAGCCTCGGATTGCACAGCGCATCATGTCAGGCGGTGGCTATCCTCAGTTGGCTTTGTACCGCAAGACGAAGGATGGCTGGCGTCGCCAGATCCTGATCGGCGTCCAGTCGGAATCGACGATCCAGACCATCGTAGAGCGTGCCGTTGCTGCTCAGAAAGAAGACGCTGGCAAGCTGGAAGTGCTGCCCGTTTCGCAGTAACGTTTTCCGTAAGGAAGCGATAATCTCTCAGGCATTCTTCCGCTTCGCCTGAGAGAGGATGGAACCGACGAAGTCCCGCCCAGGAACGGTGTGACAGCAAGGATGCAATTCGTCGTTCTCTCGACAAACCAACCGATTCGCTTGCCCTGATTTTAAGACGACTGGGCGAGCCACTTCTAAGCGAGGTTGGTTGCCTACCGGAAAGTTATTCCGAGTTTACAGTTTCAAAAAGCACATGCTGACCGACAACAATCGATCGTCCAGCATCACCGCCTCTGGATTGTCGTGCTCGAATGTCGCGCTGACGAAGTCCAACCCGCGGGCAAACGCCATCGAGTAGCCTTCGCCGACGATGATCGAAGGCACCGTGATTCCCTGGAACGAGAAGTTCGTCTTGGCCAGTTGCGACTTGATGCCACCACAAATCATGTTGGTGACTTCACCGGCACCATCGACCACCTGGCTGGTGAGCTTGCCGAAGTCTTCTTGCAGCAGGCCTTCAACCACCGAGATCGCCATCACCTCCGACATGTTCACCGTGATGAAGCCCGACACGCGGCCATGCACACCGATGATGCCCGTCACCAGGCCTTTGTCTCGCAAAGGAACCGTCGCGACACCAACACAACGGGCCGACGCACCGCACATCGTTAATGCCTTCTGGACAGAATGAACAACGGCATCAGCCAGAACACTGTTGGCACCCGACAAGTTCGCAAAGGATTCCATGACAGAAGACATAGCGTGCACTCAATTAGGGGATTTTGAAACCCAGAATTAGTCATAAATTGATCACCTAAGTATGGGATAGTGCAGCGCGCACACTTCATGGTCCGCCAAGAACGAGGTACTCTGCAAGACAACCAAACGGTCGCAATCACTACGACCGTTACCATCTGAACGCCAGCAACCGCCGCTAGGCCTCGGCAGGGGGCTGAATATGATAGCGGCGGATCTTTCGATCGAGCGTCGAACGTTCGATCCCCAGGATTCCCGCAGTCCGGCTCTTGTTCCAGCCGGTTGCCCGTAGCGTGGCACCGATGTGCCGTTTTTCCAGATCGGCGAGCGAGAGGGGTTCGTACCCACTCTTCACGGCACTTAGTTCCGCCGTATCGCTGCTGGCGGTCAGGTTCGACAACGCCAGATCGTCCGAACTGATGCGTTCGGTCTGCGAAAGAACCACCGCGCGTTCGATGACATTCTTCATCTCGCGCACGTTGCCAGGCCAACGGTACTTCTTCAAGTCATCGATCGCAGACTGGGTGAACCCCAGGATACGGCGTCCTGTTTCCGCGTTGTATTTTTGCACGAAGTAGGAAGCTAGATCGAGAATGTCTTCCGGCCGCTTTCGCAGGGGAGGCACATTGATTTCCACCACCCGCAATCGGAAGAACAAGTCGCGACGGAAGCGTCCCCGTTCGACTTCTTTCTCCAGGTCGCGATTGGTCGCCGCAGTCACGCGAACATCGACTTGAACCGCTTCGTTCCCACCGACCCGTTCAAAAGGATGGCCTTCCAAAACGCGGAGGAACTTGGCCTGAATCGCTTCGCTCATCTCGCCAATTTCGTCGAGCATCAGCGTTCCGCGATGGGCCGCCTCGAACTTGCCGACCTTGCGATCGGTTGCTCCGGTGAACGCACCTTTCTCGTGGCCGAACAGTTCGCTCTCAAGCAGCGACTCGGTCAGCGCAGCACAGTTCAAACAGACGAACGGCCCTTTCTTGCGAGTGCTCGCGAAGTGTACCGCACGTGCAACCAGTTCTTTACCGACTCCACTTTCGCCGGTGATCAAAATCGTGGCCCGGCTCGGAGCGACGCGGGCAATCTGCTTCTGTACGTCGAGGATCAGCGGACTGCTGCCGACGATATTGCTTTCCGCCCCCAGCTTCTGCCGCAGCTCGTCGATCTCGACCATCGACTGCGAAATGGTCTCGGTCAGTTCCTGCTGGCGTTCCAGGTTTTTCAGTGCGAGGGCAACGTTCTCGGCGACGGCCAAGGTGAACTCAAGGTCTTCCGGATCCGGGATTCTGCCGGCATCGGTCGAGTAAAGATGAATCAGGCCAATGACCTTGCCGTTCTGCCGGATCGGGGCCGCCAAAACACTGGTCGCATGGATATCCCCTTTGCTGTCGCGGCTACCGAAACGGCTGTCGTCGGTGACGTTGCGGGCCAAGACTGCTTCCCCTTCACGGAGCACCGTATTGGCCAGAAAGCGAGAAATGCGATGGTAAACCGGAAGCTTATCGGTTCGAGAGCTGATCAGTTCCAGGTCTTTTTCCGTCGACGGTCCTTTGAACCCACGCGGCAGAAGCAAGACGGCGCCTGAGTCGACCTGGGTGCTCTCGAAGAGACCTTCCAGGGCCAGGTTTGCCACGGCAATGATGTCGGCCTGTTGAGCCAACTCGAAGGCCAATTGGCACAATCGAGCCGCAGCACGACCAACACGCGGTACGACCGAGCCTTCTTTGGCGTCTTCGCGTTCCGGCTTCAAGAATCGGGTCTGCTGCCGGCGGTGGGTGATGTTCGTTGGTTCGGCGATATCCAGTACATGTTCGCTGTCGTATCCAACCATCGTCTGATCGACGGCCGCGTTCGAGTCGAACAAATGACTGCTGCTGGAAGAACCATCGGGGAAAGCGGCAGACAGATCGTTGACGAAGGCGAGTTGGGTGTTGGCGACGCGAATAATATTGCCTGGCGTCAGTGCCTGATCACCACGAATGGGGGAGTCTTCTACAGTGGTCCCATTCCGCGAATCGAGATCACGGATGGTCCATACCCCCTGCGATAGGAAGATTTCTGCGTGATAACGGCTGCAGCGATCATCCTTGATCACAATCTGGTTGGTGGGCGCACGGCCGATCGTCACGTTTTGCCCTTCGACGAGGCGAAAGACATCGGTCCACTTGGAACCTTCTCGAATAATCAAATATGCGATCATTCCGTTTTTTTGCTGACCCGTTTCGCGAAAGTAACACCACCCCTGATATCCAACACCGGTCGTGCCGACGTGTATCGTAATAATACACTTATATGCACATGAAGGTTCGACGCAAAACGGGGGATGGTTAATTTTGCGTCAGTTACGTCGATTTCCCCCGGGCTGGGCGTAGTCGATCGTCCTGGGACATCTAGGTAAGATAGGTATCGGCCATGGTGCCGGACTGATTCCTTTAACCGGTACGATCGGTTGGGGAAGATTGGGAAAACGGGATTCGTGCTGAATCCTTGCAACCAATTCCGAGGCGAACTATTGTAGATTGAATGGAAATCCCAACTTGCGCGGATTTTCTTTCCTTGTCGGACTAGCGGATGTGGGCAATTTCGACCTGCATGCGTTCCTGTCGTTACCCAGCATATCACGTGCTCTTTGTGGGCTTCCCGCGACTTCCTGCATTTGGAACTTCGTGACGCCCCTTCGCGATAAAACCGGAGATCTCTCGAATGAAGGCCCTTTTGCACCTGCGCTTTCGCTTTGCCCTGGTGATGATCCTTGGCGTTGCCATGACCGCGACGCTGGTCCAGGCAGGTCAATTCCTGAACAACAATCGAAACGCCGTGGGTGGTGTCTCGATCAACGTCGATGGTCAGCTCACTTCGGCTCCGCCCGAAGTGAAGCGTCAACTTCGCCAGTTGATGCTCGATTCGATGGAAAAGGTCCCCGGCGACATGACCATGCCGGTCAAGATGCGAAAGGTTTCGCTCCGCGGTCTGAACGACGCCATCAAGGCTTCGGTCCAGAACAATGGCGGCAAGCTGCCAGACGCCGTGAAGTACATGGCGGGTCTGCAGCGAATTGAATATGTCTTCGTCGACGAAGCCAACAACGACGTCGTCATCGCCGGTCCAGCCGAAGGTTGGACGGTTGACGAATCGGGTAACGTCGTCGGTGTGACCACCGGTCGTCCGGTTCTGTTGCTGGACGATTTCATCGTCGCCATGCAAACCACCGAAGAAGCCCGTCGTGGTGGCATCACCTGCTCGATCGATCCAACCGCCGAAGGTCGCCAGAACCTGGACAACTACCTGGCCAGCCTGACCCGTATGGACGCCAGCGTCAAAGATGGTGTCGAACGTGCGATGGGTTCGCAGGTCATCACCATCACCGGTGTGCCCAAGGATAGCCACTTCGCCCGCGTGCTGGTCGCTGCTGACTTCCGCATGAAGCGTATCGCCATGCACCTTGACCCAAGCCCAGTCCGTGGCCTGCCTAGCTACCTCGACATGCTCCCTTCGGCTCGTGCGGTGCAGAACGCCATGCCACGTTGGTGGTTGGCTTGCAACTACCAGCCACTCGCCCAGAGCGAAGACGGCCTCGCCTGGCAGCTGCGTGGTCCTGGGGTGAAGGCCATGACCGAAGACGAAATCGTCGCCGAAGATGGTTCGGTCGCGCAGACCGGCAAGACCAGCGCGATCCCACAGAAGTGGGCTGATGCCATGACCAAGAACTACGAAGAGCTGTCGGCTGAAGACAAGGTCTTCGGCGATCTGCGAAACGTGATGGACATGTGCGTTATCGCCGCTCTGCTGCAGAAAGAACAACTGCTGAAGAAGGCCAACCTGGAACTGGACATGATCCAGAGCGATTCGAGCCCAGTCAAACTGGAAGCCTTCCCAGTGCCAGACACCGTGCCGACTTTCTTCAGTGCCATGAAGAAGGGTCGCCAGTGGGTGATCACCGCTTCGGGCGGCGTCGACATCAACTCGTGGGAAGTCGCCAGCCACAGCGAAAACGTTGCTGGCATGGACAAGCTGCGAACCGAGCAGCTCGCTTCCGCCACGACCAACGTCTGGTGGTGGAACTAACTTCGCTCGACCAGATCTCCGGCAAAGAGAAGGGCCTTCCGATTGGGAGGCCCTTTTTTATTGCGCTCGTCGCTTAAGGTGTGCTTCGCAAGTTCACCCACTGAATCTGCTTCAGAAACGGAACCAGTTGTGGCAGCGTCGGATCGATCGCATCTACTTCTGCCCAGCTTGCTCCCGGCTCACCAGTGGGCCGATCGATCGATTTGCACAGTACCAGTCGCTCGGCGTTGCCATACGCAGCCACAGCAGCCGCGATCGAATCACTCGTCAAACGCCAGTTGGCAGGCAACTTGCCAAATCGATCTTCCAGCTCGGGCACCAGCGTGTGCCAAAGATCGATCACATCCCAAACCTGAATCGAGGACTCTCCCTCGCCGTCATCCGCCGACTGCAAAAGCCTTGCCCGTTGTTCGGCGGGATCGACGACCGGACCACTTTGGCCAAGCAGAGCCGCGACCATGGCGGCCGACATTCGCATCGCATCCAATGCCATGCGGTGGGAACATTCGCCAGGCAGCGAATGGAGTTGATCGACCTGGCGAACCGCGTCGGCGAACAAGCCTCCCCCTGCGATCACGATCACTTGCTGACCGGCGTCGCCGCTGGCGTGCAGTCGCAACAGCCGCTGCTTCAGATCTGGCAGGTCGAAACAACTTCCGCCAAGCTTCCATACGCTGAGTGTCATTCGTCCAGATCCCGCCTCATTCGTTCCAGCGAAACGTGCGTCATCCCTTCTGCGAAAGCGATATCAGCAGGGCAGGGCGCAACGAAAACGCCCAGGCCAAACCATTGCCTGGGCGTCTTTCAAGATATCATTTCTGGGTGGCGCTGGGAGGCGTTAGTCCCACATCTTCTCGGCGAGAATTGCCAAGGCATACGCCGGCGCACAGCGAGCCGCGTTGGCACCGATCAAGTCGGTGAGGTACTCGCGATGGGTCACGACGCCGGCAGCATCCAGGGCCGCTTCGGCGAGGAAATCGCCATGGCCACTGATGACCGTCAACTCGACTTCCATCTTCTGCTCTTCGACCACCTGGCGAATACCGGCCGCGATCTTCTTGACCATAATCGAGTTCAGCTCGCGAGCCATCTCGTTGATTTCGGTCCAAGTCACTTCGTCGCCGTCGGCACAAATCATGCGAGCCAGTCGCGTCTTGGCGAACTCACGCGTGGCCGGACGTCCGTCGGCGGTGCCATGATTTTCCGGCTCTTCGTCGAAAAGCCCCAGGGCCAGCAGCACGTCGATCGACGTGGCAAACCATTCGTTCGCCGTCGGGCAACGCTTGCCGCGGAAGGTGACATGATCGGTGATGCCACAGATCGGAGTTCGCTCGACGCCCAAGTAAACCAGTTCGCCGGCCAACAGACGCTGCACGTCTGACTGCGACTTGCTGGCAACCTGACCGCCCACCACGGGGATGATATCGGTGGTCGTCGAACCAACGTCAACAACCAGGCCGTTCTTGCCTTTGAACCAATGCCCGCCGAAGCTTCCCAAGGCATGCCAGTTGGCGGCTGCGACCGACATCGGATCGAGGATCCCTTCCTCGAGCGTCACCATCTTGCCGGTCACTGTATAGACCTTCACGGGATATTCGGCGAAGACTTCGCGAATGGCGGCCAGTACGAAGCGGACACCTTCCGCCTTCGAGCCAAAGCAGTCGGCCAACTCGGCCGTCATCGTCACCGCGACACGATCGAAGACCGGCGTCATGCCCAGCACATGCTTCAGGTTGACAACCAACTCGTGTTTCTTCTTCCAGATGGCGAAGGGGAACGAGTGGGCAAACCCGTCGCCCGTGGCAATTTTGATATTGGCTCCTCCAATGTCGACGCCCAGAACGGTCATAGACTTCCCGTTTCCTCTAATCAAAGAACCTCAAAATCAACTCGACTGCTTCCCGCATTCGGTTGGTAGGGGCGTCCAGCGACGACATCGAGCATGGCTTGTGCCAGATTGTCTCGAAGATGTCGACGCAGGCCCACATAAGAGCTTGTCAGCCGGGGGTTTAAATCAACCGCGACATCGTTTGTACCCTCGGGACAAAGCCCCAGAATCATATCAAGCCCAACATATCCCCGAAAAGGGGGCAACGTCCTAATTGCTTGTGACATAAGGCGATGCGCTCTCTCATTCATCTCCGAAGGGAGGGGCAACGTACCTCCAAGATATTTGAAATCTTTATCCAACCGCTGAATCGAGGCCGGAAGCAAACTTAAACCGTTATCACTTCCCAGCGCCGAGCAACTAATGGAATCGCCACACATCTTGGGCTGAATGAGAAATGTTTCGTCCTCCCAAAGGGCCGGGTCGATCTCTTTTCCCGCATTCCAAGAAAGAACTCCCTCGGAGCCTGCTCCATCGACCGGTTTGGTGATCACCGGCAGCTCGAGCAGATGACGCCAACTGGCCTGATCGACGATGCGAAAGGTATCGACGGTCGGTACCTTGGCCTCTCGCCACTTCTGAAAGGTGTGCCACTTGTTGCTGGCGATCGCAACGAAATCGGAGCCAGGACTCAGCAAGGCGGCGCCGGCCTGTTCCGCCCAGCGCGTTCGCTCGAGATGTAAGCCTGCAAACTCCGGAGCAATCACAAGGGTCGCGTCCGTCGCCGTGGCGGCCTGATCGAAGGCAGTGCGTTCTTCTTCCGAATCATTCACCACGATCTGATGCGATGCGGCGATATCGAGCGGGCTCAACCGAGCATCGCGAAGCACGGTGACTTCCATCCCTTCAATGGCCGCGAAGTCTGCGACAATCGCGGAGAGCATCACCATTCCTTCGTGCAGCAAAGACCCGCTTGGCTCTGGCGCGCCGTCGATCGCGTGCAAACCACCGCCAGTAATCAGCTCGTAAATGAAAACAGCACCCATGCTGGTTCCTGACATCATGAATCCAAAACCGCAGCCTAGCCGTAGGTTCTCGCGGATAACAGCCCCAGCGGCAGCAAACGCTTTTTGCAGGAAACTCAGATAAACGTCTTGAACAAATTCGCTACAAAATGCATCCCGTTTAGTCGTATCCCTTCGATGTGTTGTTATATTGAGACTGTGGAATCCATTTCCCCACAATGGTTTCCTTCTAGCCACCAAATGGGCAATCCACCTCCCTAATGCCCCCTCATGCTCCCGCGCTTGGCGAAGGATTTCGCCAGATATCTATCGCGTTGTTTATTCCGGAGCACAAATCGTATGCGTCTCAAATCTTCGTTGCGCTCGGCGTTCACTCTCGTCGAATTGTTGGTCGTGATCGCGATCATTGGTGTTTTAATTGCATTGCTTTTGCCTGCCGTTCAACAAGCGCGTGAGGCTGCTCGGCGAATGCAGTGCAGCAACAATCTGAAGCAACTCGGCCTGGCACTGCACAACTATCACGACACCTATCGCAAGCTTCCCTACAATGCCGCGCCCCACCTGGTAGGCAATGAACACGGCCCATCATGGTTCGTGAGGATTCTGCCTTTCATCGAACAGAATGCCGCCTATCAGCAAATTGCCGCGACCAAGTTCTCGGGCGACTGGAAGATGCAAGACGATGCATGTGCGTCGGCCCCCATTTTGAATCAGCTTCGCGTTGATGGCCTGTGGTGTCCTTCGAGTCCGCTGCCGCAAGTCGAAAGCCAGAACACAACGGCCAATGGCACCGTCAGCCTGCAGGTCACCAGCTATGTGGGGATCGAGGGCTCTTACTATCAGGGAGGCACGACCTCGGTCGATTCGACCTTCAATTATTACGAGAATCCGTGGGGATATGGTCGGGCCAGTTTCAACGGGATGATGCTGCCGATCAGCAGCTCGGTCAACGCGATCGGCCTGGAAAGTGCCACCGACGGTACCAGCAACACGATGATCGTGAGCGAGCAGAGCGACTTCTTCATCGACGCTTCGGGCAACAAAGTCGCCAAACGTAGCGGCGGCCATGCCGGGCGTACCTGGAGCAGCGGCTACTCCGCCGATAACTGGGAAGCTAACGTCACCACCATTCGCTACCCGATCGCGGCCTACGGCGGGGCTGGAACGACGGAGAATTACTTCGGCAACATCTCGCTCGTCTCGGCCCATCCTGGTGGAGTCGAAGCCGCTTTGACCGATGGCTCGGTTCGCTTTCTATCGGAAACGATGGACTTCGCCATCTTGAATGGCCTGGCCGACCGGCAGGATGGCAACGTCCTGGGAAGTTTCTAGTTCTTGGGGAATCGCACGACATTCCACGACGCTCAGAATCTAGCCTCAGGAGATTGCGAAATGCGGATGTATCTGAGAAACGCCATGGCGCTCCCATCGCTGGCCCTGGCGTTGTTTCTCGCGGGCTGCTCTGCCAACCAATACGGAGACATGGGTCTGGTCAGCGGAACGGTCACGTTGGATGGCAAGCCGTATCCTAACGCGGAAGTCACTTTTGCTCCGCAGGAAGGAAGACCTTCCAGCGGACTGACCGACGAACAAGGTCGTTACGAATTGCGATACATTCGGACGACCATGGGAGCGGTGCCTGGCGAGCATCGGGTAAGAATCGAAACGACGCCTCCGCTCCGCGATCCTTCTTATCGCGGGCCAGCGTTCAAAGATCCGATTCCGGCCCAATATAACCGGCGATCGGAACTAACGGCGGTCGTAGAGAAGGGCCCGAACTCGATCGATTTCAAGCTGCTCAGCAAATAAAAAAGCACGACGCCATAGCATGGTGTCGTGCTGATTGGTGGCCCCGTCGCAGTAAGATCGCGCCAGGGGCTTGAGTCGTCGTCGACTGTTTAGAAGATTCCAAGCTGATCGCGGGCATCTTCGGTCATGCGGTCCGGCGTCCAAGGAGGATCCATCACGATCTTCACTTCGACTTCCCCGACCCCTTCCATCTGCCCGACGAACTGCTTGGCACTGCCGACCAGTTGCGGACCGGCCGGACAGGCGGGGCTGGTCATCGTCATGTCGATCAGGACCTTCTTGCCCTCCGACTCTTCCATCTCGGCGAAGTCGACGTTGTAGATCAACCCGAGATCGACAATGTTTACGAACAGTTCAGGGTCGATCACGTTCTTCAGTTGTTCGCGGACGCTATCTTCAGAAAGTTCCATGCGCTGGGTTCCTTCTCAATCAACGAGGCGAACGTAAATGTCGTCGCCTTCAATCTTTGCTTCGTGGACTTGCGTCGGCTGAGTGGCCGGCATCATGGTGGCTTTGCCCGTTTTGATATCAAACCGGGCTCCATGCCGAGGACATTCGATCTCGTTTCCTAACAATTCACCCTCTCCGAGTGGCCCGTCGTCGTGCGTGCAAACATCGTCCAGGCAGAAGACCTGCCCGCCGGCATGAATGACGATCACAAATCGATCGTCCACTTCGTAAACGTTCTTACCAGGATCGGGGATTTCGCTTAAAGCGGCAACTCGCACAAAGTCGGACATTCGCGGGATCATCTCGCAGGGGAGGGTGGTTGTTCGTCAAATACCGGGCTGGCAACAAGCGGGACCGAGCGTTTATTCGTATTCACGAACACGGGTGGCAATCGCGTGCCCCAACGCCTCGCGGACCGTTTCCAGGGTGATACGATCGAACACCTGTTGGAAGAAGCCGGTCACAATCATGCGGGTTGCTTCTTTGCGGGTGAAGCCACGAGCCATCGCGTAGAAGACCTGTTCTTCGTCAACGCGGCCGGTGGTGGCACCATGCGTGCAGCGAACGTCGTCCGCTTCGATTTCCAGTCCAGGAATCGAGTCGGCTCGGCTATGCTCGGTCAGCAGCAAGTTGTCGATACGCTGGTAGCCGTCGG
Source organism: Bremerella sp. JC817 (assembly GCF_040718835.1). NCBI lineage: Bacteria > Pseudomonadati > Planctomycetota > Planctomycetia > Pirellulales > Pirellulaceae > Bremerella > Bremerella sp. JC817. Next base: position 89,882 of record NZ_JBFEFG010000240.1, on the reverse strand, counting down.
TCTTCTGAGCCCCTGGGGCGACCTTAATCATGCCACGCCAAACCGTACGCGACTGATCTTGCAGAGCAGCCTTGTATAGGAAGTTGCTGGTACAGCTTGGTGCCCGGTGGTACTGCTGCGTGTGATACGAAAGGTGCTGTTTGCCTTCGGTGAAAAGCACGCCGTTCACTTCGCAGTGAGCCCCTGGCTTGTCGAGGGCAACGTGCTGGTTGACCTTCGAGAGGCGGCTGCCCAGTGCGCCGAGCGTCCAGAACAAGTTGGCATCGCGACCAACACATCCCTTTTGCTGGGCAAAGTGCCAGACCTTCTCGCCCCAGTTCTGCAGATTCACGAATCGCAGATTGGCACGATCACCAACAATCACTTCGATCGCACCGCAGTGCATGCCGGGCTTTTCGTCGTCGAGCGAAGCCGACTCGGTCAGCACGGTGGCCTGGGCACCTTCTTCCAGCACGATCAGCGTATGAGCCAGATCGACGCCGTTATCTCCCAGCAAGTTGAGGAAGTGCAGCGGCTGCTCGACGATCACGTTGCGGGGCACGTACAAAAACATGCCGTTGCTGAAGAAGGCAGCATGCAGAGCACTGAACTTGTCGAAGTTCGGGTCGAATTCGCCCTGGAACAAGTACTTCTGAACCAGGTCTCCATGTTCGGCGAGTACCGATTCGAAGTCCCCAAAGATGACGCCCTGGGCTTTCAGTTCTTCGCTGAGCGAGCTGACCGCCGTCTTCCCATTGAGCGAGACGACTTGGCCGCCGATGTCGACGCCTTCCGCCAGCAAACCACGCGTCAACGAAGCCGGATCGATCGGAGCGTCCAGGTTCGGCGGATTGAACTTCTTCAGCTGGAAGCCGCGGATGTCGGTTCGCATCCACTCTTCTTCCTTGCGAGTCGGCCAATCCATTCCCTCGAATGTTTCGAAGGCTTCCTGGCGGAGATTGACAAGCCATTCAGGCTCGCCGAGTTTTTTGACGTACTGGTTGAAGGCCTCGGCATCCCAGTTTTCGATCGAGGCAGCGGTTCCCACGCTCATGATTTCGCTATGTTTGGTTCTTATGTCGGTCAAAGAAAAAGGGCCAAGCACGCCTGCTTGATTCGACGCGGCTTGGCCAAGGTTCCCAAGGGGAATGTACGGTGGCTTAGCCGACCGAACCTTCCATTTGCAGCTCGATCAGCCGATTCAATTCCAGGGCATATTCCATCGGCAGCTCTTTGACCAGCGGTTCGATGAAACCGTTGACGATCATCGTGCTGGCTTCCGCTTCGGTCAAACCGCGGCTCATCAGGTAGAAGAGCTGCTCTTCGCCGATTCGCGAAACACTGGCTTCGTGACCGATGGCCACGTCAGGTTCCATGATTTCGATATATGGATAGGTGTCGGTCTGGCTTTCCGGATCGAGAATCAAGGCATCGCACACGACGCTGCACTTGGTGTTCTTGGCACCTTCTTCGACACGCACCAGACCGCGATAGCTACCGCGACCACCATCCTTCGAGATCGATTTCGAGATGATCTGACCCGAAGTGTTCGGAGCACAGTGAACCAACTTGGCACCGGTGTCCTGGTGCTGATGCTTGCCGGCAAACGCGATCGAGAGGATCTCGCCACGAGCGCCCGGCTCCATCAGGTAAACAGCCGGGTACTTCATCGTCAGGTGGCTGCCGAGGTTACCGTCGACCCATTCCATGGTGGCGTCGGCGTAGGCCATGGCCCGCTTGGTCACCAGGTTGAAGATGTTGTTCGCCCAGTTCTGGATGGTGCTGTAACGGCAACGCGAACCCTTCTTGCAGATCACTTCGACCACGGCCGAGTGCAAGCTTTCCGACGAGTACATCGGAGCGGTGCAACCTTCGACGTAGTGAATCTTCGCCCCTTCATCGACGATGATCAGAGTACGCTCGAACTGCCCCATGCTTTCTTCGTTGATACGGAAGTAAGTCTGCAGTGGGAATTCGATCTGCACGCCTGGTGGCACGTAGATGAACGAACCGCCCGACCAGACCGCCGAGTTGAGTGCGGCGAACTTGTTGTCGTGGGCAGGAATGACGGTGCCGAAGTATTCCTTCAGCAGGTCTTCGTGTTCACGTAAAGCCGTGTCGGTGTCGGTGAAGATCACACCCTTCTGGGCGAGGTCTTCCTGCAGCGAGCCGTAAACGACTTCGCTTTCAAACTGAGCCTTCACACCGGCGAGGAACTGACGTTCCGCTTCCGGAATACCGAGCTTCTCGAAGGTTTCTTTGATCTCAGCCGGCACGTCGTCCCAGGTCTTACCCTGCTTCTCGGTCGGCTTCAGGTAATAGTAGATGTCCTGAAAATCGAGATCGATGTCGCCGCCCCATTCAGGCATTGGCTTCGAGTTGAAGATCTCGAGCGATTCCAGACGGAACTTACGCATCCAATCTGGTTCGTTCTTGATGTCCGAGATCTGATTCACCACCTCGGCGTTGAGCCCCTTCTTCGCCTTGAAGACGCCTTTGCTATTCGTGCGGAAATCATACTTGTTGATTTCGCCGATCGGGCTTTCCGCAGGCGGGGTGGCGGTAATATCGGTGGCCATTATCTCTCCAAACTTTTGAAATTCGTCGGTGGCAACTAGCAGGGTCGTTCGCGTGTATGCCTGGTCGCAGTTTCAGGCAGCGAACGTTCGCGTTGCTTTGACTAAACCGTTTGTTCTTCGTCTTGCATCTCGCGTTCCATGGCGGCCGCTTCCGGGTACGCCTCGCGGATGCGCTGATAACCGTTGGCATGCAGTTCGTGAGCCAGCTCGACGCTGCCACTTTCTACAATGCGTCCACCTAGCATCACGTGAGCGTGCGATGGTGGATTGTGTTCCAACAGCTTGTCGTGGTGCGTGATGATCAGAAGGCCCATTTCGGCACCACCGATCTGAGCGATACTTTGGCTGGCCAAACGCACGGCGTCGGCATCCAGACCGCTATCGGTTTCGTCCAGGATGGCGAACTTTGGCTGCAGCATGGCAAGCTGCAGAATCTCGGCACGCTTCATTTCGCCCCCCGAGAAGCCTTCGTTGACATAACGCTTGGCGAACTCGGTATCCATCTGCAGTTGCTTCATCTTGTCGACGATTTCGCGACGGAATTCCCGCATCGGAATCAGGTCTTCGCCTTCTTTCCGTTCTGGGTTCCGCACGTTGGTCGTGGCATGTCGCAGGAAGTCGGCCATGCGAACGCCCGGGATCGAAATCGGACGCTGGAAAGCCATGAACAAACCAAGTCGGGCTCGTTCGTCAGCTTCCATTTCGGTGACATCGACATCGTTCACCAGGATGCGACCTTCGGTCACTTCGTACTTGGGATGGCCCATGATGGCGAAGCCCAGGGTGCTTTTGCCCGAGCCGTTCGGCCCCATCAAAGCGTGGGTTTCTCCGCGGCGGAGCTCCAGGTTCACCCCATTGAGGATCGGCTTACCTTCCACCGAAACGTGTAAATTCTCAATCTTCAATACGTCGGACATTACGTGACTATCGCTTCTACGAAATCTCAACGGATGCAACGCCGGGAGGGCGTCAGGAATGTTCTATTTGCCAGTCAGCTTCTGGTGCTGCGTTAGCGGGTTTTCAGCTCCGGTTGTTTCGACATAACCGGAATGGTGTGGCACCGGCAACTCGTCGTCGACGCGTACGCCGCCACGACGATTCATGCGATGGCCACGAATCTTGTCCTGAATCCGCATCAGGCCTTCCAGCAGGGCCTCAGGACGCGGAGGGCAACCAGGAACATAGACATCGACTGGCACCACCAGGTCGACACCCTTTACCACGTGATAGCCGTACTTGAAGTAAGGACCACCACCCACGGTGCAGGCACCCATGGCAATGACATACTTCGGATCCGGCATCATGTTGTAAAGCCGTCGGACGCGGCTGGCCATTTTGTACGTTACGGTCCCAGCCACAATCATCAGGTCTGCCTGACGAGGCGACGCCCGGAACGCACCCGCTCCGAAACGGTCGACGTCATAACGACTTGCCCCGACCGCCATCATCTCGATCGCACAGCAGGCCAGGCCAAACGTCATCGGCCAGATGCTTGCCTGCTGTCCCCAGTTGATGGCTTGTTCGATGGTCGTCGTGATGACGTTCTCTTCAAACCGACCTTCAATCCATGGCTTGGTCATGTCACACACTCTCCGTATCCGAGCCAAGCTGCGTCAGCTCGTAAGTGCAACAACTTTCGCCGTCTAAACGGCAATGACTGAGCGTCATGTTCTGACCGAGTAGCTCGGCGAACATCGCTTTCTCGAGAGCACAAACCGCACGGTCTTGCTCTGCCAGGTCAGGGTAGGGGCATGCCAAGACGTTCAAGACTGGCTTACCTTCCTCACCCGGCTCGTATTCCAAAGGGATTTGTCGACCGAGGAACAATGCCATCAGCTCGCGGATGCGTTGTTCGGCATCTTCCCCACGCACTTCACTGGCGTACATCTCGACCAATCGCTTGGCGATTCGCGAGATCAAGCCACGCTTGACGTCGGGATCTTCGATCGAGCGGATTTCATCCCACAGGGCCATCGCCAGATCGGCATAATTAGCCCCGGCTTTCCGCTCTCCCTTGGTCGTCAGACGGTACTTGTGCGTCGGTCTGCCCCGTCCGGCTTTGGATGCCAGCCGCTCGACGTACCCTTGGCCCATCAGACGATTAAGTCGTTGGCGAACAGCGGTTGCCGTGACATCCATTGCCTCGGCCATTTCAGCCGTGGTCAGGGATGGCGTCTTTCGCAAAAGATCCAACACGACCAAATCGGTCGGAAAGACCTCGTTGGCCCAGCGTGTTTCATTTTGCGCGGAATTGCTGTTCATTGATTAAAATCAGGGTGGCACGACTGGCAATCTGCTAGCCACGTCGCTAAGTTGTGTCAGTACACTAATGTTAGGGATTATCGCATTTTTGACAAGTATATATTCGTTAATTAGCGATTCCCTGACAGAGGAAGCCGTAACCTGTTTCAGCAAAACGCTTTAGAATCTACGGCAGCAACACCACCCTAATCGCCCCAGCTCATCCAATTTGGAACGATTTTTTGATTCAACCGATCCTTGAGGCAGCCCCAGTCTCGTGCAGGAAAGTTGACAACTTGGGAAGTTTGCATGATCGCAACTCGTAGGGCCTTTCCGTGGTCCATTATTGCCCTCTTTTTCCTGGTAATGAGCCTGACCACCGTCGTGTTGGTGGGTCAGGACAGTCAGCCTGCTGAAACATCTGCCGAAGAAACCACGACCGAGAATCAACCTTCCGGTCCCGCGGCGTATCCTCCCCCGGTCAAGCTGGAAGATCAGGAACCGGTTCCGCTGACCCAGCGTGTCGACAACATCTTCGGCTGGATAGTCGGCAAGATGCAGGCGACCCTCTTTTACGAAGTCATCCCGGAAAAACGCCAATACGCCCAGGAATCGCACGTTCTGTATTACGTGCGTCCGCGTGGCAGCAAGGGTCCCTTCGTCATTGCCGAGAACAGCAAGCTTCGCAAACCAGCCGATATGCCGGACGAAGTAAGCCCAACCGAGGCAATGGCCTGGGCAGAAACGGGTAAAGTGGTCGGCTCGGCCAATCCAGACATTCCTTACCGGCTCGGCATTTTGCAGCACACTGAAGCTGACGGAGAGGTTGAATCGGAAGACGTCCAGTATCTGAAGTACGTCATCAACGACTCGACGAAGTACGTCCGCATTCCCGGCACCAAGGGAGAAGAGGCGACGTTCCGACCTGTTTTGAAGGTTCGGACCGCGCTCAGCACCAATCCAGACGACTGGAAGACGCCACAACAGATCCGCGAAATGGCCATGGCAGGCGAGTTGAAGCTCGACTTCGCTTCCAACGGTGACGAAACCCCGTACCTGTTCACCGAATACATCGGCGGCGTGCCGCTGGTGGTGATCTGGCTGTCAGGCGGGGCGGTCTTCTTCACCTTCTACTTCTTGTTCGTCAACTTCTGGGGCGTGCCGCATGCCATCAACGTGGTTCGCGGTACCTATGACGATCCCGCCGAGCCAGGCGAAGTGACTCACTTCCAGGCCTTGGCTTCCGCCTTGTCCGCCACGGTCGGCCTGGGGAACATCGCAGGCGTTACCGTCGCGATGACCGAAGGGGGACCAGGGGCGTTCTTCTGGATGATCTTGTGCGGCTTCTTCGGGATGACCAGCAAGTTCATCGAGTGCACCCTCGGTCAGATGTACCGTGAAGTGAAGCCCGACGGCACCGTCCAGGGCGGTCCGATGAACTACCTCGTGAATGCCTTCGACCAGTTCGGTTTGAAGCCGGTTGGTGTGATTTTCTCGGTGATTTTCGCGATCATGTGCGTCATGGCCAGCTTCGGCGGTGGCAACATGTTCCAGGGAAATCAGGCCGCGTCGCAGGTTCTGAAGATGGTTCCCAACTCGAGTGCTGAACAGCTCTCGGTGGTGCAAACCAAGCTTCAAGAGGCCGCCGCTGCGGACGATCTCGATAGCCTGCCCGAGCTGATGGCGGAACGCACCCGCCTGCAGAAAGAAGTCGACGACTTCGGCACCAACTTCAAGGTTGGCTTCGGGCTGGTAATGGCCGTGCTGGTTGGCCTGGTGATCATCGGCGGTATCAAACGCATCGGTGCCGCGGCGAGCAAGATCGTGCCGACCATGTGCGTCATGTACATGCTCGCGTGTCTCTACATCATCTTCACGAACTTCACGCAGATCCCGGACCTGGTTTCGATGATCTTCACCGAGGCCTTCAATCCGCACGCCGTGCGAGGCGGGATCTTGGGCGTGATCGTGCTGGGTGTTCGCCGAGCTGCGTTCAGCAATGAAGCTGGTGTCGGTAGTGCCGCCATTGCCCACAGTGCCGCGAAGACCGACGAACCTGTCCGCGAAGGTTTCGTCGCGCTGCTGGAACCGTTTATCGATACCATCGTGGTTTGCTCGATGACCGCGTTGGTGATCTTGATCACCGGTGCCTGGGACAACCATACCTGGGTCTACGAGAAGGGGTACCAAGGGGTTGAGCTGACCTCGGAAGCATTCCAAAGCCAGATCTCCTGGTTCCCATGGGTGCTGACCCTGGCGGTGGTGCTGTTCGCTTTCTCGACGATCATTTCGTGGAGCTACTACGGCGAACGGGCCTGGGAACGGCTCTTCGGTGCCCGCAGCGTGGTGCTCTATAAGATCATCTTTATCGTGGCTGTTTTCCTCGGACCGATCTTCACGATGAACAACGTGCTTGATTTTTCCGACTTCATGATCCTCTCGATGGCCTTCCCTAACATTATGGGATGCCTACTCTTAGCACCAACGGTCAAGCGAGCGGTGAACGAATACTGGAGAAAATATAAGGCTGGGGAGTTCAAGAAATTCCACTAGTCGGCGAATGACTTCCCAAGCGGGAGATCCGTACCGATCTCCCGCTGTTCCCCCCGGAAAAAGGAAGCCGTCCGATGTGTTCTCATCCGCAAAACCATTCGTCCCAATGCCACCACTATCAAAAGCCCAAAGCCAACGTGCTGGGGGCCTGGGGCTTTGGGATTTCGTTGTTTGGGCTGATCGCTACGTTCGGCCTGCTCTGCCCGCTGGGCCTGCTGCTTAGCTTTCTAGGGCTGTTCTCGCGTCGCCGCGGTATGGCCATCGCCGGTCTGATTATTGGCGGCGTGGGTACGATGATCGTTGCCGTCGGTGTCGGTTCGATCGCCATGGCAGCCTCGGCGGCCCACTACTACAGCGTCAAAGCCCCTAAGATCGCGAAAACGCAGCAGATTTTGGATCATGCCTGCGTTGTGGTCGAATCGTACCGTCAAGAGAACGGCCAGCTTCCCGAAGGGATCGAAGGGAACAAGCTGGTGATCGAAATCGAAGACGCGTTTGGCAACGCCGTTCGCTACGAGCCAGAAGATGGCAACCAGTTTGCCATTCGCAGTGCCGGTCCTGATGGCGACTTCGATACGCCCGACGACATTCGCATGCTTAGTTCGCAGCGAGGCTTGGCCGAGCCGATCGAAACGCACGAGACTTTCCATCGTCATGCCAGTTGGAGCTGCCAACGGACATGCCACTGGTAATCGACAGCCCGATCGGACTTAGACCGGCAACGGGACCGGGCTGATCGGGAAGTGCTTCTCGACGACTTCATAGAACTCGGCCGGCGTTGAAACATTGCCGACGGCCGAACGGAAATGGCGTGCCCCTGGCTTGGCCTGGGCATAGCAGCAAGCGAACTTCCGCATCAGCAGCGTTCCCTTGCTCGGACCGAAGCGGTCGACCACCAGGTCGTAATGCCGCAGCATGCAATCGCGCTGCTCGACCAATGTCGGTTCGGCCGGAATTGGTCGGCCCTGGATCGCGGCAGCGGCCTGGGCAAAGAGCCACGGGCGACCGAGGCACGCCCGAGCGATCATCACGCCGTCGACATTGTAGTCGCGGAAGGCACGATAAACCTTCTCGGCCGAATCGAGGTCGCCGTTGCCAATCAGAGGGATCTTCTTCAGATACGATTTGATCTCTGAGATCCGCTCCCAGTCGGCTTCCCCTTTGAAGTACTGCTCTGCCACGCGGCCATGAACGGTAAGGGCGGAAGCGCCACTCTCTTCGACGACCTGGGCAATTTCGTTGGCGTTGATCGTGTTCTCGCTGCAGCCCAAGCGAATCTTGGCGGTCACCGGAGTCGGGGCACATGCTTCTACCAGTCGCGAGATAATCTGCCCCATTCGATCGGGCACCCGCAACAGGTAAGACCCGCTGTGGGCCTTCTCAGTGACTTGCTTGACCGGGCAGCCGAAGTTGATGTCGACGACGCTGACCTGGAACTCTTCGACCAGACGACGGCCAACCTTCGCCATCACGTCGGGCTGATTGTCCCAGATTTGAACGGCCAACGGACGAGGCTCGTCTTCGACACCCCACAAGCGATCGGGGAATTCGGCTTCGTTCTCGTCCAGCCAATGGAACCCACGGGCATTGACCATTTCTGTCGCCAAAAGGCCGACACCGCCGTATTCGCGAACGATCTGACGGAAGGCAAAGTTGGTGAAACCAGCCATCGGCGCTTGCAGAATCGGCGGATCGATAACGAGATCGCCAATGCGCAGAGGAGGAACCTTCAGGTCGGTCATCGTCGGCTGATCGCCGGCTTGTGCGGGGTTTTGCAGTGTATCCATGGGCTCCATGGTTTCCCGTACGACCGAAATCGTCAAGTGGCAATCGGCAAGCTTATCCCCAGTTAGGGGATACGGCTTGGCGTCGGCTGGCTGACAGTCGTGCTTCCGCTGGTCATCGCCGGATTGGTCGCCCAACCGGCGTTGCTCGGCAAAGTCGAGGTCGCTGGCGGGGCAATCGGCGTCGAGATAGGCTCGGCGGTGGTCGAAACCTCGTTCACACGCATGCCACGCAGATAGGGATTCGAGTCCTCTGATGTCACGCCAACATTGCCATTGGTCGTCGCTTGAACCGACGGAGTGGTCGCCGAAGAACTGCTGACCGCCTCGGTATGTGTCGCTTGAACCACCCCGCCGGTCGTTCCTCCGCTTTGGCTAACGCTCTGCCACTGCCCCTGTTGATAGGACGATGGCCCGGTCGGAGCCGGATAGGTGTTCGCAGGCGGGCTGAATTGCGCCGGAGCATTCTGCTGAGGATAGCCACCGTTGAGCGTCGGAGCCGTATTGGCGGCTGGTCCCTGGTAATAAGGGGCGGTCTGCGCAGGCTGCCCGTAGGTCTGCGTACCGGGAGGTGGCAACCGCTGCGGACCATAGACCGCGAACGGATTCACCTGCGATTGCCGATTCTGGCAGCCGACAAACAAAAGCAGCAACACACTTGCTGTAACGAGGCTTCTCATGGGAAATCCTTTTCCGGATACAGCCTTCTTCGCCGGCCAATGCCAAGCAGAACGGCTATCCTCCCGAAATCGATAGATCGTGCCCGTCACGCTCGCTTTGGCGGACGGCGGGGGGAAGTTACCAAAGACTGCTAGCCAGCGACAAGACGAATCGGGGAAACGAATCAAGAATCTCTCAAGTTCCCGCCACCCTTTGCCGCAACCAAGCCGACCAAGAAATAAGAACGCCCCGCTAGCGAGGCCGCTGGCAGGGCGTAAGACGTCTTGTTGGCCGGCAATCGCTTAGGAAGCGTTGTGCACGACTTGTGGCTGATGCGAGAGTTCCGAGCCCTTCGCATCGATAACCTTGGTGACTGGCTGCTCTTCGGCGGCTGGGGCCTCCGCGGTTTCTTCCGCTTCGTAATACGGATTGATCACCATCTTGGGCTCTGGAGCCGAGTACGAGCCGCCACTGACGCTGGCACTTGCCGACGAGCCGGAGCTGATCGCCGAGATCGCGTAGGGGCTCACGCCGTAAGGAACAGCGACGTTGTGCGAGTAATACACCGGGGGGTGCAGTGCATAGTACGGAGGAACCGGAATGTAGCCGAGCGAACGGTTCACATTGAACGGTCCCCAGCCCCAATTCCCGCCGTAGCCCATGCCGCCGTTGTTACCAAAGGCAACCGATGAAGTACGATGGACGATGATGTTGCCGTCCGCCATCGCCTCGCGAGCCGAAAACAAGCCTGCGGAGATCGCCGCAGCCAACAACACCAAAAATACCTTGCGCATCTCAGAACACCTTGCGTAACCATACTGTCGAACCCCTCCTTGGTGATTCAGTCCCTATAATCTCACCCTAATTACGCTTCCGAACGAACGCAAATTCATTTGCCGCTTTTGTACACGTGTCAGCTTCGATGGATGATTTAACCTCGTTGATCCGTCAGGAGGCCTATCAGATAGGCTTCTCCGCGGTGGGGGTCTGCCCAGCCGTGACGCCGACGGGGCTGCATAGATTTCACGAGTGGCTCGACGCCGGTTACGCCGGTGAAATGCAGTATCTGGAAGAACGCCGCGAAGCGTATTCCCACCCGAGCTACGTACTGGATGGGGCCCAAAGCATTGTCATGCTGGCCCTCAACTACAAAAGCGAAGCGATCCCGCCCTTGGCAGCCGGGCAGGGTAGGGTATCGCGGTATGCCTTTGGCGAACTCGATTATCACGACTGGATTCATGCCCGCCTCAAGCAGTTGAAACGAGCCATCGCCGAGTGGGCGCCCGAGGCCCAGATTCGTGGCGTGGTCGATACGGCGCCCCTGTTGGAACGGGAGTTCGCGCAACAGGCAGGGCTTGGTTGGTTCGGCAAGAACACGATGCTGCTCAACAAGCAACTTGGCAGTTTGTTCTTTCTCGCCGCGATCTTGATCGACCAGCCACTGACCTACGACGAGCCATTCAACGCCAGTCACTGCGGAACGTGTACGGCCTGCCTCGATGCATGTCCGACCGATGCGTTTGTTGGCCCAGGACAACTCGATGCGACACGCTGCATCTCGTATTTGACGATCGAGCTTCGCGACGAAATCCCGGCCGATCTGCGGCCCGGGATGCGCGACTGGGTGTTCGGCTGTGATGTCTGCCAGGACGTTTGCCCATGGAACAACAAGTCGCCGGTCTCGACGCACGACGCGTTCTTTCCGGCAAGCGATCGGGCACCGCTCGAACTGCGCAGCTTGTTCACGATGACCGAAGAACACTTTCGCGAACGCTTTCGCAAAACGCCGCTCTGGCGAACGCGTCGCCGAGGTGTTTTACGCAACGCCGCGATCGTGCTCGGTAATCAGCCGCACGAAGACAATCTGCCCGCACTTCAGTTGGGACTAACCGACGAAGAATGGCTTGTCCGGGGAGCTTCCGCGTGGGCGTTAGGCCAGCACGATTTTCCCCAGGTTCCGCGAACGCTGAAGGAACGTTTACCCGTCGAGCCGCACGACAATGTTCAGGCAGAACTGAAGCGTGCGATCGCTAACCTGCCGAGCAGTTGACCTGGCCGTTGTGAATTTCGGCCGAGAGATATTTCCCTGGCTGATCTTCGCTGTAGAACTCTTCGCGAAGAGCCAACCAGTCCGCCATCTCTCGAATGCGAACGAAGCGGGCTCGCAGTTCTTCCATCTGCGGATGCAGGAACGAATACTTCACGCCGAACTTGCGGAAGTTGGTCATCGCCTTCGCTTCGCCATACAGTTCGACGACTAATCGCAGATGTTCGTCGATGATTTCCAACTGCTCGAACGTGGTCGGTGGCGGCGGCAACGGTTCGCCCGCGGCCAGCGCCCGGGCTTGCTGGAAGATCCACGGATTGCCGATCGCCCCACGAGCGACCGTCACGCCATCGACGCCGGTCTGATTCATCATGTCGAAGCAGTCCTGAGCCGAGAACAAGTCACCGCTTCCCAGGATGGTCTTGTCGCCGACGTGCCGTTTGACTTCCGAGAGGAATTCCCACCGGCTTGGGCCAATGTAGCGCTGCTGCACGGTGCGACCATGCACGGTGATCGCGTCGACGCCGATCTCGAAGGCCCCGTCCAGGATCTCGAAGAACTTGTCGCGGCTCTCTTGGGTGTCGTCGATCCCGCGACGCATTTTGACCGTCAGTGGCATATCCGCAGGAACGACATCGCGCGTGCGACGGACGATATCCAAGGCCACCTCTGGCTGACTCAAGTGAAAGCCGCCACGGCACCGCCCCAGCACCTTTTTGACCGGACAGCCGAAGTTGATATCGATCACGTCGAAACCCGCTTCGACCAGACGTGCCGCCCCCGCAGCGAACTGCTCGGGCTCGGCCCCCATCAATTGTCCACCTACGGGGTGCTCTTCATCGGCGATCGCCAGGAAGTGCTTGTTCTTTTTGCGATCGTTCAGCTCGACCAGGAACTTGTCGAGCATCACCTCACAGATTGTGTAAGGGGCCCCCATGCGGCGGGCAATCACCCGCATCGACATATCGCTGTAGCCTGAGAGAGCGGCCTGAACCAGCGGAAAATCGAGCTCTAAATTGCCAAGTCGTAGGGGCATGGATCGAGAAAACCTCAGATTCTATTAGTTCTGTCGCAATTTCAACCCAGAATAACCACATCCGCTTGCGTGAAAAGTGCGACTTCCCACGGGAAATCATTTTTCCATCAAGCCCAGGCGAAAACGGACCGAGAAAATTTCCGAACTTCGCTTAAGTCCCGAATATGGGTGGTCGATAACTGCTCCTATAAAGTTGTTTATCTCCGATTAACAACCTTCAAAATCACCTTAATGACTCAGCCTGCATCGCTGGTTCCTGAGATCACCAGCGATGCTTAAGGGGTCGACCGGTTACCTGCCCCAACCGTTCGACCCCGTTTTTATTTCTTGGCCCGCCGGTGCTTAGTGCAACACCGGGCAGACGTCGAACCACAGCCGGCCATGCTCGGCCATCCAGTCGTTTGACTCGTTTGGCCCCCAATAACCGGTCTCGTAGGTGTGCAGGGTCGGTGGCTTCTCGGAACGCCATGTTTCGATGATCGGATCGATGATCCCCCAGGCCAGTTCGACTTCGTCGCTGCGTGCAAACAAGCTGGCATCTCCTTGCAAGGCATCCAGCAGCAGACGCTGGTAGGCGTCGGGCAGTTCGCCTTGGAACTCTTGCCGGAAGCGGAAGGCGAGGGGAGTCATTCGCGTGACCATGCCTTCGTCAGGGACCTTGCTCTGAATCTGGAGCTGGATCCCTTCGGCAGGCTGAATCTGCATCACGAGGCGGCACGCATCGAGGTGACACTTCTTTTTATCGAACAGCGTGTGCGGGGCCTGGTTGTACTGGATGACGATCTGCGTCGTGCGGCACGACATTCCTTTGCCGCTTCGCAGATAGAACGGCACGCCATTCCAACGCCAGTTGTCGACCCACAAACGCATCGCGGCGAAGGTCTCGGTCTGGCTGTCGGCCGGAACGCCTTCTTCTTTGCGGTATCCGGCGTATTGGCCACGAACCGTTTCTTTGACGATCTCGTCGTGCGTCATCGGACGAATGGAGCGAAGGACCTTCACCTTTTCGTCGCGGACCATGTCGGCATCGAACTTCACCGGAGCTTCCATGGCGGTCACCATCAGCAGCTGCAGCAAGTGATTCTGGAACATGTCTCGCAGCACACCCGCTTGATCGTAGTAGCCACCACGGCGCCCGACGACCACTTCTTCGGCCACCGTGATCTGGACGTGATCGATGTAGTTACGATTCCAGAGCGGCTCGAAGATCGAGTTGGCAAACCGCATCACCAACAGGTTCTGCACGGTTTCTTTGCCAAGGTAATGGTCAATGCGGTAAACGGTGTCTTCCGGGAAAACACGGTTCACATCTTTGTTCAACTGCTTGGCGGTGTTCAGGTCGTAGCCAAATGGCTTTTCCAGAACGATTCGCCGTGAACCTTCTTCCTGGTTGGCCAGGCCCGATTCGCCGAGGCAATCGATCGCCGAGATGTACAAGCGAGGTGCCGTCGACAGGTAATAGACGCGTTCCGCTGGGCCGGCTTCGACTTCTTCCAGGAACGATTTCAGTCCCTTCAGATCTTCCAGCTTGGTCAAGTCGCCCGGGTGATAGTAGACATTGGCGGCAAACTTGGCCCATGTCTCTTCGTCGAACTTGTTGTCGGTAAACTTGGCAGTGGTTTCTTTCAGATCGGCCCGCCACGCATCATGCGAGAACTCGGTTCGAGACATCCCGACAATCCGGGTGTTCTCAGGCAGCCGTCCCTTGCGGGAGAGCAGATAGAGGGCGGGAATCAGCTTCCGGCTGGTCAAGTCGCCAGAGGCACCGAAGATGACAATCGTGTGAGACATTGGCTTTTCCTGCTTCCTAGCGCAGCGCATTGAGGTTTTCGCAGCGAGTCTGAACGTGCGCGTTCACTTCCTCACTAGCCAACCTAACGGCAAAGACTCTGACGGCCAATTATGCCTGCGCAAAAAAGTTGGGAGAACTCCCCCCGAAGCAGCGGCGGCTTAAAATCGCATGGCCGTGAAACCACCGTCGACGTAAACCGTCGCTCCGGTAATAAAGCTGCCCGCAGCACGGGACAACAAAAGAATGGATGCCCCAACCAACTCTTCCGGTTCACCGAACCGGGCCATCGGCGTTTGACCGATGATGTTATCGACTCGCTCTTTGTCCAGAATCTTGCGATTCTGCTCAGCCGGAAAGAATCCGGGGCATAAGACATTGAAGCGAACACCCTTGGTGGCATATTCCCGAGCCAGGTTCTTGGTCAGGTTCAACACAGCCGCCTTCGAGGCGGAATAGGCGAACACGCGGGAAAGAGGCAGATGAGCGGTCACGCTGCCGATATTCAGCACCGCGCCACCTTCTTCGCGCGAAGCAAAGTAAGGTGCAAAGACCTGGCAAGCCAGATGGGTACCGGTCAGGTTGGTATCCATTACCCGTTGCCAATCGTCGTCGCTAATCTCTTCGTAAGGGACCGACGAGTTCACGCCGGCACAGTTGACCAGCATGTCGATCCGGCCGAACTTTTCGAGACACTGATCACGAAGTTCGGCGAGCGATTCCCGCGAGAGGGTATCGGCCGAGATGAACTCTGCCTTGCCGCCGGCTGCCTGGATCCGTTCGGCGCGGCTTTCGCCCCGTTCCGGATTTAAGCCACTGACAACAACCGTCGCTCCGGCCAGGGCCAAACCTTCTGCAATTGCCCCACCCAGAACACCAGAAGCACCGATAACGATGGCGACTTGCCCATCGAGCCCGAACAGTTTGGTTAAGTAATCAGCGGCCATTCGGTGGTCGATCTTCCAGAAAGCACCCTCGGGCCAGGCTGGCCCAAGGGTTTGTGGCAGGGTGGGTGAGGTATCAGACGCAAAGAGCGTAAAGGACTAAGCCTTTGGCTCGCGGCGACGGTGCAGCCATTCGGCGTGGAAAGTACCTTCCTTGTCGGTGCGTTGGAAGGTGTGAGCACCAAAGTAATCGCGCTGGGCCTGCAGCAAGTTGGCTGGCAGGCGATCGTTGCGGTAGCCATCGTAGTAAGCCAAAGCACCGGCAAACGCTGGCGTTGGGATACCGAGTTCGATGGCGGTCTTGACCACTTCTCGCCATCCGGCCTGGCCCTTGGTGACGGCTTCGGTGAAGTACGGATCCAACAGCAAGTTTTCCAGGTTGGCGTCCTTGTCGAAGGCTTCCTTGATGCGATCGAGGAACTGGGCACGAATGATACAGCCACCACGCCACAACAGGGCACAATCGCCGTAGTTCAAGTCCCAATCATGTTCGGCCGAAGCGGCTTGCAACTGCACGAAGCCCTGAGCGTAGCTGCACAGCTTCGAGGCGTACAACGCTTCGCGAACCTGTTCGATGAACTTGGTCCGTTCGGTCGTGGTCTTGCCGCTTGGGCCGGTCAGAACCTTGCTGGCACGAACGCGAGCTTCCTTGGCAGCCGACAAAGCACGAGCGTAAACAGCGGTGGTCACCAGGGTGCTTGGCACGCCCAGATCCAGAGCCAATTGGCTCATCCACTTACCGGTACCCTTGGCACCAGCGACGTCCAGGATCTTGTCGACCAGGTAGCCATCCCCTTCGTCATCTTTCACGCTGAAGATGTCGCGGGTGATTTCGATCAGGTAGCTTTGCAGGTCGCCGCTGTTCCACTGATCGAACACGTCGTACAGTTCGTCGTTGGTCAGCCCCAGGCCGTGCTTCAGCAGGAAGTAGGCTTCGCAGATCAACTGCATGTCGCCGTATTCGATGCCGTTGTGGACCATCTTCACGTAGTGACCGGCACCACGAGGACCAACCCATTCACAGCATGGGATGTCGTTATTGGGACCAACCTTGGCCGAGATGGCCTGGAAGATTTCCTTGATGTATGGCCAGGCTGCCTTGCTACCGCCTGGCATCAGGCTGGGGCCCTTTAAGGCACCTTCTTCACCACCGGAAACGCCCGAGCCAACGAACAGCAGGCCCTTTTCTTCGACGTACTTGGTACGACGTTCCGTGTCGGCGTAGTGGGTGTTACCACCGTCGATGATGATGTCGCCTGGTTCCATCAGCGGAAGCAGTTCTTCGATCACGGCGTCGACGGCTGGCCCAGCCTTGATCAGCATCATGACCTTACGAGGACGCTTGAGCGACTTGACCAGCGTTTTCAGGTCATGGCAGCCAATGAACTGCTTGCCAGCAGCACGGCCTTGAATGAACTCGTCGGTCTTCTCGGTGGTTCGATTGTAGACGGCCACTTTGTAGCCGCGGCTTTCGACGTTCAGGGCCAGGTTTTCGCCCATCACGGCGAGACCGATCAAACCAAAATCGCAGGAAGCATCGGACATGATGTTTCGTTCCTCTCGAGAATTAACGGGTCAGTTGTGTATTCGCGGGTCGTGTTTCGTAGGCAGTCGACTCGAAACCGTTCGTCCCCTCGGCCTCGATTGCGAGGGGCTCGCTTGAAATGGAGCGCTGACCGAAGCCAGCAGGCAACCTAACCGACGACAGGCCAGCTTGGCTTTTCGGGCAGGTAGCGGTCGAATTCTTCCAGCAATGCCTTCTGATAATCGCCAGCGAATTCAAGGTTCAGGAACTTATCGATTCCTTCGTCGTAGAATCGCTTCCAGCTGTTTTCTTCGTCGCCTGGATTGATCGGGTAGAAGAGGCAATCGTTGGCCACGGCTGCTTTGTAGTCACCGGGAGCATCGCCAATCATCAGGGTCTGATTTGGCTTGTACTTGGTGGCGTTGGTCAGCGTTTCCTTCTTGTTGCCCGCTTCCTGACCGCAGATTTCGGTCACGAACTTGCGGATGTCGTGCTCTTCCCATTCATCGTTCAGAGCATCGTTTGGCGTCGCCGAAACGACCAGCATGTCGGCCTTGCCGGTCAGCTTTTCCAGGCACTTGCGAACCGAAGGGAAAGGAGCCACGCCACGGACCATGCCGGCAACCGTTTCGTTGACTGCCTTCGACCATTTTAAGCAGTGGGCCAGATCGGCGTCGCCCGATTCAGCAACCTTGGCTTCCAGGGCTGGATTGCCAAGCTTGGTTTCTTCGGCGATCCACTTGGTCAGCGATGGAGGAATGGTGATCTTGGCACCACGTTCGATCACTTCGGGACGCTTCTGCAACCATTCGAGCGCTTCGACCAGGGCAGGAAAACGGTTGATACCGCGGCTCTTCGAGTACAGGTTCACAAACTCGGCGGCTTCGCGGGCATACTTGCTGACGCCCTGCAACTCGTAGTAGTTGATGATGTTCGGGATGAAGCATTCTTTGTGCTTCAGCTCCATCGTATCGAACACGCAACCATCCGAGTCGATACCGACGAGAAATTCGTTCTTCGGTTCAATC
This sequence comes from Bremerella sp. JC817, assembly GCF_040718835.1. Lineage (NCBI taxonomy): Bacteria > Pseudomonadati > Planctomycetota > Planctomycetia > Pirellulales > Pirellulaceae > Bremerella > Bremerella sp. JC817. The sequence continues at coordinate 71,717 of NZ_JBFEFG010000240.1, read as the reverse complement.
TGGTAGACCATGTTGTTGGATCTCGCTCTTAAATGGATTCGTTGCTGGCTGAGAGGAACGCGAGGCGTCGGTTACTTCTTCGGAGCTTCCTGACGGTCGGCCTGAGGCACGTAGGCCGGCAGTTTCTGCTCGGCGAACATTGGCTCCAAGCGGGTCATCCGCTGACGACCGTCGATCATCGGCAAGCTGACCATACCTTCGCCCAGCAGCGGTTTGGCGTACTTTACAAACTCGTCGGTAACGTCGTAGCCATTGGCCGTAATCCATTCTTTCGGGAAGGTACGTTCGCTGTTGGCGACTTCCGACAATGGAGCCTTGTCGTAGCGAACGCTGTAGACGTCCCCTTCGTTACGAAGGATGGTCGACATGTAGCCCGACTGACCGGTCGAGGCCAAGACAGCGGCCATCTCGCCGGCGTGGTAAGCTTCGTCCAAGTCAACCGACGAGGCGTAGGCCATCGCGTGACGCTGATCGGTACCACTCACATTGCAGCGAGCCGCACCCTTCACGGCGAGACCGTTTTCGTTGAGGTAGTTCGTGACGATCTGAGCCACGGTGATGCTACTGGCGCTGAAGCTGGTATGACCGAACGAGTCTTTACGGGCACCAATATCGCCGACGTCGAAGCCTTCGCTGAGAACCACGATGCAGCGGCCATCTTCGCGAAGCTGCTTGTTGACGTTTTCGTGCAGCTCTTCCAGCGAGCAAGGCGATTCGGCCATGTAGATCTGAAGCGGCATTTCACGCTTCGGGTCGGCCAGACGGGCAGCAGCCGGAATGTAGCCGATCTTGCGGCCCATGGCCTGCATGACCAGAACCGGGTCGGCTGGGCAGCTACCGCGGTTTTCTTCGTTGGCGTACTGAATCATGTGCATCCAGTACTTGGCGGTCGAAGCATAACCAGGCGTATGGTCGATCAGCTTGAATTCGCTGTCGCCGACGTCGTTGTCGATCGTCTTGGGACCACCGATGCCGACCAGATCGAGGCCACGATCCTGGGCCATCTTGGCGATCTTATTGGCGGTGTCCATCGAGTCGTTGCCGCCGATGTAGACGAAGTACCCAATGTTGTGGGCCTTGAACACTTCAATGCAGCGATCGAAGTCTTCGTTCTGCCAGTCCTTAAGCTTATAGCGACAGGTACCGATCGAACCGGCGGCTGGCGTGTATCGCAGCAGCGAGATCTCTTCGGCAGGCTGATTGGTCAGATTGATCAGTTCTTCTTTCAGAACCCCTTCAATCCCGTGATGAGCACCGTACACCGTACCGATGTTGTCGGTCTGCAGGGCCGCTTCGACCAGGCCGCGAAGTGTGTTGTTAATTACCGGACTGGGGCCACCGCTTTGGGCAACAATCAAGTTCTTCTTGGTGCTCATGCTTTCCACCGAAACCGTATGGGAGACCGACAGTCCCTTCCTACTACCAGGTCGGGACGGCAAGTTAGGGTAAACCGCGGATTTTACTAGACGTTAGTCCCAGCGGCAATGAGGCACCATCCGGCAGAACTAGCCACTTGCACCTTCATTTTGTGGCAATTCAGGCTCGGCAGGACGAGTCAGGACCACTGAGACCAGCAGCACGACCACTGTCAGCGGGATCAGTCCCCAAACCGCCACCAGCCCGAACCCATAGGCCAACGTCGGATTCGTCGCCTTCAACACGAGGTAGGTGGTGTAAAGAACGTACCAACCTAAAAAGATTCCTCCTTCCCAGCGATCGATGCGACGGGCCGTGAAGAAGATTGGTAAGCAGAGCAAACTCGCCCCGATCATGATGGGCATATCCTGCCAGATTGCCGTCGACGCGACTGGAACTCCGTCGGGCATTATGACCGAAGTCAGCCCCAGGACGCACATCAGGTTGAAAAGATTGCTGCCGACCACATTTCCGACAGCGATATCACGCTCGCCTTTCAGCGAGGCCATCACCGAGGCGACCACTTCTGGCAGCGAGGTTCCGGCTGCCACGATGGTCAGACCGATCAGCAGTTCGCTCATTCCAAGCTGCCGGGCAATCATCACCGCACCGTCAACCAGCCATTTCGAGCCGAAGGCCAGCCCAACCAGCCCCAGGGCGATCCAAACCAACTGCAAAATCGTTCCGGCAGTCGACGAAGGGGCCTTAGCGAACTCCTCGGCGAACTCTTCCTTAATCGCTTTGGATTCACGCCGGCTTTGGACCACCGACCAGACGATGTAGGCCGCCAGCCCGGCAAATAGTAAACCGCCCTCGATCCGGCCAATATTGCCATTGAGCCCCATTACCCAGACCAGGACAGAAACACCGATCATTAAAGGGAGTTCGAGGCGAATCAGTTGCGAATTCACCGCGAGAGGTGCCACCAGGGCAGAAAGCCCGAGAATCAGCAAAACATTGAAGATATTGCTGCCGATCACATTGCCCACGGCGATGTCGGCATTGCCAGCGAAACCGGCCTTTAAAGAGACTGCCAGTTCCGGGGCACTGGTACCGAAGGCCACCACCGTCAGACCGATGACCAGCGGAGAAACGCCGATCAACGAAGCCAGTTGCGAGGCTCCGCGTACCAGCAGTTCGCCCCCAATGACCAACGCCACGAGACCAATCAAAATCAAACCGGCCGCGACCAACATAACGCTCTTTCATCCAGTGAATGGGGGAAGGAGCCGTCATTATGGTAATTCCACGCAGCCGTCGAATAGTGGTCACTCGGCGACCTGCGTGGAATGCGCTGGCTCCGATCGAAGCTTATTCGACCGGATTGTCGTTTAATTCAACGAGGGCGCTGAAATACATCACAAATTTGCCATTCCGTCGATCAGGCTTATCAATCATTTGAATGGCGGCGTTCAGCAGATCCCGGCGGCTTACCTGGCCGATCAATTTGGTCCCTTCTAGCACCGGCAACCGCCGGTAAGGGGTCGACAAGAAGATCTGAGCACACGTGAGCCAATCGGTATCGGCGGTGATCAACCGAGCGATGTCGGTATTCATAAACGCGCTGACGCGATTGGAAGGAAGCTGCGAGTAGGCGGCGTCGAGCAGGAATCGCATGGAAGTCTTTTCCGAAAAGATCCCCAGGAAATTCCCTTCGCTGTCGACCACAGGAGCACCAGAGATCCGGTACTGAAGCAGCTTACGTACGGCAGCCAAAGCATCTTCGTCCGGGCTCAGCGTGACGAGCTTGGTAGCCATAATCTGACGTGCCGTGAGTGCTGGAGCCGTTGGCACGGTCGTCGAAGTCGGTATCGACATACGAAATCCTCCTGCGAGAAGTGGGGTAAAGAACCACGCAGTTTGTTAAGACAAGACCTTCATTCTACGGAATTGCCAAGCAATTTTTTCACGAATTCCAGGTTTATCCAACAAAAAGGGGCCTCCCCCTAACGGTGCAACTGCTATGCCTTTTGTGGAAATACCTCCTGAAAGCGGCTTCAGATTGACGAAACTCAGGGCAAGCGATACTCTGAAATCAGGGGCATTTCTCTCGAAAAATGGCCCTGATCCAACGCGTAAACTCGGAGAGTTGTTGATGTTCCGCCCCGGCGATGTGGTCGTCTATACGAAGACCAAACACACGACGAGCCCTGGCCCCAGGGCGCACGATGTCGAACCGGAATCGCGGGGGGAGTACTATACCTACGCCGTAGACAAGTACTGGCTGGTGACCGAAGTCGATGCGGAAGGCATCCACTGCCGAACGCGGCGCGGCAAGACGCATCTGATCGCACCCGATGATCCTCGACTGCGGCCGGCGAACTTGTGGGAGAAGTTATTCATGCGAAGCCGCTTTCCATCTCCCGCTTGAGCGATATCTGATCATAAAAAAACGCCGCGAGATCTCGCGGCGTTTTTCGTTTTGAATCGACTGGTGCAGGGCGGGGGGACTATTTCCCCTCCGCTTCCTTCTTCAGCTTCATGTACTCGCCCGCCATACGGCCTGGGCTGCCCATGATGTTGTAACCAGCATCGACGTGCAGGATTTCGCCGGTGATACCACTGGCCATGTCCGACAGCAGGAACGCACCGGAGTTGCTCACTTCTTCCATCGAGATATTACGGTTGAGCGGCGAAACAGCGGCGTACAGATCTTCCATTTCCTTCGACCCGACGGCACTGGCGGCCAGCGTCTTCAAAGGACCGGCACTGATCGCGTTGACACGAACACTGTAGGCACCCATATCAAACGACAGATACTTCACGATACTGTCCAAGGCTGCCTTGCAGACACCCATCATGTTGTAGCCGGGCACGGCCTTTTCGCCACCGAAGTAGGTCATCGCACAAACCGAAGCCCCTTCGTTGAACAGTGGGCGAGCGGCGTTAGTCAGGGCGATCAGGCTGTAAGCGCTGATATCCATGGCCAGCTTGAAACCATCGCGGCTGCACTGAACCGTTGGCACGCGGATGTCTTCGATCGTGGCGAAAGCAACCGAATGCAACAGGAAGTCGATCTTGCCCAGTTCGCTTTCAGTGGTCTTCATCACTTCGGCGATGTTTTCGTCCGACTGAACGTCGAGCGGGACCAGGAACTTGGCGTTATCGTACTCATCGGTCAGCTTCGAGACGCGACGGCGATTCTTCTGGCGTTCGTCTTCTGGTTTATCGGGCAGATGGGTGAAGCCACATTCACCACCTTCTTCCATGATCTTCTGCGCGATTCCCCATGCGATCGATCGATCGTTCGCGACGCCGACGATCAGGCCCTTCTTACCCGTGAATAGTCCCATTGCTCTTAACCCTGGGGGAAATAAGTCTTGGTCGAATTGATGACGTTCACACAACCGATTTTCTAACGATTGCGCAGCGTTTAGGATAACGGCAAACCGCCAGCCGCAAAAGGCGACCCCTCCGGCCCCATCCGACGGGTCTTTGTCCACAAAATGGACCTTCGTGCGTCTGGCTCCGTGGGAAACGGGTCGATTTCACCCATGCTTCGACCCTCAAATCCCCGTTTCGCATCCCTGGAAGTCAAATATTGGAAGGCGGTCGCTGATGTCGTTAGAAGGTAAAGTTGCCCTGGTTGTTGGTGGTGGAAGTGGTATCGGCAAGGCCATTGCCCTGGCTCTCGCCGCCGATGGGGCCCAGGTCGCCATCGCTGGCCGTCGCTTTGAAGTACTGGAACAAGTCGCTGGCGAAAGCGAAGCGGAAATCCATTGCCACAGCGTCGACGTCGCCGATCGAGCCAGCGTGAACGGACTGTTCGACTTCGTCACCAAGACGCTCGGCCCAGTCGATATCCTGGTGAACGCCGCCGGTGTGAATATCAAGACCCGCAGCATGGCCGAGATGACGCCAGAGCAGTGGGACCAGGTCATGCAGATCAACGCCACCGGTGGCTACAACCTGATGTACGCAGCGTTGCCTTCGATGCGTGAAAAGAAGGATGGCCTGATCATCAACATCTCGTCGATCTCGGGCAAACGGGCCTATGCCCTCGGCGGCATCGCCTATTGTGCTTCGAAGTTCGCCATGACCGCTCTCGGCACCGCGGCCGGCAACGAAGTCGCCGTTGATGGTGTTCGCATCACGAACATCTACCCAGGTGAAGTCGACACGCCGATCCTCGCTCAGCGACCCAACCCAGTCACCGAAGAGCACCGTGCCCGCATGCTGCAGCCGGAAGACTTCAGTGAAGTGGTTCTGGCGATCTGTCACCTTCCACCGCGAGCGCACGTTGCAGAATTGATCATCAAGCCAACGAAGCAGGAATACACCTAATTCCTCGCTTCGATCACGAAGAAATCTCCGCCGTGGCTCTCTAAGATATGGCACGCCACGGCGGTTACGCTTCGCCCATCGCCCCCCACCTGCCAAGGGGCTTTATCTGGGCCATCAGGCTATCTGAGCCTCATTTCTGCGGTGATTACGGTCCCCTGGAAGTCTAATTGCGTAAACGATTAAGAAACTTGCGCTTTTAGTCATTTCGAACCAACAAGGCGTTTTCTAGAGTAAGGCTACCCCCACAAACCCAACGAAAAAAGACATCTCCATCGTGCGCAGGAACCCTCTGTTTTTATCCGATCCGGTTATACGATGGAGTTGTCATGTCACCTCGTTCCAATCACACCCGGGGCTTCACGCTGGTAGAGCTACTCGTGGTGATCGCCATCATTGGTGTTTTGATCGCCTTATTGTTGCCGGCTGTGCAACAGGCTCGTGAAGCTGCCCGCCGAATGCAATGCACCAACAATCTGAAGCAGATTGGTCTCGCGATGCACACCTATCACGACAGCCGCGGCTGCTTGCCGATGGCCTTCTCGCGATCTCCCTCGAACTCTGGCACAGCTTTGTCTGGACCTGGCTGGTCGTGGGCAGCGATGATTCTGCCACAGATCGAACAGAACAACGTGTTTGAAGGCCTGCGAATGAATGAACAACACTGCTCGGACGATCCCGACATCGTGCTGTACTCGCAGACCTTCATCTCGGCCTATCGCTGCCCGAGTGCCCCTGGCGGTAACTTGAACGAAACAATCCCGAGTTCGTCGACCGCTCCTGCTCACGCGATTAACACGTATAAAGCCGTCTTCGGCGAACGCAACATGCAGATCACCTACACCGACGACGCTTGCTCCGGCATCGTTGCCGGCAGTTGCCCACATGCTAACAACGGCATGTTCGGCGCGAATAGCAACGTCAAGTTCCGCGATGCCACCGATGGCCTTTCCAATACGGTAATGGTCGGCGAAACGGCTTATGGCCCGAACGGTACCATCGACGAAAGTACCGGCGATTTCATGGACTACAACGGCAGCGTCTGGGTCGGTCAGACTCGCAACGGCGCTTCGACCTCCGGTTCGCCGACGGCTTACAACCTAATGTCGACACTGCGTGGACAGGAACGTAGCGGCATCGCCAACGATCTTTACCTGATCAATGGCCAAAGCATCTACAGCTTCGGCTCGCACCATGTTGGCGGTGCGATGTTCGTCTATGGCGACGGTAGCGTACGGATGATTCCAGAAACGATCGACCGGGCCGTGCTGGGCAACATTGGCCAGCGTGACGATGGTCAGGTCATTCCTGAGTATTAATCGCCGATCTTTCCTTGCGAAGCGATCGCCTGCCGAGGCTTCAGGCAGGCGGTCGATCTTGGTTCACGCCAACTTCACAATCTTCACCACGTGCTGATTTAGTTCCGTTCCAACACGAGGCGTAAGAAACGTCATGATTCGATCCAGCCTGTTGACTATTCTGGCCATCGTGCTGGCCAGTTCTCTGGGATGCGGCGGCTACACGTTAAAAACTGTCAACGTGAGTGGTGTCGTGCGAATGGAAGGGAAACCGGTTCCGTTTGTCGAAGTCGCCTTCGAATCGGAGACCCATCCCAACGCGTTCGGCATCACTGACGAGAATGGCTATTACGAACTCGGCACGCGTCGCTATGGTTTGGGCGCGGTCCCTGGTACGTACATGCTGAAGATTCATCCGGTGCCCGCCAACGCCAACAATGGCAAGGGAACGACCACCGAGATCCCCGAGGTCTACAGCCGATCTGGCTACAAGTCGGTCACCATCGATCCCACTCAACCGACATCGGTGATCGATGTCGACATCTCGAGCAACCCGCCCAAGAGCAAACCCAAGTCGGTCGATTCGGCGGAAACGCAAATGGGTGCCGAGTAACGGCATCGTTGGTCTGGGGGGCGAACTCGAGACGATCCTCGCACGAAATCGGAAGAGCTGGGCGCAAATATGCTACACTGACCATGGACTACCCGTGGTTTCCGCCTAGCTTTGATATCGAGTTTCGCCCCATGCCTTTTGACTGTGAATACCGGGAAGTTGTCCCGTCGCGGCAAGAGATCGACCAGTCGCAAGGACGCCTGGTGATCGAATTCGGCCAGAACTGGTGTGAGCATTGCCAGAAGCTTTCTGATACCGTTCAGGCTCTGCTCACCGAACACCCCGAGATCAACCATATTCGGGTCGCCGATGGTCGCGGAAAACGCCTGGGAAGGACCTTCCGCGTGAAGCTCTGGCCAACGTTTGTATTTCTACTCGATGGCGAGTTAGTCGCTCAGTTGGTACGCCCGACCGAAGAGCAAGCCAAGCAAGGCTTCGTAGACTATCTGGCAGAACCGATCGACTAACCAGTTCCCGCAGGCTTTATCGCACAGCCCCGCCGACCAGGCCAATCACCATCAGGCTGATGCATGACAAGTTGGCCAACGTCGCCAAGAACCCGAGCACGATTCCGATCCATGCATGGACGGAGCCTTTGATCGCCGGGTTTCTCTTACGGGCTCGCAGCCCCATGATTCCCAGGACGAACGCCGGAATCGAAGCGAAGATCCCAATCACCGGGAACATCCCGATAATCCCCAGGTAATACGCCGCCAACGCGGATGGATTTTTATAAGGAATCAAGCCTCCCGTGGCATCGCCCGAGGTATCCAATGGCGGCCGATCCGCAGGGATCAGCGGGGCATCTGGCCGGGGAGCTTCAAACGGGTTGGGCTGGCTCATCGTCGGTGTTTCCTGGTTCGCAATGCCACGGTATCGAAATGGTGCGGGGGGCAGGGGAGTAATTCTCCGATATTTCCCTGCAAATTGCGATATCTGTATGCCTTAAATCTGGGGGCATCTGTGCCCGTTGACGAACCCTACACGCTTTCCGACAATTCAATATTCTTTCCGGGGCATTGGTTCGCTCTGGGGTCCCCACATGGTTACAACCACGACGTTGGCATGAACTTAATCAAGCAAAACGATCCCGAAATTTGGGCAGCCATCAAGGCGGAACAGGTTCGTCAGGCAGACGGCCTGGAAATGATTGCCTCGGAAAACTACACCAGCGCGGCCATTCAACAGGCCGTCGGCAGCGTGCTGACCAATAAGTACGCCGAAGGTTACCCAGGCCGTCGCTACTATGGCGGCTGCGAACATGTCGACGTGATCGAACAAGTGGCGATCGACCGAGCCAAGCAACTGTTTGGTGCCGAGCATGCCAACGTTCAGCCCCACGCTGGCTCGCAAGCCAACTTCGCGGTCTACCTGACGGCTGTCGAACCAGGCGATACGATCCTGGGGCTCGATCTGGCCCATGGTGGTCACTTGACCCACGGCATGAAGCTGAACGTCAGCGGCATCCTCTACAACTTCATTAGCTACGGCGTCGATCGCGAAACGCATCGCCTCGACTTCGATGCGATCGCCAAGCTGGCCAAAGAACACAAGCCAAAGCTGATCGTCGCTGGTGCTTCCGCTTACCCGCGTGAAATCCCGCACGAAAAGTTTGCCGAAATTGCCAACGACGTCGGTGCTAAGCTGTTCGTCGATATGGCTCACTACGCTGGCCTGGTTGCCGGTGGCATCCACAACAGCCCGGTTCCTTACGCCGACTACGTGACGACGACATGTCACAAGACGCTGCGTGGCCCTCGCTCGGGTCTGATCCTGTGCAAGGAAGAGAACGCGAAGATGATCAATCGCAACGTCTTCCCTGGCACCCAGGGCGGTCCGTTGATGCACGTGATCGCCGGCAAAGCGATCTGCTTCCACGAAGCCTTGCAGCCAGAGTTCAAGCAATACGCTCAGCAGGTGGTCGACAACGCTAAGACCTTGGCCGACACCCTGATGTCAGGCGGCTTGAAGCTTGTCTCGGGCGGCACCGAAAACCACTTGATGCTGGTCGACGTGACCGCTGTCGGCACGACCGGCACGCCAGCCGAAAACGCCCTGGGCGCTTGCGGCATCACGGTCAACAAGAACATGATCCCGTTCGACGAACGCAAGCCAATGGACCCAAGCGGGATCCGCATTGGTACGCCAGCGTTGACGACTCGCGGCATGAAAACCGAAGAAATGAAGATGATCGGCGGCTGGATCCTCGAAGCCCTCAAGGCTCCCGAGGACGCTTCCGTTCATGCCCGCATCCGCGGCGAAGTTGCTTCGCTGTGCGAATCGTTCCCCGTTCCTGGCCAACCAGTCGAACTGCACTAAGCGAAACGCCAATCCGACCAACAACGAAAGTGCGTGCTCTATCCCAGGGCACGCACTTTTTTATGGACCGCCTTCAATCAGAAGTCACCAAAGCGATCAATCGCGTGTGGTCTGCTCCAGAAAAAGAGCCTCGGCCGGGGTCAGCTTCCCGCTGGACGAGGAAGGCTTTGATTTCACCGACGAAACCACCATCAGCATCACCGACCAAAACAGGACCCCTGTAACGATAACAATCACGACCAGGGCCGCCCCGAAAATCCGCACTTTGGTGTCGATCTCGGGTTGGGTTTTCTGGCGATCTTCGGCAGGTTTTCTATCTTCCACAACAATCAGTTAACTCAATCATTTGCATTTCTAAGCAAAAACACACCGTACAGCTAAGTAACGATATCTCTTTTGGTCATAAAACAAGTGACGACGCTCACTACGACTTGTTCGTCATCTTTGGGCAGTTCATCAGAGTTGCCGTCTTCAAAATATGGTCCAGGTTATCCACCTGATACACAAGAAACTGATGAAGCGTTTGCATCTCTCCCGAACTGCTCTTCTGAACACCTTCTTTAATAATCGCTATCACGTCAAATTTGCCAAATACGGCATCGGCAAAAAGTACGCGATCTTCATTCCGCAGCGTTTCAGCCAAATGCTCACACTTAGTTAATTTTCCGCGATGAATTGCAGCTTCTGGACTTGCAGGCATACCGAGGCGTTGCTCTTTAATACGGTCGATCCCATCTTCTGCTGCGTATCCGAAGTCGACATTGAAGCATAGAGCAACACAACCTGGATCATTAATCAGCGAAGTCTCTCTACCTACATCGTCTTTCGAGCTCGCGATAAACGTTTCAGTATCACCAATACCGTTCTGTGATCCAATTTCTTGGACAACAAGATGAAGTAAGTGAAGATCATTGGCTTCGACCACAATCATAAAATCGTACTGACCGTAGAGAGTACACACCTTCCTCACTCGATAGCCCTTCGAAGTGTCCTGACTATTAGCCCAGTCAGCGAGATTCTCGTCAGCCATTGTAAAGTGTTTCGATGGATAACGACGTCGTGTCACCCCGATATATGCGCGCATTAATCACATCCTCCGAGCAGTGTCACCATTAGGACAAGAACACTACGGCCTCAGTTAAACGACGAGTTTGAATAGAACACACCTGAAAGATTGCCCGAAATAGTCCTCTACAAATCTCCGATTCACGCTCTTCATTCCTCTCCACTTCTTCACAACTCTTGGAAAGTCTTGAAATCGTCTGCAGACCGTTCTGGACCCTTACGACAGAAGACCATTTCTGATCGAGATCGCTTATCCGCTCCGAAATTACGGTCCCCAAATTTTCCATTGGTTCATGCAAAGCAGGATCACTTCGCCGGCGATGCACCTCCACCCACTCGTCTAAAACATGATTGCCCACAAACAAACAATCTTCAGCGAATTTGCTTTCCTCACCAACGATCTGAACAACTTTTCCGTCGCTTTCCATGAATCGATTTGCAATTAGTCTTTCAGCGCATATTGCCAAACCACGTCGATACCATGAGAACAACTTTTCGCTTTCAAGTGAGTTGAAATCGCCCACGGGACTGTCGCAATCCATGATCTCATCGAGTTCACGGCTCAGCCTATTCACTGTACTTAGCCATTGCATACGCATCGAAAACTCCTGAAGTCGAACCATTCGTGAAGTCGACTCCCTGTTTAGGAGCAAATCTTGGTGCTCCTTTTCAGCTTGCAACTTGGCGATTTCGGCGTCGATTCGATTCGTCTCTGCTTCTTCTTTGCTAATTCGATTTGCAGTCACCTGCTCCTGAAGTGACTGCACAATAAAAAGAATTGCAATGCTCGAAACCATTGCATTAACTACCCCAAAAGAGTCGCCAACCTCGTTGAGATTTTCTGCAATTTCTAGAAAGCTAATTCCCTTGATTGCCAGAAAGTAGGCTTTGAGCAGGTATAGAACACCGACTACTGCGATTGCAACAACGATACTTTGAGCTATTGACTTCTTTACAAATTCCGATTGAGATTCGCGTGTATCTTTAACCATTGGTTCACCCTATGTAGGCAGGGGCAACGTCATCCACCTGGGACATTTGTATCAAACGTTTTACATACACATTCCTGCTTCAGTCGAGCATATTTATTGTGGAAGATTCTCCTCCAGCACTAGGAATGCGGGCCTAATTAGAAGATCTAATAGGCGAAGCCTGGCTCTGCCTTCTCCAAATCTATGAACTGGCTTAAAATCGCTGGAATACCAGACTGCCTCCACACTTCCATCAAAGGCGACTGGCTCTAAAGAAATCAGCATTAGTCATACAATTCAGTTACAAAAAAAGCACCTAGCCAAACAAAAACGTTAGCTAAGTGCTTTAATGCACAACAATAAGTGAGTCCGACAACCGGCCTTACTTGTTCATCAACTGCTGCTTGAGAAACTCGTAGGTCAGCGCGGTCATGAAGGCTCGCTGTTTGTTGTCGGCGGCGCCGGCGTGGCCACCTTCGATGTTTTCATAGTATAGAACATCGTGCCCCATGTCCTTCATCCGGGCAACCATCTTGCGAGCGTGGCCTGGGTGGACGCGGTCGTCGCGGGTGCTGGTGGTGAACAGCGTCTTGGGATACTTCACATCCTTCTTCACCAAGTGATAAGGCGAGAAGGTCTGGATGAACTCCCACTGCTCTGGATCGTCTGGGTTGCCGTACTCACCCATCCAACTTGCCCCTGCCAACAGCAGATGAAAACGCTTCATATCCAGCAGCGGAACCTGGCTGACGACGGCACCAAACAAGTCGGGTCGCAGCACCAGCATGTTGCCGGTCAGCAAACCACCATTGCTGCCCCCCATCACGCCGAGATGTTCCGACGAGGTCACCTTGCGGGCGATCAGGTCTTCGCCAACGGCGATGAAGTCTTCGTAAGCCTTGTGACGGTTTTCCTTCAACGCGGCCTGATGCCACTTCGGACCGAACTCGCCACCACCACGAATGTTGGCCACCACGAACACGCCGCCAGAAGTCAACCAGGCAGTGCCGGTTGTGGCGGAGTAGTTCGGCGTCAGCGGAACTTCAAAGCCACCGTAGCCATACAGGAGCGTCGGATTGGTGCCGTCGAGCTTGATGTCCTTGTGCGAAACCTGGAAGTAAGGAACCTTGGTGCCATCCTTCGAGGTCGCTTCGTACTGCTCGACCACGATACCAGTCGCATCGTAGAAGGCTGGCAGCGACTTCAGCTTTTCGATCGCCGGATCGCCTGCGGTCCCCAGGAACAGCGTGGTCGGCGTCGTGTAGTCGGTCACCGTCAGGAAGAACTCGTCCGACTCTTCTTCATCGACCGCACCAACCGAAACCGAACCAAACTCAGGCACGCCTGGCAGTGGCTTACGCTCCCAAGTGCCATCTTTGTTCGGTGTCCACTGATAAACCTTGTTGCGGACGTTGTCGAGTTCGTTGACCAGCAGAAAGTTCTTGGTCGGGCTGTAGCCTTCCATGGACTTACGATCGGTTGGCTCGAACAAGACGGTGAAGTCACGCTTCCCTTGCATGTAGTCGTCGAAGTTTCCGACCAGCAGCGCGCCTGGCTCGTAGGTCTTGCCGCCGACTTCCCACGTACTGCGAGGCTGCACGAAGATCCAATCCCGATGGACGTTCACCTCGGCGTCGTCTGGCTTTTCGATCTCGATCAGCTTGCCATCTTCGACCAGGTACAACTTGCTGGTCCAGAAGGTCATGCCACGGCTAACGAACTCACGTTCAAAGCCAGGAGTGTCGTCGTAAACACCGCTGACACTGACGTCGGTCTTTTCGCCTTCGAAGATCGTTTTGGCTTCAGTCAGGGGCGTGCCACGCTTCCATTCTTTGACGATGCGTGGATAGCCCGAGTCGGTGAGCGAACCTTCGCCGAAATCGGTGCCGACCAGTAGCGTGTCTTTATCTTTCCACGAGATGCGGCTCTTCGCTTCGGGCAGGTAGAAACCATCTTCGACGAACTCACGCGTCTCGACATTGAATTCGCGTTTGATGTCGGCATCGGCACCACCTCGCGACAACTTCACGATCGCGTGGGTATAGTCTGGCCGCAGCATCGAGACACCATGCCACACCCAGTTCTCGCCTTCTTTTTCAGCCAGGGCATCGACGTCGATGATCACGTCCCACTCCGGCTTTTCCTTCTTGTATTCTTCCGGGGTCGTCCGACGCCACAAGCCACGTGGGTGCTCGCCATCTTGCCAGAAGTTGTAGTAGTAAGGGCCTCGTTTGGCGACGAATGGAATGCGTTCGTTCGAGTTCAAGATCTTCAGAATCTTGTCCTGCAGTTCTTTGAAGTCTTCCGATTCGGTCAGCTCGGCGACGCTCAGCTTGTTTTGCTCTTTGACCCAGTCCAGAGCCTTGTCGCCGGTGACATCTTCCAACCAGAGATTCGGATCGTCCGAGACAGGTTCGTTGGCCTCTTGTGCCATGGCGAGATTTCCTCCGTGTAGTGCGAGTAGCGAGAACAAACTCAAGAGAAGCAACGGGATCGTTCGCATTGTTGGCTCCATGTGATGCGGCGTCCGGGAAAGCTGCGTTATTCTGTACCCCATCGTATGTCCCCCGGCCCTATCGTGACAACCTAGGCGAGCGGTCGAATCGAGATCGTTTTGAGCCCAGGGGGACAGATCGCATTTTCACCCCAAATTATTTCCCTGCCGATCTCGATTCGGAAAACTGGGACTCGCCGACCATCGGGCTGATCGGCGTCTTCTCGACAGGGTTTAGCAGCGATTTGCCGAGAAATTTAAGCATTTCGCGGATCCCCACCGCTGCCGGGGGTGTCTGGACAATAGGATGATTTTCTAAAATGGCGAGAATCATCGCCGCCAACGGATGCCCATTGGCAGCAAGCCATTTTCCGGAATCGAACGTTTCCAACAGGATTCATTACGTGGCCCGAGTTGTTCTAGCCATGTCCGGAGGGGTCGACAGTAGTGTCGCCGCTCAACTGCTCAAACGTGACGGACACGACGTCATCGGGGTGTTCATGCGCCATGGCGAAGAGTCGCCGGTCGCTCACTGCAGCCTTGATGCGCCCGGTGGCGGTACGGCGCTCCAGATCCTCAACGAACGTGCCGACCACAAGCAAGGTTGCTGCAGCGCGTTAGACGCGGCCGACGCACGCCGGGTGGCTGATCGAATGGACATTCCATTCTATGCCCTGAATCTGCAGGAAGAGTTCGGGCAAATCATGGAGTACTTCGCCGACGAGTACATCCGGGGCCGCACGCCGAATCCTTGCGTGATGTGCAACAACTGGATCAAGTTCGGCAAGCTGTTCGATTACGCCGACAGCGTTGGTGCTGAATACGTTGCCACCGGTCACTATGCCCGGCTGATCCCATCTGACGATGCCGACGGCACGCCGCGCCTGGTACGGGGCGTCGATCCACGAAAAGACCAAACCTACGTCTTGTTTGGCATCGGTCGACAATACCTGAAGCGGATGATGCTGCCGGTCGGCGACTTCCACAAGGAAGAGATCCGCTCGATGGCTGGCGAGACCGGTCTTCGTGTGGCTGATAAGAAGGACAGCCAGGAAATCTGCTTCGTCACCAGTGGCAAGCACGACCAGTTCGTCAAGCAGCGTCGTCCGGGCGCGCAAACGGCTGGAGACTTTGTGCTGACCGACGGCACCGTGGTCGGCCAACACGATGGCATCGAGCGGTTCACGATTGGCCAGCGAAAAGGCCTGGGGATCGCTTTGGGGGAACCTCATTACGTCGTGAAGATCGACCCGGTCGACAAGCAGGTTGTGCTCGGCAAGATCGAAGCTTTAGGCCGCGCCGAATTGACCGCCAGCCATTGCAACTGGTTGGTCGAGCCAGGCGAGAATTCGTTCCGCTGCGAGGCGATGATTCGCTACAATAGCCCAGCCCTGCCAGCCACGGTCAACGTGCTTCCCGAAGGCAGGATCTCGGTTACCTTCGACGAACCACGCAATGGCATTGCCCCTGGGCAAGCTGTCGTCTGCTACGACGGCGATACGCTACTGGGTGGCGGTTGGATCGAGTAACCGCACGATCCTGAGCCTCACTGCCGAAAGCTTTTCGCGTGCCACCGACTGCTACTCCGCCTGATAATCCCTTTCAGTCGCCTGAAAGGATCGCTCGCGAAGAAAGCCCTGCTACGCAAGTCCCAAGCAAACCATTCACACTGTTTTGGGCGCTGGCGATTCTGGGCCTGGTCTCGATCCTGTTGGCGGCGATCGTCAACGGTTTGATCGCGGGTCTTGGATGGCTGCCATTGTTCGGGCTGACCTTCTTGCACGCTTATCTGAAACTGAGAAAGTATCCGCCCGACCTGTTTCCCAACAGCAAGAAGCAGTTCGGAGAACTGTTCTTTTCAGCCGCCGTCACGCTCGGCTTGTTCATGTGGTGCCTGCTCTGCGTTGCCCTGACGGTGGAATTCGTCCCGAGGCTGGTGCAACTCGTCGTCCCCTCGATCAACATCAAGGATATGTTGTTCGGGTGGATCGCAATCGGGCTGTGGGTCGTGATCTACTTCGTTTGCTACGCCTACACGATTCGCCCGATGTTCAGCAAGAAGCCGGCCAAGCCGAGCGAGTAGAGCAGGGGAGCAAGCTGTCTTACGACTTCGCCGGGAACTTGTCGTTCACGATCACGTCTTCCAGCGTCAACTGGCCAGGCTTACCCCACGCACCTTGCTTCGCCTTACCGACGACAATCATCATGCCCAGAACATGGTCGTCGGGCAGATTGATGACTTCGGCAACCTTGCCAGGGTCGTAACCCACCAGCGCGCCGGTATCGTAGCCCATGCTCTTGGCAGCGAGCATGATCGTCTGGGCAGCGATTCCCATCGAACGCATCGCTTCGTCACGCTGCAGTTCTGGCTGGTTGTCGTACAAACCGACCAGCATGCTGACCAATCGCTGGCCGATTTCTGGCGGCGTGTTCTTCCAATAGCGTTCCGGCTCTTTCTTGAAGGCATGCATGTCGGCCGTCAGCACGATCAACAGCGAAGCATCAGCGACCTGGGCCTGATTGTAGGCGGCTGCTTTCAACTGCTGGCGGACTTCTTTATCGCGAACAACCACGAATCGCCAATGCTGAATGTTGAAAGAGGTGGGCGACTGCAAAGCCGCTTCCATCAGCTTGGTGATTTCCTCTTCGGTCATTTCGTGGTCGTCGTGATAATGCTTGATCGACCGGCGGCCGTAGATGGCGTCGAAGGTGTCCATGCCCTGCTTTCCGCGTATATCGTGAGAACGAATCGATGGTTTGCCAGGTCTTATTCTGGCGCGAAAGGCACGTTTCGCCTACCCATCCCTCAAAATCGCTGCTGCACCAAACCAGGGTGGTATGCTAGAACCATCCTCCATGGACACCAATTCATCCGACAATCCGTTTGAATCTCCCTCGGCCGCCAGCAATCCTGGCGTCAACGCCGAGCTGATCATTCGCCGCGTCAGCCTGGCATGGCTTCTGCCTGCCATTGGGATCGTGATGGTCCCAATTGTGGTGGCGTGTCACATGTTCGCGACATACTCGTCGCTGTCGATCATGCTGATCTGTGCGATCCTCTTCACCATGGCAGCCGGCCTGGCCGTGACACTGTATGGACTGCTGATGATCGGCGCCTCCCCGAAAGTGGCAACGCATCTCTTGATTGGCATCACCACCCAGGTCTTGCTGCTGCTGACGATCTTCGGAGGGATCGCGTTCGTGATGTTCTCGGTCTGGTAGCCATCACCAATCAGCCCATCTGGGCAGGGGGCTCTCCGCGAAATATTTCCCGAGGCCGCGACTACGCTTCTTTCGGCGGGTCTTCTTTGCCGTAACGCCCACGGAACTCGTCGGCAGGATACTTCAGCACGTTCTTCTTCATCTTCTCGCGCATCAGCGTGGCGATGTCGAAGTTCATCTCGTTGCACAGCGCCATCGCATAGCACATCACGTCAGCGATCTCTTCACCGATGGCGGCCCGTTTGTCAGGCTCCATTTCGGCTCGCGAGGCCTCGACGGTGATCCATTGGAAATGCTCCATCAGTTCGGCAGCCTCAATTGCTAGAGCCATGCTGATGTTTTTGGGAGCATGAAACTGACGCCAGTCTCGTTCGGCGACGAAATGCGAGACCATGTCGCGAAGCTGCCCCACCGGGGTGCTTGGGTCGTCCGAGATCGCGTCGATGCGTTGACGCAAAGAAGATGGTTGATCGGTCACGTGGCTCGCTCCTCTTCGATTCCTAGAAACCGCCCAGGCCAAACTCGCCCAGGCAGCGTGAATCATAATTGAGGAATTCTCAGGCCGCTGCAACCGGCAACGACTAGAGATCGCCTTCGTTTTCTGCCTTGATCGCTGGCAAACCGAGCAATCGGCAAGCGAAGATCGGAGACAAGCCGTCATCGTTGGAAGTCGCAACTTCTGGCTGGCTCAGCTCTTTTCGTTCGACTTCTTCATCAAAGACGCGGGCAAAGACAGGCTGACTTGGCTTCTTCTCAGCCTTCTTTTCGGGCGCTGCGACGGGTGGCAATGCCGGAGGAGGCGATTGCGTGAACCGCGAGCCACCTGCCGGAGGTGCCGGCATCTTCGGAAGCGATGGCATCGAAGCGAAGCGCGAAGTTGGCGCCTGGGCCGGCTGCGATGCGGTCAATGTTTCTTCGTGACTGACCGTTCGCCCAGAAACTTCTGGCCCAATCACCACACTTGGCCGGCTCCAGTCCACGGGATCTGCCGCGTGGGGGGAAAGAGACGCATTTTGCGGTTTGGCCGCAATTGGGTCTGATTTAGGTGCCGGAGCATTGGCCGAAACGCTGTTAGTTTGGGTAGGTACCGGAGGCTGGGCATCGATAGGCGGGAGCCTACGAAGCTCGGCGTCGGACGGCTTAATTTGGGGATCCACCAGCGAGGGTGTCGGTGGATTGTCGGTCGACCAACGCGATGCTGTCAACTGCTGTCCCCACGCAAGGGAAGTGCTAAGAGCGACCCCCACTACGGCGAGGTGCGGAATCGTTTTGATTGCAAAGCTTTTCATGTTGGGTCGTTCGCCATCGATGAGCGCCATGATCGCCTCCCGCGCTGAAGGCCAATTTTGGGTCGAAGCGTGCGGCCGCTTGAAGAGACCGCGTCTTGAATCTCATCGACATTTCGACTCAGCAGAGTTTAACGATTGTAAGCTTTATGCTGCGCGAAACGAGAAAAGTCTTGACCACCCATTCGCACTGCAGGCATACTTGATTAGGCAGGCTAACTATCTACCCCCGACAAGTTTTTATGCAGTACGATTTTCATGCCAGCACCGGCTATTGGGTTTGTCTGGCAGCACAACACTTCCAGCAACGAATTGACGCCGAGCTGCGTCCCTTCGGGATCACGTTCCGCCAGTTCCAGGTGATTGCCTGGCTGAAGGTGGATGGACCGTTGACTCAAAGCGAGCTGGCACGACGCATGTTTATCGAGAAGCCCACCCTTTCGGGCATCATGAACCGCATGGAAGCCATGGACTGGATTCGCCGTGCTTCATGCGTGCAAGATCGCCGTAAGAAGCACCTGGAAATCGGTTCTGCGGCGGAGCCCGTGTGGGAAAAGATTTGTGCGATCCTGACCCACGTTCGCGAGCAAGCGGTGCAAGGTTTATCCGCCGAAGAGGTCTCGCAATTGCATTCCCTGCTGGGGCGTGTGCAAGCCAATCTCGATGGTTTGCCGGCTCCTTCCCCATTCCCCCAAACCTTCACGACTTCATCACCATCATGAAATCGCTGCCCTCCTTAACGTCGCTCCTCCTCGTTGCCCCTGCGGTGCTCTGTCTGACCGCCAGCACGTTCGCTCAAGCGCCCGCTTCTCCGGTTCGGACCGCGGAAGTCGAGCAGCGGGAGATCGCCGCCCACAAACCGTTTGTTGGCACGGTCATGCCGATCAAGCACGCCGTGCTGGGAAGTGCGGTCGATGGTCGCGTCATCGAGTTCAACTACGAAGAAGGGGACCGCATCGAAGATGGTGCCGCCGTCGCTCAGCTTCTGACCAATACGATCGAACTTCAGAAAGAAGCCGCCCAGGCCGAACTGGCAATGCGCAAGGCGGAACTGGCTGAGTTGGAAAATGGCACCCGGACCGAAGAAGTGCAGCAGATGCAAGCGCGGATGCTGGCTGCGGAAGCTCAGGTTCGTTATCTGAAAGCTCGACGCGACCGTGCGGTCGAACTGTACGAGAACCGCAAAGTGACTTCCGCGGAAGTTCGCGACGAAGCGGTCGCCGCTTCGGATGGCGCCGAGCAGTCCTATCTCGAAGCGAAAGCGGCCTACGAACTCGCTGTCGCGGGGCCACGCATCGAACAGATCGCTCGAGCCAAAGCCCAGGTCGCGATGCAAGCGGCGATCGTGCAAGAGTTGGAAGATCGCATCAAGAAGTACACGATTCGCTCGCGATTCACGGGCTTTGTCGTCAAGAAGTCGACCGAAGTGGGTGCCTGGGCGACCAGCGGTGGTGCGATTGCCGAAGTGGCCCAACTCGACCAGGTCGACCTGGTGGCCAACGTCCCGGAACAAGACATTCCCTACGTTCAATTGGGCCGCGAGGTGACAGTCGCCGTGTTCGCTTACCCTGGCCGGCAGTTCACCGGCAAAGTGTTTTCGATCACGCCACAAGCAGACGTCCGAGCCCGCACGTTCCCGGTCAAAATCCGCATCAAGAACGAATTCGACGGCGAGAAGCCGGTGCTCAAGGCAGGCATGATGGGCAACGTGCTACTGCAGACCGGTGAACGCAAGACGGCATTGCTCGTCCCAAAGGATGCCGTTGTCCTGGGTGGCCGGTCGCCGATGGTCTTCGCCGTCGAGAAAGCCCCGATGAGTGAGGGCAACGTTGTCAAACCGATCCCCGTGACGCTTGGTGTTTCGGAAGGTGGCTCGATCGAAGTCACTGGACCACTGACGCCTGGCATGCAGGTGGTCACGCAAGGCAACGAGCGTCTTCGACCAGGCCAGACCGTGAACATCTTGCCAGCCCCGGAAGGACCAGCCGCCGGCACGTAAGGATTGCGAAACCGCCCCTCATCCCCCATCCCGCCCAACGCAAAAGCTAATCCGATGATCGAGTTTTTCCTCAACAATCCTGTCAAAGTTTCCGTCGGCGTGCTGCTCGTCGCACTGTTCGGCACGGTCGCCTTGTTTCGCATGCCGATGGCCCTGACGCCTGAGGTCGAAACGCCGACGATCACCGTGGAAACGAAGTGGCCTGGTGCCAGCCCGCAGGAAATCGAACAAGAGATCGTCATCGAACAGGAAGAGCAACTCAAGAGCGTCGAAGGCATCCGCAAGATGACTTCGGAAAGCAGCGACTCGTCGGCGAAGATCACGCTCGAGTTTCTCGTCGGCACCAACATGGACGAAGCCTTGCTGAAGGTGAACAGCCGCCTCGCCCAGGTTCCTGACTATCCGGAAGATGCCGATCAACCGATCATCAGCACGGCCAATTCTTCCGATCGACCAATTGCCTGGTTCGTGCTCAGTGCCCGTCGTCCGTCCGACGAAGAGTTCGCCGAGTTCCGCCAGAAGCATCCGCAACTGAAAGAGACCATCGACGAAGTTGAATTCGCTCCGAACATCGGGGTGCAGATGCTAAAGCTGCGCCGAGCTGCCGACGAGCATTACGAGTTCCAGGAACTGCTCCCGCCAGAATCGCTCGACATCCAAACGTTGAAGCGATTCGCCGAAGATGAAATCGAAGCCCGCTTTGAACGAGTCAGTGGTGTCTCGCAGTCGAATGTGATCGGCGGCCTGGAAGACGAGATTCAGGTGATCGTCCACCCCGAAAGGCTGGCTGCCCGTAGCTTGACGATTTCCGACGTTCGCCGCGTCCTCTCTGGCCAGAACGAAGACACCTCGGCCGGCGACTTCTGGGAAGGGAAGCGTCGCTGGGTCGTGCGAACGCTGGGGCAATTCCGTTCGCCGGAGCAGGTCGAGAATCAATTGCTGGCGGTCCGAGACGGCGTGCCGGTTTATGTTCGTGATGTTGGCGAAGTGCGACACGGTTATAAGAAGCCAACCGGCATCATGCGTCGCTTTGGCGAGTCGGCGATTGGGATCAACTGCATTCGCGAAACCAACGCCAACGTGCTGGACGTGATGGATGGCTTGCGACACGTTCGCGAAGAACTGGACGAAGGCCTGCTGAAGTCCAAAGGGCTACAGCTTGTTCAGGTCTACGACGAAACCGACTACATCTATTCGTCGGTCGACCTGGTTCAGCAAAACATCTTTATCGGCGGTGCGTTGACCATCTGCGTGCTGATGCTGTTTTTGCATCTGGGCGTTCGCACGCTGATGCTGATTCCCGTGGCCATGGCGTTGGCGATCGCTTCGGCGACGGTCAGTGGCTGGCTGTTCATTCCCTGCTTAGTGCTGTTGATTGTCGCAGGCTTCTGGTTCGCTCGCGGGGCCCTGGTGGTCGCGTTGGCGATTCCAACCAGTATCATCGGAACGTTTTTGATCCTCGGGGCGTTGGGGCGGTCGTTGAACGTGATCAGCCTTGCCGGTCTGGCGTTCGCCGTCGGTATGCTCGTCGACAACGCGGTCGTTGTGCTGGAAAACATTTATCGTCACTATCAGCTGGGCGATCCGCCACTGAAAGCGGCTTCCAAAGGAACGCAGGAAGTGTGGGGGGCGGTCTTCGCTTCGACGGCCACCACCGTTGCGGTGTTCCTCCCGATTGTGTTTGTGCAGGAAGAAGCGGGGCAGTTGTTCCGAGACATTGCCTTGGCAATTAGTGCGGCCGTCGCGCTTTCGTTGGTCGTTTCCATGTCGGTGATCCCGACGGCTGCCTCGCGTCTCTTCCATGGCTCACGCAAGTCGAGCAAGCACAATCCCTCGAACGGCAATGGCCATGCGAAAACAGCCGCCCCGGCTGCTGCATCGGGGCTGGAAGCCGCCATCGGCAAGATGGGCAATGCGACGATCGAGTTGGTCGTCGCGCTCAATCGCTGGCTGATGGCAACCGTCTTTCGCCGCGTCGCGGTGATCGGAATCATTCTGGCTGCCACGGTTGTTTTAAGCTGGGCTTTATGGCCAAAGGTCGAATACCTTCCGACCGGTAACCGAAACCTCGTGTTCGGAATTCTGCTGCCGCCGCCAGGCTACAATATCGATCAGCTGATGGCCCTCGGCAAAACGGTCGAAGACGAATTGAAGCCTTACTGGGACGTCGATCCGAACGATCCGGCGGTGCAAAATGCGAAGTACCCGGCGATCAGCGACTTCTTTTTTGTCGCTCGTGGACGCCAGGTTTTCATGGGGCTGCGAACCTACGACGACCAGCGCTGCGGCGAGTTGGTTCCGCTCGTGCAATCGGTCGGAGCAAAGCTGCCAGGGACGTTCGCCGTGGCGAAGCAATCGAGCCTATTCGAGCAAGGTCTGACCGGCGGTCGTACGGTCGAAGTTGAAATCACCGGGCCGGAACTTCCGACGCTGGTTGGGATTGGCGGGCAGATCTTAGGCAAAGTCAAAAGCCCGAACATGATGCCATCGGCCCAGGTTCGTCCGGTGCCGAGCCTCGACCTTTCGAGTCCTGAACTGCATATCGAACCACGCCTGGTGCAAGCCGCCGAAATGGGTGTGACGAGCTCGGACCTCGGTTACACCGCCAATGCCTTGATCGACGGTGCCTATGCCGGTGACTACTTCCTGGATGGTAAGAAGATCGACCTGACGATCATCGGCGAGACGCACTTTGCCGATTCAACGCAGAAGATTGCTTCGCTTCCCATCGCCACGCCTGGCGGCGAATTGATTCCGCTAACGGCGCTCGCCGACGTGAGCCTGAAGAGTGGCCCAGAGCAAATCAACCATCGCGAACGACTCCGGTCGATCACCATCGAAGTTTCGCCACCGCCTGAAATGGCGTTGGAAGACGCAATGCAGCGGATCACCAACGAGATCGTCAATCCGATGATCGCCGACGGCACAATCCCCGATGGCTATCGCATTGGCCTTTCCGGGACGGCCGATAAGCTGCAAGACACCTGGATCTCGCTGCGATTCAATGTGATCCTGGCTCTGTTGATCACGTACCTTTTGATGGCGGCTTTGTTTGAATCGTGGATCTATCCATTCGTGATCATCCTCAGCGTGCCGCTGGGGGCGGTCGGTGGCGTGATGGCGCTCTCGCTGTTAAATCTGTTCGTGCTGCAGCCGCTGGACGTGCTGACGATGCTCGGCTTCGTGATCCTGATCGGAACGGTGGTGAACAATCCGATTCTGATTGTGCACCAGGCGTTAAATCACATGCGGGAAGATGGCATGAACCTGCGCGAGTCGGTGCTGGAAAGTGTCCGGTCCCGTATCCGCCCGATCTTTATGACCACGATGACAACAGTTCTCGGCCTGATGCCGCTGGTGCTGTTCCCAGGTTCCGGTAGCGAACTTTATCGCGGGCTGGGAAGCGTAGTTTTGGGAGGTTTGCTCGTTTCGACCTTCCTGACGCTGGTTTTAGTGCCAAGCTTGTTTAGCCTGACCGTGGAAACCTATGAAGGTCTGATCTCGCGGTGGCGTCGCCCAGAAGAGGAAGGCGACGATCTCGAGGACAACGAAAACGAAGACACCGCCGCCGAATTACCCAAACCAGAATACGCCACCGCACCTAGCAGCCAGTGAGTGGGGTTCCGGACAACAGGGCAGGGAACCGCTAAAATGGTGCGAGGGATGGTTTTGCGGTGCCAATCCTTCAGGTTAAACTAGGGTTCTCGTTTTGACCGCGCCTAATCGCAGGAACTCTCCATGCTGACCCTTCGCCGAGCCACGATCCTGTTCGTCCTGTTGTTCATGCAAGTCATGGCAAGCCCTGTCTTCGCGCAAGGGGCCGGTGAGGAAGAAGAAGGCAAAAGCTGGGTCCTGGCCTATATCTACGTGGTGTTGCTGGTTTCGCTAGGCGTGATGGTGGTTGGTTTTGGCACCAACCGCGAGAACGAAGAGGCGCGAAAGAAAGAACGCAAAGAAGCCCTCGAGAAAGAGGAGCGTCTCAAGAAGCTGGAGGGGGGACACTAGTCGCGTCCCCATCCTTGCGTCGGCAGCCCCAGACCTAGACCTGGGAGGCGACCGCCATCTTCTCGTTGGTTCGAGCAAACGCACCAACCAATCGCACGATCTTTCGATCGACTTCCAAAATCGGTTCGCAAGCAGCAGCCGCTTCGCAGACGTCGGCGGCACGCGAAGCTAATTCTTCATAGCCGTAGACATCGCAGCAGCGGTGGATGAAGTGGCTGACTCGACCGATTTCGGCCAGGTTTCCTTCACGAGCAGCCGCCACCAGGGCGTCCATCCGCGGAGCGAGTCCATTCAGGAAGGCCTGAACTCGAACGGAATTCAATGCCAATCGCTGGTTAATTTTGCGCAGGTCAGGCAATTGATTTTGGGTAGGATTCATCATCAATCTCGCATTCACGCTGGGCATGAGTTAGGGAAGGGGATGCCCGATTAGGCACCTTTTGCGAGATCGGCAAAGATCGCAGGCCGAAACCCTCACGAATCGCGTCGTGGTGAGAATTATTTCCGATTGCCGGCGAGCTTAGCGGTTATGCCGCTTGTCGGGGCGCTTCGCACGATTCGATCATCGCAGCAGACGAATAATTCTCGCCCACTGCCAGGCGATCGAGGATGGCATCGAGCAATTGCTGACGCTGACGGCTCGATTCAGGCCGCTGCTGGCGGAGCGAGTCGACATATTCTCGCACGGTTTGGCGAAGACGCGCCCGGCGATAACCTTCCAGCTCTTCGGGGGTCAGATCGCTAGCAAACAATTCTGCCTTTTGTTGAGCGATTTCGGCCAACTGACGAACCGCTTGGTTGACGAGTTGGTCTTTCCTGGTGAAACTGGTCACCCAAGCTAAAAGTTGCCGCACCGGAAGATTCCTTTTCCTAAGGCAGTAAGTTGTATTTGGTGATGGATATGGTCATCGAACCATGCCAGCACCGGGCAACAGCACACTGCCAAAGAATTGCTTCCTGCGAACTAGAGAAAGCTTGCCAGTTGTTAAGAAAATCGATAAAGAGATCGTCTCTTAGCAGCCGATACCATTGTCAAAGTCAGCGAATTTGAAATAATCAGACCAATCGCTGATCACCACTTAAGGTGGCAAAGTTAAGGCGCCGTGGCCAAGTGGCTAAGGCAGTGGATTGCAAATCCACCATCGCCGGTTCGAATCCGGCCGGCGCCTCTTTCTTTTTTCTCTCGCGACATTCTCCGCGAATATCCCATCATCCCCAGGTCGGCCGGCTCCAAATGTCGCGTATTGCAGGGGACTTACGGTAAACCCTATCTAAAAAATTGGGATCAAATGCTACCGTAGCAAGAAGTATTTCCCATTTTTTTTCTTGACACCGCATTGCGGCGTTTCAGCATGATTCGTTAAGAATCTCAAACACGTGCTCAACTTTCGCTTACTGTCGAGCACGAGGTTAGTGCGGGGAAGCCGCAAGCACCTCGGCGTAAGTAGTTGAAACACCCGAGTTTTTTGATCGATGAGTTGGTCAGTATCCATCTGCTGTGGGTGCCAGCCCTAGCAATTTTCGCGGGTTAAGTTACTTTATCTCTAGCGGGTGGTATGCTGAACTGAGTACGACACCAGTGGGGTATCTACCTCTTGTGCAAGTTTTTTTTCGTGAAACTCGTTTCAGCGAGTACCGCGAATCCAAGGGCAAAAACAGTAGACAACCGTATCGAAAGGCAAGATCGGCCAGAGATTGCCTCAGATGAAATGCTGCCGAGGGACCAAGACGGAACCTGTCAGCATCGCGTTTGATTCGATTCTTCAGCAGAATCTAGGATGCGGCATACCATGAGATTGATGTGGAGTAATCGATGGCAATTCGACTCTTAGTTGCAGACGACCATGAAGTGGTCCGTTGCGGATTGAAGACGCTGGTGGCAGATAGCGACATCGAGATCGTCGGCGAGGCCGCGACTGGTGACGCAGCGATCACGCTGGTCGACGAAGTCAAACCAGACGTCGTGCTGCTAGATATTCGTATGCCGGAAGGGGACGGCCTCACGACCCTCGGCCGACTGAAGCTGGATCACCCTAACCTGGCGATCCTCGTTCTGTCGACCTACGACAACCCAACCTACGTCGCACGTGCCGTGGCCCTGGGTGCCGCGGGCTACGTTCTGAAGGGGGATCCGAAGGATCGCCTGCTGGACGCCATTCGCACGGCTCACCGTGGCGAAAACGCCTGGACGCGTGACGAACTGCGTCGTGTGACCGGTGCCTTGGCAACGCCACGCTTGAACGCCGACGTCGAAGTTCCGCTGACGCAGCGTGAAAGCGAAGTCCTTCGCCAGTTGGCCCTGGGGCTGACCAACAAGGAAATCGCTCAGGCTCTGCACATCAGCTACGAGACCGTCAAAGAACATGTCCAGCACATTCTGCGTAAGGTCGGTGTTTCCGATCGTACTCAGGCCGCTGTCTGGGCTGTCCGCAAGGGTCTGGTCTAAGTAGACCCTCTCGCGATCGATCGCTGTCGAATCAGGTAACGACTCAGGCTTCGTGGGTAATTGCACGTCGCCTGAGAACGCTTACCATGGGTGGCTCCTCCTTCCCCTCCTTGCATGGATGAGCCACTCATGAGCAAGCCTACCGATATCGTCATCCGAGACGTCGTTCCCTCGACGCAAACCATCCAGTACCGCAGCCCGATGAAGTTCGGTGGGCGCGTCGTCACGGATGTGACTCTCTTCAACGTCGAGATTACCGTCGAAACCCGGGCCGGCCAGATCGGCAAAGGGTATGGTTCGATGCCGATGGGCAACGTCTGGGGCTGGCCATCTTCGCAAGTCGACAGCGAGCAAACGCTGAAATCGATGATCGACGTGGCGCACCGCTTTTCCGCCGAAGCCAGTCAACTGAATCAGCCAGCGCATCCGCTGCAGCACGCGCGGTCGCTTCACCAGCCGCTGCTTTCGATTGGCAAACAACTGGAAGGAGAGCAGGGGCTTCCCGAAGCGATTCCCATGCTCGCGTTGATGGTCGCTGGCAGCCCAGTCGATGCCGCCATCCATGATGCGTACGGCAAAGCCCTTGGCCTGAACAGCTACAACACGCTCGGCCCAGAGTTCATTGAAGAAGACCTGGCGAGCTTTCTGAATGAAGACTTTGCCGGCGAACACCTCGACAGGTACACGCTCCGCGAGCCTCGGGCGACGATGCCTCTGTATCACCTGGTCGGGGCGCTCGATCCACTCGATGCCGGCGAACTAACTTCGCCCGTCGGCGACGGCCTGCCCGAGACGCTCGATCAATGGATCGCAGCCGATGGCCTTACCCACCTGAAGATCAAGCTGAATGGCGACGACCTCGACTGGGATGTGGCCCGGGTCACTAAAATTGACGCCGTTTCAAGCGAAGCCCAGGCAAAGCGTGGAATCACTGCCTGGTTCTATTCGCTCGACTTCAACGAGAAGTGTGCCAGTGTCCAGTATGTGCTCGATTTTCTGGCGAAATTACAAGCGACCAGTCCAGCCGCGATGCAGCGTGTTCAGTACATCGAACAGCCAACCCATCGCGATCTGCGAAAGCATCCGGAGAACAAGATGCATGCCGCTGCAGAAATCAAACCGGTGGTCATTGATGAGTCGTTGATCGACCTCGAAACGCTCTTCCTCTCGCGCGAGCAGGGCTACAGCGGTGTCGCCTTGAAGGCTTGCAAGGGACATTCCGAAGCGTTGCTGATGGGAGCCGCCGCGCAGAAATACGGACTGTTTCTGTGCGTGCAGGATTTGACCTGCCCCGGCGCTTCGTTCCTGCACTCTGCCAGTATCGCTGCACGACTGCCAACGATTGCCGCAATCGAAGGGAACGGTCGCCAATATTGCCCTGCTGGCAACGATGGCTGGCGCGATCGATTCCCCGGCATGTTCAACATCACGGATGGCACCGTAAGGACCGGGTCGCTGATTGGGCCAGGGTTAGGGTTTTGATGCCAGCCATAATGAGGGGCATGTGGTGTCATTTTAGATGCTAGATTTTTGACGAACATCTACCTGCAATCTGGCAAACCACTTGTGATGTCTCTCAGGAAGTCGCCCCATGGAAAGCAAACCACATCTCGACCCAAGCCTGGTCGAGCGGCTGAGATCATCCGTCGTTCGTGGCAAGACGCTCTCTTCTGCCATGGAAGTCTTGTTTCACGAGCTTCCCAACGACAAGCGAAGCACGGTATGGCTCGTAAACCTCGTATGCAAGGCGTTTTGCCTGTCAATCGCGGAAGCGAGTCAGGTCGCGGCCTGGGAAGGGCCTGGCATCGGTGTGGCGACCAATGAACGGCTCGATCAGTTCGTCATGCCTTCAATTCTTCGGCGGCAACCGGAGTGGGAGTCTTAATCGGTCAGCACGCGTTCACAGCCAATCATTCGGCCCGACCTATTTCGCCGTCGCACCGACGATCGCCAGCGTTTGTGGATCCTGGACGAAAGCGACGACCTGCCAGGCAGCCTCAGCCACATCTTCGGGAAGTTCAAATTCGACGCTTCCCTCCGCATTCGCAATCGCCACCGGTCGCAACGCCCGGACGACGTTCGCATGCTGTAATGTGCGGCCAGCGTTCTCTCCGTTAGGGACTTCGTTTGCTGCAGGATTATCGACCAGGGCGATGTTGAGATAGCGTCCTTCGATCGGTCCTTTTAAGCGATAGGCGACTGTGACCTGCCGCATCGGACTATCTGGCTTGACATTTAATTCGATCTCAACCTCGGCCTTTTGCTTCAGCGCGTGCTCAACCACCTTCCGCGCTTTTGCCCGGTCGGAACCAACAAATTCGACGCGACCATTCACAATCATCTGCGGTGTGTAAACGCGTTGGCTTCCCATCGCCGTCGCATATGCTCGCTGACGACGCGTAAAGAGATCTTCGCTGTAAGGATCGGGCCAACCAAGGTTGTTCCAATAGTCGACATGAAACGAGAGCGGGTAGATCGGCAGCTTCGATTCGGCCGCGGTCGCTTTCAATTCTCGCAGCACCAGATCGGCCGACGGACAACTGCTGCAGCCTTGCGACGTGTAGAGCTCGACGATGGCGATCCCCACCGGCGGATCGGTTTCAGCCGGTTCGATATCCAGCGATTGCATTTCTTTTTGTGCCAATGCCATCGCGGCTCCTCCGGCCAGCGTTGCCGCCGCCAAGATTACTGCAAATGAAGGAAGTCGAGTTTTCATCCGCGGTATCTCCTGATGTTGCTGATGACGCTTCTTTCAGTATGCCATCATTTTCGCCGGATCCTCCTCACCCGTCAGTATGCTGCGCGACATACGACAATTTACTTGATCGACGCCAGCGAAGTGCGTTCAATAGGAAGCTAACCGCCCATGCAGCGGCACTTGCCACCCCCGAGTCACGGATGAGGATCTCGATGTTGTATCGCCACCTGCTTTCGTTACCTTGCCTGCTTCTGTTGTCGACGTGGCTCTTTGCCGAAGCGCCGACCATGCCCGATTCCGCCATCGATGGCTGGAAAAGGCTTGAGGCCACCGCGGGAGGTGTCGCCGGTAGCTGCCGCTATACCAATGCCATCAACGACGACACCGGGCTAGGCGTTCACTGGAGCGAAGATCACGTTACGTTCGCCAGCGACAACCAGCAGATCTGCGTGGCAGGCACTCGCGATGGCAAGCGATCTGTCATCGCTGTAAATCCCAAGTATGGCTTCACGCTCGCAGGTCCCGATCACGATAACGACTACCAACGTAAGCGTCTGGTGAAAGGGAAGCAGCGCGAGAAAGAACTTGCTCGTGCCGGCGAAGCGATTTTCCCGCTGCTGCATGCCGGCTATTCAATCTGTGGAAAGTCGTTGATCTCGTTGGTGGAAGACCACGAAGCGACGACAATCCATTCCCTTTCCATCGATCCTGAAACGAAGGTTGCGACGCTGAAGTTCACTTACAACGCGCCCGTCCGCCCGGCCGATACGCTGGTTACCGGTGGCACGATTCGCCTGGCGACCGATGGCGACTGGCGGATTCTTTCTTACGACTGCGAGACGCGCTGGGGCACGCTCGCGGGACACGTTCAGTACCAAACGTTTCGCAGTAGCGTCGTTCCGAGTCACGTGACGGTAACCGTTCGGCCAGGCTCAGCGATGCATGTCGGCGTCAGCACGTACGAGCTCGAATCGATCGAGCCGCTTCAGGCGGGCCGGCTTAAGAACTGGCTGAAAGACTATCGTCTGGAAGAACCCACGCCATAACCAGACCGCGCATGAAGAAGGACCGGCGGTTGGGCCGATCCTTGATCGTTTGTTTTGTCGCTTCCACCAGGCTTAGAACTGGCGTGGGCCACCCGAAACTGGAGGCGTAGCCATACGGAAGTAGGTGTGCTGGGTGGCGTCCCAAGGCACATTCGACTGGTGAGCCGAGTAGCGGTACATCATTGGAACCGCGTTGGCCGTTGGGCGAAGGTTGTTGATGCCGTACCACTGCTGCGAGAACATCCGCGAACGACGAGCGGCGGCGGTCAGTTCCGCACGACGACGGCGAGCCGCCGATGGATCTTCATAGCGTCGCAGTTCTTGCAGGTAGAACCACATCTCCGGAGTGGCGTTGCCCAGCGACGGCATTTCTTCCACCGTCGGGGTCTCCGGCTTGTCGTGATCGACAACCTTCAGCTCTTGAGCATTGACCTGCGAGGTCAGGGCGACAATCGCCAAAACAAAGGTGAAGGGGATCAGCTTGGTCATTCTGTACATACTCCAGGATGATGGTTGTCGTCGCGCAGTCTCGGCGCGTTTCTGGTCGCGTCGATTCGGCAACCTGACACACTTACGTCTTCTAGAGTCGGCCAATTAAGCCTCGGAAAATCGGCAAAATCGAAATTTCGCCCCACTCCGATCGAACGGCCTCGTCAAGCTCTGACCAGCTTTCCTACATCACCACGCATGCAGCAGCAGTGCTGGCATGCAATCGTTTTAAGATGCCCCTTTCTTGGGGCGTGGGATCTTGCCGCCACCGCGGGTCCGACGCCCCTTCTTGCGGCCTTTGCCACCATCTTTGACATCGACTTCGCTCTTCTTTTTGCCGATGGAATCTTCCATCTTCGAGATTCGGTCACGAATGGCGGCGGCCCGTTCGAACTCGAGATTCTCGGCGGCGTCCATCATTTCCTTTTGCAGCTCGGAAATGTATTCCTGGGTGATGATCTCGGAATCGTCGGTCAAGCCGACAGCTTGATTCGCTTTGCGATGAGCGTCCGCTTCCGCCTCGATCCCCCGGCGGATGTTCTTTTTGACCGTTTCCGGGGTGATGTTGTGCTCTTCGTTGTACGCCTGCTGGATCTCGCGACGACGGGCCGTTTCATCGATGGCACTTTGCATGGCGGCCGTAATCCGGTCGGCATACATGATCACCTTGGCATTCACGTTACGAGCCGATCGACCAATCGTCTGAATCAGCGACGTTTCGCTACGCAAGAAGCCTTCCTTATCGGCATCCAGGATCGCCACCAGCGAAACTTCCGGAAGGTCGAGACCTTCGCGCAGAAGGTTCACCCCGACCAGGCAGTCGAACTTGCCTTCCCGCAGGTCACGCAGCAACTCGACACGCTCGAAGGCATCGAGCTCGCTATGGAGCCACTTACAGGCGATCCCTTGTTCCGAGAAGTAATGCGCCAGGTCTTCGGCGAGTCGTTTGGTGAGCGTCGTGACCAAGGTTCGATCGCCCGCCGCTACCCGTTCGCGAATCTGTTCCAGCAAGTGAGGTACCTGACCGCGAGCCGGGCAGACTTCCACCACCGGATCGAGCAGCCCGGTCGGACGAATGATCTGTTCGACCACCTCACCGGCGGTCTTTTCCAGCTCGTAGTTGGAAGGAGTCGCCGAGACGAACACCGTCTGGTTGAGGATGTTCTCCCATTCCTCGAACTTCAGTGGGCGATTATCCAGGGCACTCGGCAACCGGAAACCATGTTCGACCAGGTTCATCTTGCGGCTGCGGTCGCCGTGATACATGGCCGATATCTGCGAGACCGTCACGTGCGATTCGTCGACGAACAACAGGAAGTCGTCGGGGAAGAAGTCATACAGCGTGCTTGGCGGAGCCCCCGATGGCCGGCCCGAAAGTGGCTGGCTGTAGTTTTCGATCCCAGGGCAGAAGCCGACCTCCTGCATCATCTCGAGATCGAAACGAGTACGGGCATTCAATCGCTGCGCTTCCAGCAATTTGCCAGCTTGTTTCAGCTCTTCCAGGCGACCGTTCAGTTCGGCTCGGATCTTTTGAACCGCCTTCTCGATCCGCTCTTCCGGCATCACAAAGTGCTTGGCCGGGTAGATAAACAGTTGTTCCTGATGCGAAATGATCTCGCCGGTGGTTGGGTTGATGATCGCCAACTGCTCGACTTCGTCTCCCCACAATTCGATGCGGTAGGCGAACTCTTCGTACGATGGCCAGATTTCCAGACAGTCGCCCCGAACACGAAACTTCGAGCGTTCAAACGAGACGTCGTTTCGTTCGTAAAGAATGTCGACCAGCTTGGAAAGGATGTCATCGCGATCGACGATCTGTCCTTTCCGGATGCTGACCATCATCTTCTTATAGTCGTCCGGCGAACCCAAGCCATAGATACTCGAGACGCTGGCGATGATCACCACGTCGCGACGGCTGACCAGGGCACTAGTCGACGCCAGACGCAGCCGGTCGATCTCGTCGTTGATCGAGGCATCTTTCTCGATATAGATGTCCCGCTGCGGGATGTAGGCTTCCGGCTGGTAATAGTCGTAATAGCTGACGAAGTAATGGACCGCGTTGTTGGGGAAGAACTCTTTGAATTCGGAATAGAGCTGCGCGGCCAGGGTTTTATTGTGCGAGATCACCAGGGTCGGGCGCTGCATGTTTTGAATGACGTTCGCCATGGTGAACGTCTTACCGGAACCGGTCACCCCGAGCAGACACTGGTGCTTCTTGCCCGATTTGATTCCTTCGGTCAAAGCCTCGATCGCGGCAGGCTGATCTCCGGCTGGTTTGAACGCGGACGCTAGCTGGAATTGCACTCCGACTCCCTTTTCTCTGCTCGCTTTTCTCGGCTCGGCAGGACGAGACCGGTTGCCAGCGTCTTGTCGGATCGCTGGACCTGGCTGCCCTCGGCTTGGATGCCCCAACGCAACCAGCCGATTCGTTTTATTCTAACCGGTTTACCACCTGGGCGTGGAGTTACTCGCCGAAACTCCCCAGCGATGCCAGCAATTCCCCCATTTCTCCGGCGGCATGGGCATCTCCTTGCTGGCGAGCAATTTCGATCCCTTCGCGGAGGACAGTTCGGGACTCTTCAATTTCATCCATTTCGGCCAGCATTTGCCCGCACATAAACCAGGCCGCCACGTAGGGCGGATTGCCACGCATCAGCTTCTCGAACTCGGCTCGAGCCTCGGGATAACTGGCTTCTTTGCGGAGTTCCATCGCCAGCCCATACCTCAAAAAGGTGTCATTTGGGTCCGATTCCAACAGGCTGACGATCTGTTCTTTGCGTGAAGTGGTCACGAAGTTGTTGCTTTCAATGGAGTTACATCAAACCGGAATATCCGGAAAAGGGTGCCCAAACCATCCATTTTCCAAAATCCGAACAATTCCCTAAACCGGTAATCTCTGAATAACCGATACCGAGAGTGGAATCCAAATATTGTTTTGACGGACGACAGGAAATTCAATGATGCATCGTAGCGCAATTCTGGGAACCGCGGGACTGATTGTCCTGGCTGCCCTTGGCCACGTTGTCATTTCAGGTTTGATGCCCCAGCGGGAAGTTGCCGCCGAAGGCAAGCAATCTGCCGTACACGACATGTCGTCCCCGGCGCCAAGTCGCTTCAGCGCTCCCGATAGCTCGGTACCGCTGCAACCGATGCCGGCCAGGATCGATTCCGCCACGGGCGATTGGCCCGAAACGGAAACGATTCTAACCTCTGGCGAGTCGGGCACACGTCAATCGAGCCGTCGTCGCTACGGCCAGCTGACCAGTCCCGCTCTGGAACCAGTGCCATCCAGCCCCAGTCCCGCCCCAGCAGGGCTTCCTTCATCGCTGGATGAAGCACTACGTCGCCTCCGCACCAATCCACCAGCCGCCGCTCCGGAAGAAGCATCTCAGCAATCTCCGGAATTGGAAGCTCCTCATTCGCAACCACCAGCGATGCCGAATCAGCCCACCAACTCGGCTGCCGCGGCTCCGTTTCGTTATCTGCCAGCATCGACCACGCCGTCCGCCAACGGCGCTGCTTCGATCGGTTCCGGCCCGACGTCAGGTGAAGCTGGCAGGCCTCAGCCTTGGCCATCGACCGAACCAGCTGCTCCGGCACGCACGGCAATGCCACAACGCTCGCCAGCAACGACCAGCGTAGAAGCAACGCTACCAACTGCCCCCAGTGGACCAGTTTCGGCGAACAGCTTGTTTGCGGTCAACAACCCAGCCGTGGCCATCGAAACCACCGGTCCGAAAACCATGGTGCTGGGCAAACCAACCAACTATCGCATCTACGCTCGCAACTTGGGCAAGGACGATGCCCGCCAGTTAACCATTCATGTTCCCCTGCCGCAAGGGATTCAGTTGCAAGATCTGCGAGGCACCTTGGGTTCGCCTCGACAAATTGCCACGCAAAGTGGTGGCCAGGCAGTCGAATGGGACATCCCGGTTTTGCTGGGTCGTAATGAAGGCTACCTCGAACTGACCCTGATCGCGACGCAGACGCGGCCGTTTGAACTGGGTCTAGAAGTAGCCTTCGCTCCATTGCAGATGAAGTCGCAACTCTCGGTTCTGGAACCGAAGCTGGAAATGGTGATCGAAGGCCCGAACGACATTCTGTTTGGCGACTCGCAGATCTTCAAAGTCATCGCTCGCAACGCGGGTAGTGGCCCAGCCGACAACGTTTCGATCACGATCATGCCGATCAAGAAGGGACAGAATCCAACGGTTATCGATTCAATTGGCACCATTGGTCCTGGCGATCAGAAAGTTCTGGAACTGGAACTGACCGCCAAGCAGGCCGGCACTTTGTCGCTGCGAGCCGAAACGGCTGCCGAGAACGGGCTCTTTGCTCAGGCTCAGCATGACGTCCTGGTCCGTCGGGCCGAATTGGCTGTCAATGCTCAGGGCCCAGCCATCAAGTATGCCGCCACCACGGCCAGCTATGCTGTGATCGTCGCCAACGCCGGTAATGCTCCGGCAAGTGCCGTTCAGGTGGAAGCTCGACTGCCAGAAGGCTCGAAGTTCCTGTCGGCATCGCACGGTGGTGAATACGACGAAGCCGCCGGCAAGGTTGTCTGGAGCATGCCAACCCTCGAACCGAATTCCGAGAAGGCACTGCAGATCATCGCGACGCTGATGACCGAAGGAAACAACGTCCTGCAGGTTGCTGCCAACGCCGACCAGGGCCTCAACAGCCAGCATGAAATGGTGACCCGCGTCGAGTCAGTCGCCGACTTGAAACTGGCCGTCAACGATCCAACCGGTCCGATCCCAGTCGGACAGGAAGTGGAATACGAATTCCGCCTGAACAACCGCGGTACCAAAGAAGCCCGCGGTGTGATGATGACGATCAGCTTCGGCAACAGCATCGAACCGATCGCCATCGAAGGCGGGAAGGGGACCATCCAGGGCGACGTCGTTCAGATGAGCCCAGTCGCATCGGTCAACGCCGGCCAGGAATTAATCGTGAAAGTGAAAGCTCGCGGCCGTAGCGAAGGCAACCATACCTTCCGTGCGGAAGTTCGCTGCGAAGATCCAACGACCCGGTTGGCCATCGAAGAATCGACCCACTTCTATGGTGCGGTTATTCAAACGGCCTCGCCGCAGATGCCAGCCCAATCGCAACGCTTCCAGCCGCCAACTGGTGGCCCGGCCAATCCGCCGGCCAGCCCCAGCCCAGCACCGCTGAGCCCAACCCCGTTCAGCCGCTACCAATAAGCTTTGCTTAGCGAACCTGGCGAGATCCAACCAAGGCCAGGCCCCTCGAACCAATCGAGCGGCCTGGCCTTTTTTCGTGCGCAATCATCCCAATCGGCAAGCAGCGGAACGAATGATTGACGACCGCTGAAATCGGAACGATATTTGTAGCGTCGCGGCGACGCGGCAAACGGCTGGTTGGCTCGCTTGTGACGCGGGCCCTCTGGCTGCAGCCAAGGCAAGGCGTGACCGGCGTCGGGCTTGGCGTCGCTGATGTTCCCTCCTGGACGCTTCGGTCCGTCCGGCAACGTAGCGTTGTCCCATGGTATGCGAGAACTAATGTACGCCTTGCCAACCATTGTCATTGTGGCCATCCTCTTCGCGACCATGGCGGCAATCGTCGAGATCGGCTATCGCTGCGGCCGCAAGTACGAGTCGGCTGTTTCGGAAGCAACTCGCGGCCACGTCTCTTCGATCCAAGGCGCGATGCTGGGGATCCTTGGCTTGCTGCTGGGGTTCACCTTCTCGTTATCGCTCCAGCGTTACGATAACCGTAGCGTGGCAGTCGTAAAAGAATCGAACGCGATCGGCACTGCTTACCTTCGCACCGAGCTTCTGCCAGACGATATCCGCGATTCGGCCCGAGCCAATATCCAGAACTACCTCGATCTACGCATCGAGGAAAGCACTGTCGACCTCTCGCACGGCGATGTCCGGAAGAAACTAACCAAAGATACCGCCGACGCGTTCGAGGCGACGTGGAAGCAGGCCACCGATGCGGCTAAGGCGAATCCGAATCCAGTGCTGACGGGGCTCTATGTTCAGTCGCTGAACGATGTCGCCGACTCGTTTGGCGAACGAGACGCGGCGCTCGGTCGGCATGTTCCTGAGTTGGTCTTGATCCTGCTGTACATGACGTTTTTGATGACCGGGCTGGTCGTCGGATTCTCGGCCGGCCTATCGGGCACGCGAGCCTCGATCGCCATCTATGTACTGACCCTGTTGATCGTGCTGCTGGTGTTCATTATCGTCGACCTCGATCGACCACGTCGCGGCATTATTGAAGTCGATCAGCAGCCGATGCTCGACCTGCAACGATGGATGCATACCAATCCGCTTGACTAGACCGATCCAAGAGAAAGCAGGCCGTTACGGAGCGTGGCGGCCGATCAGCGGGCGAAGATCATATCGATAGATTGCTTCTTTGCTGGGGATCGACATCAGCAAGGCGTCTTGCCACAACGTCAGGCCGAACACGCGATCGCTGCCGCATGGGATCAGTTCCAACAACTTGCCGCTGGTAGTATCGATCACGGCAATCTCGCCTCGATCCCACAAGGCGACATACAACCAACCACGTCGGTCCAGCGTTACGTGCCCAAGACGACCGATCTCTTTGGCGTTGTCGACATCAAGCATCACGGTCAGAAAGTAGGTGGCGACCTTCTCGGCCGGGGCATCGTCTTTCAGCTGGAAGACCGCGATACGGGCCTGAGCCGACTCGGCCACGAGCAGCGACTTGCCATCCGACGAAAGCACCATGCCGGTTGGCAGATGCAAACTATCCGCCAGTAGCTGAGGACGATTGGTGGCGACATCAAAGCGGTATAGTGCGCCGTTGGCACCATCTCCGGAAGAACGCTCCGGTTCGGTGAAATAAATGTTTCCGCCGGGCCCAACGTCGACCGCGAATAACGAATCGAAACGGCGACCCTGAT
Source organism: Bremerella sp. JC817 (assembly GCF_040718835.1). NCBI lineage: Bacteria > Pseudomonadati > Planctomycetota > Planctomycetia > Pirellulales > Pirellulaceae > Bremerella > Bremerella sp. JC817. The sequence continues at coordinate 33,168 of NZ_JBFEFG010000240.1, read as the reverse complement.
ATCGATCGGCCAGGATGCCGACCATCTTGGTTTCGGGATTCCAACGCAATAGCCGGCCATGCTCCGCATCGAGCGTCAACACACGCTGGTCGTCGTCGATCGCCAGTCCGACGAGAGGGAAGGGCTCTTCCTGATCGGCATTCGCTTTAGGAGCATCCCACAGAACAAGAGCGCCGAGTTCGGTACTGATCTTTCCGACCGAACCGAGATGGCGATAGTTGGTCACCAGGACGTTGCCATTGCCATCGCAGCACATTGCACTGTGCCCGGCCAGCCCGGTGGCAAACAGTTGCAGTGGCGGCTGGCTGGTCTCGACGGCTTCGTCCGCGGCAAACGCCACAGAAGCAAGGCAGCATCCAAGGAGAATTGCCAGGGCCGGGAAACGCACTAATCGAAATACAGACATTGGCTCAGGAAGATCGTCGGGGGCAAGTCACGACAATCCTTGTCCTTCACAGTCCAGCCCTGGAAATGATACGGCTTCTCTATTCAGCCTGATTGGAGTGCTGCTCGAATGCCAGGGGTTCGTCGGCCCGAGGGTCCCCGATTTTGACAACCAGGGTCCCATCCAGCAGGTCTTCAATGGTGCGACCGATAACTTCGGCACGCCACCCCTTCGCCAGGGGAGGTAGCTCACCCGCTCCATCTAAATGATAGGCCACCAAATCGCGCACATCTTGAATGGTACATGCAAGACTTGGAGCAATCCGGGCTTCGCGGCAGATACTGCCCAGGGCGGCGCTGAGAAATTGCCCCAGAACGGTGTACTGCGAACTAGCCGTGCCACGATGATTCACAGGGCATTGATCGTCAGGCAGTTCGATCGCCCGGCGAACGCAGTCGGCGAGATCTTCAATGTAGGGGTCGAGGTCGCGACGATTCATGCCGCGCAGGGCTTTGATTTGCGAAACTTTGGCCGACTTGCGCTTTGCCAGTTCGACCATCAGGTCGTCGCGAAGGATGCGGCGAGGAGGCACGTTCTGCGACTTGGCGTGATGATCTCGCCAGGTCCAGATCTCGCGGACGATCGCCAGAGCGCGACGATTCAAGTTGCCGATGCCGGAAACGCTCCGCCAGCCAGGCCGGGTCGAATAGTCTTGCCAGGCATTCTGGAAGCGGTCCATTTCGTCGGTCATCCACGACATGCGGCCGAGGCTTTCGAGCTGCTCGACCAACTGCCGGTAGATTTGATCGAGGAAGATTACGTCGTTCAGCGCATATTCGATCTGCTGCTTCGAGAGCGGTCGACCACGCCAGTTGGTGCGAGTTTCGCCCTTGGGCAAGTGTTCGCCAAGAAGTCGGGTCAGCAGATTGCTGAGCGAAACAGGGAACTCCATGCCAATCAATCCGGCGGCAACCTGGGTATCGAATAGCCGTGTCGGCCATTTGCCCGTTGCGCGGAAACAGAACAGAAACTCTTCGCGGGCCGCGTGGGCCACGACGGTTACCTGGTCGCTGGTGATCAGATCCCAGAACGGGGTCAGATCGATCGTCCCTTTCGGGTCGATCACAGCAAGACCAGAGCGGCTCGCCACTTGGATCAGGCACAAATCGGGCAGATACACATCTTCCGAGATGAACTCGGTATCGAAGAAGATGTGCTCGTCCGAAGCCAACGTTTGGCAAAGAGCTTGTAAGTCACGGTCGTGACGGACGTAGGTGTAGTCCACCGTCGGTATCGCTTCTCATCCGTGGAAAGTCATCGAAACTACGCGGTCCGGTCCTCGCAGCTACCGTTCATAGTATCGGATAATCTTCCCCACGCCGCAAAGGGTGAACTTTCCCAATGCGGCGTTTTCTGCCAGTCGGCGTTTTTACATCAGGAAGACCAGCGAGACGATTGCCAGGATCGGCAACAGAATCGGGATGCTGAAAAACAGGATGTAGCCGAAGAAGCTTGGCATTTTCACGCCACCTTCTTCTGCGATTGCCCGGACCATGAAGTTTGGACCGTTGCCGATATAGGTCATAGCCCCCATGAACACGGCCCCCAAGCTGATCGCGACCAGCTCGAAGTGATTCTTGCCGGAAGCATCGGCCAAAGCGGCCTGGATCATGCTGGCATCCATATTCGGGAAGGCGGTCTTGAAGAACACCAGGTAAGTCGGGGCGTTATCGAGCACCGACGACAGACCACCGGTGATCCAGTAGAACTTCATCGGGGTGTCGATCCCCAGGCTTGGGCCTTGTTCGTTCAAGATTTCCAGGGCTGGCTGCATGCAGATAAAGATACCCACAAAAAGGGCCGCCACTTCCACAATCGCGTGGTAATTGAAGCGGTTGGCTTCGCGAATTTCTTTGCTACCGAGCCAGACGCTCAGTCCGACCAGAGCCAACTGCACCACTTCCCGCAGGTAAACAAACGGGTACCAACCGATGCCAGGGAGTGGCTTGGTTGGGTCGAGCAATGCGACCGAGAAGATCACCCCCAAAAGCAGGAGAGCGTTCGGCATCAAGCCGCGAATCTGCAACGGAGTCGTTCGGAATTCGTCCTGTAGAACGTTTTCCTTCGATTCTTTCGGGTAGTAATAGAACTTGTCGAGCAGCAGGTAAACGACCAGCAACAGGAAGTTGGTCAACAACCAAGGCTTCCACAGTGCCGTCATCGTCCACAAGAAGTCGACCCCCTGGAGATAACCCAGGAAGAGTGGTGGATCGCCGATCGGCAGCAAACAGCCACCACAGTTACACACCACGAAGATAAAGAACACGACCGTGTGTTGACGGTAGCGACGTTCTTTGTTGGTTTCAAGCAAAGGACGAATCAGAAGCATCGCCGCACCGGTCGTACCGATAAAGCTGGCTAGCAAACCACCCACCATCATAAACACGGCGTTGGTCGAAGGATGGGCTTTCAAGTCGCCTGAGATTCGGATACCGCCCGAGATCACATAGAGTGAAAAAAGCAGCACGATGAACGGAATGTACTCGCCCAGGATGGCGTGATCGATCCGATGCCAGACAGCCGACAGGCTCGCCTCTTCATAGATCGTCATGTAATAGAACAAGGTGATACCGGCGAGAACCACCGCCACAATTAAGCGATTAGTGTTGCTTTCCCACCAATGCTCGGTTGCCTTGAGCAGCGGGAAGACCGCGATCGCCCCGAGAAGCATCACAAACGGGGCCACAGCCCAAACATGTGGCAAAGCATGATGTGTTCCATGCCCACCGCCATGTTCGGCAACGGCATGTTCGCCATGCTCATCATGGTGTTCTTCAGCATGGGCCCCCTCGTCGTGGGCAGCCGCTGCTGCTTCCGGCGCGGCGATCGCTTTGGGCGAAGCTGTCCACCCAAGGGCCGAGGCCACCACGTAAGCCACCAAGATAACAACGATGCCGATCAGCAAAGGTTTGTCCGAACCTGAGCCGCCTGAATGATGATCGCTCACCGCCGGGTGTCCTCCGAGAATCCCTGGAATGTCGTCAGTAGATTGAATTTCAGCCTGCCCCATTTTGCACCTATTTGCATGGCTCAGAGGGATGCTCTGGCCTCGCAATCCTGTTGACCAAACGTGCGAAATCGCCGTTAAACGACGGGAATGGTACGAGTGCCAAACGGTAGGTTATGCTGAAGGGATTTAGGCTATCAGAGCCAAGTTTTCGTGCCAAGGTGGCACGGCCGCGGGAACCCGGTGTCAATCGAAACGAATGTGCCGGTCCTTCGTGTGTACTATCGAACCCATTTCTTTACGTTTTCGCGAGTTGCGTCGCTGCCGAAGAAGCCTGTCATGCAATTGCTGGTAAGTGTCAGAAACGAGAAAGAAGCGACTATCGCGGCTCTAAATGGGGTCGATCGCATCGATTTGAAAGAACCAAATCAAGGCTCTTTAGGCGCGACGACCAGTGAGATCTGGCATCAGGTCGTCGATCGATGGCACCAAGACTTCCCCATTAGTGTCGCGTTGGGCGAACTGCATGAAGCGATTGGCAGCGATGCCGTGCCAGTCAGAGCGAATAGCGTAAAAGTTGGCCTTTCGCACTGCCGCACGCGCGACGGGTGGCATCAAGAGCTTCGCCAGGTGTACGAACGCATGCCGGAATCGATCACGCGTGTGATGGTGTTTTATGCCGACGAGCAACTCGCCGAGTCGCCTGACTTTGTCACGCTGCTGCGACTGTCGCAACAACTGCGCTGCGGAATTTTTTTGGTTGACACATTCGATAAATCGGCCGGCAATGTGTTCGACCATCTGTCCATGACACGGCTGATCGAAATGCGAAAACAAGTCGCCGATGTCGACATTTCCTTTGCCCTCGCCGGTTCGCTTCGAACAACGGATTTACAACTAGTGGCGAGAATCAATCCAGACATCGTGGCTGTACGGGGTGCCGTTTGTCATGGTGAACGGTCTGGCGAGGTCTGTGCCGGCGCGATCCAAAGCTTTCAAGCATCTCTACGCCAACAGTCGATCTGCATTAGTACGCAGACGAATTGAGATCGATACCAACGACTCGTCCAGTTCCGCCGAACGACGATCCTCGATTTCGTTTGACAACTTGCTTGACTTTTGCAAATTGGGCTTCGATACTGGCGGATCGTCTGGTGCGGCTTATCCCGATACTGCCGGACACAATCGACGTTTAGATTGCTCTTGTTGCCTCCCAGGAGAATTCGACCGTGCCAAGTTCCGTACTCGATGCGATTCGCTTAGGTATTTGGGATTACGAACCAGAAAAGGTAGATTCGCAGCGATTTGATCCAACGGGTGCTCTCCCGGGATCGAACGAGAAATTGGACATCTTGGCAAGACGTCTCGCCACGGGCCTTCCACTGTGGCACCCTGAAGATCGTCGCTCTTACGACGACATCGTCCGCATGGAAGACTAGTTTCTTTCGTGGATTGCGGCGGCGGGTTGAAATCTGGGGCCAATCGGCGAAGATTGGCTTAGTGCGATTGCCACCCTAAGTCCTTTCACGAAGAGAGACATCATGCCTGGATTCAAGGTCGAAGTTCCCCATTCCCTCGGTCAAGAAGAAGCCGCGAAGCGGGTTAAGGACTTGCTCGAGCATTTGCGCGGCCGCTTCGAAGGCCAGGTCAAAGATATGCAGCAGACCTGGACCGAGGACGACGTGATGCAGTTCTCGTTCAAGACCGCTGGCTTGACGATCAAAGGGGAAATGGACGTGCAGCCGAGTTCGGTCGTTGTGCATGGCGATCTTCCGTTCGCCGCCATGCTGTTCAAAGGCCGGATCGAAAGTTCGATCAAAGAAGAACTCGTGAAGTGCCTCGCCGGCTAAGCCACGCGGCAGGCCCCAGCTACTCGAGCCATACTTTCACTTCTCGCTGGGTATCGACCAATGCGAAGACGTCGCCAGGCACATAGCCGCGGCGTCGCACGTTGCGGACGATCTCTTTCAGGTCGATTTTCTCCTGTTCGATCCGCTTTAGCGTTTCGGGGTCGAGCAAGGTTTCTAAGCGTTCGATCGCGGAGGCTCCTAAGGCGATGCTGGCCTTCACAATGCCTGCCCGTTTCACTTCGACCTTCAAGTGCCGCGCGAGCGAACTGAAGTCATGAGTTGGCAACTTTGGCACCGCCAGTCGTGCGGCTTGTTGCTGGTAGCGGGTCAGATAAGGCTCGACAGCGCGTCCCCACGCCACTTTCGCCTCGAGTCCGCTTAGGTACTGAATGACGGCCTGAAACGACCGCAGCAAGTAAACCAACTTTGGCGGTCCTGCCATGCGGAAGTTCATCCGGTGGTCGGCCAGCAAGTCGTTCAGTCGCGTGCCAAGTTGCCACTGCTTGACGTCGTAAGGAAACTCGGACTGAAACGGCTCGAATAGCAAGCGGCACATCGCCGGTAAACGTTCCGACATTGGTTCCAACAAATCGAAACGGAACCCCAGCAAAACGAACAAGGGCAGGGGGGCTTCGCTTTGATCGCGCGTGGCTCGAATCAATCGCAGCAGTGCCCACCGCTCGGTGTCCTGCATGCGATAAATGGAACCAAAGTCGTACAGCACGATCTTCGGGCCATCGCTCGTACGAAGAAAACGAATATTGCCTGGGTGCAAATCGGCATGCAGTTGTCCATACTCGAACAGGCAATCAACAAACCAGAATAATAATCGGCGGCCAAGTTCCTGCTTCTCGTCCTGACTCCAGGTCGCTTGCACTTCCTCCCATGTATCGCCATCGACCCAATGCGAAACGAGAATGTTCTCGGTCGACAATTCGGCTTCAACGGCCGGCACGACGATCCAAGGATGTCGGCCTGGTCCTTCAGCGAACGCATGCTGAGCGGCCGCTTCGCGGCGATAGTCGAGTTCTTCTTCGAGTCCGCTGAGGATCGTCTGCCGATAGCCATCCAGATCGAAGTCTCGTGAGAGACTGCCAAATGGACTCGCCAGCCAACCAAGTGATTTCAGGTCGGCCATCACGGCATCGCGAATGCCTGGGTATTGAATCTTAATCGCCAACTTGCGTCCATCTTGCATGGTGGCGGCGTGCACCTGGCCTAGCGACGCTGCTTTCGCGTTGGGATCGATCTCGCGGAACAACTCTTCCGGATCGATTTCCCAGGCCGCCTTCAGCAGCGGACGCATCGTCTCCCAAGGCAGTGGCTCGGTCGATTCGTATAGTTCCGAAAACGAATCAGCCGTGGATGGATTCGCTCGAAAGGCAATCATCTGGCCAACCTTCTGTGGCAGGCCTCGCATTTTCCCGAGTCGCTGGGCAACTATCTTTTGGGCGGCCTCACGCGATTTGTCATCGCGTGACCAACGCAGCTTGAGTGAGTCCTTCGCCAGCTGGGCGTAGTCCCATGTTCGCTTGATTGCTTGAGATGCCATGCCATTCGTCCCGCTTCGTAAATCAGAGCCAGATGGGAAGGCAAACGAAATCGCCCCGATCGATCATCGACGTCTGCCAGGCAGGCGTGTGAATCGCGGGGCGACAATTCCGAATCTACCGATAGTAGTGGCGTTACTGGGCCGACTGCAGGGCTTCGCCCATTTTCGGATTTGGGATGAACAAGATATGCCAGTTCAGCTTCTCTTCCCCTTTGAGGAAAGTGGTCTGGCAGATCAGAACATCGTACGAGCATTGAGCCTGAAGCATCAAAGCCTGCTCGAGAACGCACGGCCCATAGTCCTGCAGGAAGGCAGGGGGCGACGGCACGAACTCGGCCTGAACCAGTCGAGCGATGGCGTTGAAGTAGGCACATCCGAGAATGTTGCCGGTCTCCATCAAGGCCGACTTTTCGGTTTCCGACCATTCGGGATCGGTCGAAACTTCCTGCTTGAACAGCGAAGCCGCCAGGCCGCGGCCATTCTCTTCGTCGAACGTGAGGATCATCGTGCCGCCAGCATCACCATCGATGGTCAGCACGACCATCGTCAGCGGTTCCATGCCAAGGTCGAACTCTTCCGTGATCGATTCGAGCGGGACTTCACGCACGCAATCCAGCGTTAACGAGATCTTGCCGCCGGTCCAAATGCTCATGGCCGACGACGCCTCGTAAGTGGCGGCCGTCAGCACGTCGTGAAGCACGTGCAAATGGGGCGGGTGATTGGTACTGGTTGTATCCATGAAATCATTCCTTAGCAAATGGCTTCTTCCACCTGGCTGCGGACAGCCAGATCGATGACGGCTGCAGGATCGAGGATCAGGGCCACCCGACCGTTCCCCAGCACACATGCCCCTGAGATACCTTCGACGTTCTGGTAGTTCTCAGCCAGCGATTTGACTACAACGTCTTCTTCGCCCAGGATGCCATCGACCACCAAGCCCATCTCGCGACTGTCGTTGCGGATGATGATCATCGTGACATCGTTACTCTGGACCTTGCGAAGCGACGGCTGTCCCCATGAAAACGTATCATGCAATTCGCAGATCGATACCGGACGACCACGAACCAAGGCGGTTCGTTTGCCATGCACGGTCGTAATGTCGTCGCGACGGAAGCATACAATCTCGACAATCGATTCAACCGGAATCGAGAACAGGTCGCCGTCGATCTTGGCCATCAGGCTTGGCAAAATCGCCATGGTGAGTGGCAACTTGATCGTGAAGATCGTTCCTTGGCCCAGTTTGCTATCGACTTCGACGACACCATTGATCGATTCGATTTTGGCGCGGACGATATCCATCCCCATGCCACGACCTGAGATCTCGGTGATCGCTTCGGCCGTGCTGAAGCCTGGTTCCCAGATCAATTGATAGATCTGCTGGTCGGTCATGCGTTCGAGATCGGTGGGGGTCGCCAGGCCTTTCTCGATCGCCTTCTTGGTGATCTTGTCGCGGCTCAAGCCTCGACCATCATCGGTGACCTGAATCACGATGCTGTTTCCGCGATGGAACGCATTCAGCGTGATGACACCGCACTCGGGCTTACCGGCAGCCTTACGCTCGCTTGGGGTTTCAATCCCGTGGTCGGACGAGTTGCGAACCATGTGGATCAGTGGATCACCTAGTTCGTCGATCATTCGCTTATCAAGTTCGGTCTTCTCGCCGAAGATTTCCAGCGTGATTTCCTTACCGTTGGTGCGCGAGATGTCGCGAACCACACGGCGGAAGCGGCCAAACAGCGGGCCGATCGGAACCATGCGGGTATCCATGATCGTCTTCTGGATACCATCGGTCACTCGGTCGAGTTGATGAACGGCATCGAAGAAGCTGGTCAGGCCGGTACGGATCGAATCGATACGCTGCATTTCCTTGCCGATCGAAGCCAGGTTCTGCTGCATCTTGCGGATCTGGCCATGCATATTGGCCAGTTCTTTGTTGGCGATGCCATCTTCCGCTTCTCGCAGCATCTTCTGACACGTCAGATCGATTGCTTCCATCCATTGATGACACTGCTTGTGCGGGATGGCGTTGCGGAGGTTTTCGCCCAACTGGTTGAAGCGTGCCTTGCTGATCACCAACTGACCGGCCAGGTTCATCAACTGATCGAGGCGTTCGATATCGACTCGCAGCGTTTCCGCTGGCTTGGCGTGGGTTTCGACTTGCTTGCTTGCTTCCGCGGAAGGTTTCGCAGTGGCGGCCACAGGTGCCGGAGCAGCCGTGGCGGCTGGCTTCACAACCACCGGAGCAGGCTCAACTTTGGGCGGCGTAACAATCACCGGGGCAGGTTCCGGCGGCAATGCGAGCACGGAAACTTCGATGACCGGTGGTTCGATGCTCACCGGCGTTTCGTCGTTCGCGACCTCTTCCACCATTTCTTCATTGATCAGCGACTGCACCAGTTCTTCGGCCTGGGCAACCGTTTGTTCAACTTGTTGTTCTCCGGTTGGCTGAGCAGCCGATGCAGGCAGGCTGCCACCTTCACGAGGCAGACGATCAAGCTGAACGTTGTTCACGCCTGAGACATTCAAGACGCTGCCTAAAGTGAAATCTGTGGCGGACGTAACCATTCCGATGATTACTTCCGACAGGTCACTCATGCTTTCCAGTTTTTCGCGTGGTGGTGCCGTGAGTAAGAGCACCCCTTGGCGACTCAGCTTTTCGCAAAGTAGTTGGGCTTTCAAGCCAACCAGCGGCGTCGCCGGATTGAGTTCGACCCGAGCCAGGACCAGGGTATCTTCGTCGGACTGATAGTGGGCGTTGGCCAACTCCTGCAATTGGGCTAGATCGATTCCTTCTGACTTATCTTCCTGAACAGCCGCAGCAGGCTCGGCTGCCCCACCATCAGTCGATTCACCGGCAGCTTCCGCGGCGAGCAATTCGCCGGCGAAATTTGCGAAGTCAACGTCGACCGGCTCGCCACTTCGCAAACCTTTGAGATAGGTCCGAAGGGCATCGGCACAGCCGAGCAGGGCGTCGATCAACAGCGGAACGAGAGCTTTGCCTTCATCGCGATGCTGCTGCAACACGTCTTCCATCAAGTGGGCCAGCTTGGCAGGTCGGTTCAAACCGATCGATGCCGCGGACCCTTTGATTCGGTGAGCGGTGCACATCATCGTGCGCACCGACTCTTCCTGCTGGGCACTGTCATTGCCCAGTAACAAGTCGACCATTTCATCGAGAGACAGTTCCGTCTCGTCCAGGAAGATGGCCAGGTACTTGGCAGGTACCTCCGATTCATCATGAACATCAGCGAACATTTCGCGACAGTCGACTTGAACCGGAGAGGAGGCGGGCGCACGGTTCGATTCAGCAGGTTCCATAATCGGCTCACTTACGCTGGATTGGCTCGGCTGGGTGGATGACGAATTGGGCACATCACTGAAAGCTGACTCGACGTCGCCTTGGGCTCCTTGCCTCTTTAGAACGCCGCCAGCTTCTAAGATCTCGGTGATGGCGTTTAGCTGCTTATCGCAGTCTAAATCGTCATTTTGATAGTCACGCAGATGGTCGATGATTTCGCTGAGGCGATCCACAGCGACGTAGACCACCTTTACGGCTTCATGATCGATATGCAGCTGGCCTCGACGAGCCGCATCAAAGACATTTTCGATGTTGTGCGTCAGTTCGTTGATCCGCGGCAGCCCGAGCATGGCCGAGAGGCCTTTGATGCTGTGGGCCGAGCGAAACATGTCGTTCAGCAACGCCTCGTCGATGGGAAGGTCGCGTGTCTCTTCATTGCGAGTCCACTCTTCCAGCTCCATCAGACGCTCGTTGATTCGCTCGATCAGTTGATTAGACTCATCGAGAAAATCCGCCAACAAATCGTCGGAGCAATCGTCGCGGGTCGCACTGTTGTTGTTCATGTTACTGCCCCAGTTTCACTGTGGAGGAAAACGCCTCCATCCCTTGGCAATTAGGTTCGACGGTAAAGCCAAGGATGGATACGTTCAAAGCCGTCCATCAGATCACTGATTCCTTCCGCGGCGCCAGCCACCAGGTAACTACCTGGCTTCATGGCCTTCTGGATGTTGGCAATCACGCGTCGTTTCGAGTCCGCGTTAAAGTAAATCAAGACGTTCTTCAGAAACACCAGGTTGAACGGCCCCTCAGTGACTCGATCCAGCAGGTTGTGCTGGCGGAATCGCGTCATTGCTCGCAACTTTGAGTTTGGCTCCCAGATATGCGCTCCGCCCATTTGGTTGAAGTGCTTCTGCTTCAGGTCGGCCGGTACCAAACGCATGGAACGTTCGCCGAACTTGGCCTGTTGAGCCTCTTGAACCGCACCGATGCCGATGTCGGTCCCCAGGATTTCGACTTTCCACGCCGCTGGGTTCCGCAGCCCTTCGGCCACGCAACAAGCGATCGTGTAAGCTTCGTCGCCGGTGCTGCACGCGGCCGACCAGACTTTCAACGAACCATTCCCGTCCTTCTGCAACTGTGGCAGAAACTCTCCACGAAGCCATTTCCAATTCGACTCATCGCGGAAGAGATAGGTCTCGTGTGTCGTAACTTCCTGCAGAAAACCGTCCCATTCCGGGTGCGACGTCGGCAGCTTGCTCAAAAACTTAAAGTACTGCTCGAAGTCGGCGATGCCAGTTTCTTTCAGACGACGACGAATCCGGTTCGAAAGCAATTGCTTCTTAGCCGGCGAGATTTCAATCCCTGCCACTTCGTAAATCATCTTGGCGTAGCGCCGCATTTGATCGTCAGTAACTTGCGATGTTGCGGAGAATGCGGTCATTCCTGCCTTCCTTTTCCTGTCGGTCTTTCCTGAGATATGCGAGTAACACGTCGTCCCGTGCCACCAGGCAAGGGACGACCGTAGATAACTTGTTGTTCCGATTTAGATGCGGAACCGGCTGACCAGTTCGCGAAGCATGGTCGCCTGGGCTCCCAGTTCTTCGCTGCTGGATGCCATCTCTTCGGCCGCGGCAGCCGACTGTTCGGTGACACCAGAGACCTGCTGAATGGCACCAGCGACTTCGTTGGCGTTCTGAGCCTGTTCGACTGTCGAGGTCGCGATCTCCGAGATCTTGTTGGCGGTCGAGCTGACGCCGGCGATGATCTTCTCGAGGGCCGCACCGGTCTGAGCACTAAGCATCGAACCGTCCGAAACTCGCTGCGTCGATTCTTTGATCAACGACGAGATCTCTTTGGCCGCTTCGCTCGAGCGTTCGGCCAGTTTGCGAACTTCGTCAGCGACGACCGCGAACCCCAGACCATGTTCACCGGCACGAGCAGCTTCGATGGCAGCGTTCAAGGCCAACAGGTTGGTCTGGCTGGCGATTTCGGAAATGACCTGGATGATTTCGCTGATCTGCTCCGAAGAGGTCTTGATCAGTTCCATCGCCTCGATCGACTTCTGAACCGCGTTGCCGCCGTCTTGTGCCATACGACTGGTGTCGCCGGCCATGGCGTTGGCTTCGCTGGCGTTGTCTTTGACCGAGTCGATACTGCGAGTCAGTTCTTCAATCGAAGCGCTCATTTCTTCAACCGAGGCACTCTGAGTCTGGGCACCATTGGCCATCGACTGCGAGCTTTCCGCGATCACCGTGGCACCTTCAGCGAACTGCGAACCACTGTCGACCACCTGGCTGATGATGTCACGCAGGTCGGCGATCATTCGATCGATCCCCGCTGCCAGCTGGCCGATTTCGTCGGCACGCTCAATATTGGTACGCTTGGTGAGATCGCCTTCGGCAGCAGCGCTGACGACATCCAAAATGGCGTCGACGTTACGCTTCAGCTCCGCTTGTTCTTCACGTTCGCGAACGGCCCGTGCCTGCTCGGCCTTTTCTGCATTGATGCGTTCCGTAATCAGCGACCAGGCCACCATCGGGCCGGTATAGTTGCCTTGCTTGTCGTAGATGGCGCTGGCCTGCAGGTCGAGGTATTCGCCTTCCAGTTCGATCTGCGTTTTGACCGGCAAGTTGGCCGGATCGGACAACAAGCTACGCTGATGGGCTGGATTCTTGTGGAAGATGTCGTACGTGTTGCCGATGATCTGGTCGACCGGGACTGGCAAGACGTGTTCGATCGAACGCAGCGTCTTTTCTGAAGCTGGATTCATGTAGGTAATAACGCCATCGAGATTCGCCAACAGGATGTTGATCGGAGCATTCTCGACGATGGCGAACTTTTCGGCAGCGGCTTGTTCCAGGGCATGCTTTTCCGTAACCACCTCCCAGGTCACCATGGGACCAAGGTAGTTGCCGTCGTGGTCATAGGTAGCCGAAACGAGCAGATCGGCGAGTTGATCGCCAACGTTGATCAGCGTGCGGACCGGCAGGTTCTTAGGGTTTTCCAAGACGTGCCGCTGCATCGATGGGTCGTTGTGAAAGATGTCGATCTTTTGGCCAACCACTTCCTCGGGCTTGCAAGGAAGGTAAGCAGCCAGGCTTTTCAACGTTGCGAGGCTGGCTGGATTGACGTAGGTGATCGTCAGGTCCTTGTCGGCCATCATAATGTTGACTGGCGAGTTCTCGCTCATCGCGTGTGCTACCGACAGTTCTTTCTGAAGGTTTTGTACGTTAGCTGGATTGCTGGTTGCTTTGGTCGAAGCCATGATCACGTGTCTCGCAAAATTCAAGGAATATTTTATTTGTAGCTGCCCCATCCAATGAATTTCGTCTGCTCCCTGCATTCGTGTCCTGCCAGGCGTGCGTGGCGAGACTTCCCTTAATCAATTGCCGATCCGAGGCTCTTTCCGAACCTTAGCTGGTTCGCGATTCGAGCATTTCCACGTCTGCTTTGCCGAGAATCTTGTCGATGTCGAGCAAGATAAGCAGGCGTTTGTCCAGCTTCACCAGGCCAGTGAGGTATTCACGTCCCAAGCCAGCAACGGTCGGAGGTGGCGAGGAAATCTGGTCTTTCGAGATACGCAGGACTTCGCTGACAGCGTCGACAATGATGCCAACCGTCTTTCCACCAACGTTCATGACCATGATGCGGGTTTCGTCGTTTGCGTCCTGCAGCTGCAGGCCAAAACGGAGCCGCAAGTCCACGATCGGGATGACCGTGTTGCGGAGATTGATCAGCCCCTTGATATAATTCGGAGTTTGAGGAACACGGGTGATCTCGCCCATCAGGATGATTTCCTGAACGCGGGTGATCTCGATCCCATATTCTTCTTTGGCCAGTTGGAAACTGACCAGTTGCATTGAGTTCAGCCCTTCGCGCCGCTGTGATTCGTGGCCCGAACGTTCTTCCTTCTGCAGATCTTCAGTTGTGACGGACAAAGCTCAGTCTCCCGATCAGTGTGCTGGAACGAATATTTCGATCCGATCCGCTGCCCCGAGAAAATCGGGCGGGACGACCTTGTCCCTATGGAGTGCTCCGTCACTTTCGGATTTACGTCTGTGGTCAAAAGGTGCAGCCAGCCAACTGCGTACCTGCGACGTTCACGTATAAAGGTCGGTCTGTGTTAGCGAGAATGTTTGCCCAGGTGTCATTTTTTCTCCAGGTGTTTTCCACATCCTGCGTAACCTAGACGTAACAAACCGAACAATCGCACCACACAAAGGTGCGTTACCGCACCACGCCATCTCAGGGGAAATCGAGCCGGGTGCGGCAGGCCCGCAATTCGGCGTTCGACCTTCTTATTAGCGGTCGGAACGAGCCAGATCTATTTGGCGAAATTTTCAAGCAGCACGTTTGACCGCACCCCGGAACAACCTATCGTTCGGTAGAAATTTTCATTTCCAATCGGCAATCTCAACCGACCAATTCATGGTCGTGAGGGCAGGCTACTAAGAGGAGCTATACGAATCATGGCTGTACGCGTTCTCGTCGCCGACGACTCCAGCACAATGCGAAAAATCATCCTTCGATCCTTGCAAGCGGTTGGTGTGCCGAGTGCAGTCGAAGCAGCAGACGGTGAAGAAGCCGTCAAAATCTTCAAGCCAGGCGAATTCGATCTGGTCCTGACCGACTGGAATATGCCCGGCAAGAGCGGCCTGGAAGTGATTCAGGAAATTCGCAAAATCGACAAAGACGTGAAGATCATGATGGTCACCACGGAAGCGGAAAAATCGCGCGTGATGGAAGCGATCCAGGCCGGTGTTTCCGACTACCTGGTGAAGCCATTCACAGCGGACACGCTTCGCGAAAAGCTGGAAAAGCACGGCTGCTAAGCACGAAGGGCATCCCCACGGGAAACCCTCACGAACTTTGCAATGCGACGAAGTCCATTACTGGTACTTCGTCGCATTTCGCTGTTTCGAAAGGGGGCCAGGCATGGCCACTATTCCTTTTTCGACACAACGATCTTGTCGCCGTCAATCTCGTAGGTGAGTGTCGTGTCGCCGAATACGGCATCGAGCAAAGCCGTCAGATCGGCTTCCTTGACGTTGTAAGAGATTCGCGTCTTCATTTGATCTTCGAGGCCGCTGGGTATTTCAAACTCCATCCCCAGTTGTTGCCGTAGCGAGTTCACGACCAACTGTAGCGGCAACTGCTCGACCTTCATCGTGTACTGTTTCTTGCCGGGCATCACGACCGTGCTGCGGGCCGTGCCTCCCTTCAACAGCTTGGCGACTTGTTCCTGGATCTGCTGAGATCCGGTGACCGCCAACTGGCTCTTGCCATCGGACTCAACCTTCGCGTCGGGGAATAGCTGGCGAATCTTCTCGATCGCCTCGTCATGCTTTCCCGCGAAGCGATAGACGCGGGTCAGCGTCAGCTCTTCTGGGATCGGCACCAGAATCATCTCGACGCCATCGCCTGCTTTCGCCAATCGATACGAAGCGTGATAGCCAGCAAGGACCAGCGTCAAATAGTCGGTCGTTCGCATCGCCGGAAAGTCGGCCGCTGGCCACAGGTCGTTCTTAATCGCTGCGTCGAGATTCGGAATCTTCATGCCTGCTTGCTGGGCCACGGAAGTCACAATCTCCGAAGGCTTCGACAAACGCTCCCAGCTACGTGGCTTGCGATCCAGCAGTTCGAGCGCCGCGGGCAACCCGCAAGCCTTCGCGAACTCGGCTTGCAACTCGGCAACGGTCGGCAATCGTGAAGCGGTTTCTTCCGGCCCAAGATAAATCACGTCGCCGACACGCGACATGCCAATGCCCACGGTCGCTGCGATGCGCTGCAGCCCGAGGCCAAGCTGCTCGTTACTGAAGGTCATTTGAATCGGCTGGTCAGGATCGACGCGTCGATCGAGAAAGATCGCGACGCGATGCGTCCGCGATAGACGTGTTAGTCCATCCCGCAGCGGCACCTGATCCCACGTCAAATCGAAGGTCGACAAGAGCTGTTTATCGAGATCAGCTTCGGTCCGCCAGTCAACCCTTTCTTGCCCCAAAATGGGTCCCGTTAATAGCCAGAAACTGGCTGTCAAGAGTGCAAAAAAAAGGTTCGGAACTTTGTATAGAGAGAGGGTCATCGAGGGTTTGCTCCCGGGTACCTCGTGATTACACTCGGAACTTATTCAATGGATTGACCATAAAGGATTTTCGTACTCAGGACGAGTGGAATGTGCCCCAATTGCTTTAAGATCGAACTGTGAGCGAGAGCCCAGAACGTCAACCTGTCCTGCTTTCCATCTTCCAAAAGTATCTTGCGGAAGAAAACACCGCCTCGTTCATTCATCGGGTCGCTGCAGTCTATACGTGTGGCACTTTGGAACGACTTTCATTGCATGGCTCGCCCGAAGTTCGCCGAGCTGCCGTGATGGCACTGTGTTTTGTAAGCGACTACTCCTCGAACCATACCGTTGGCATGGCCCTGAACGATTCCGATCGTGGGGTTCGCTTGATTGCCGAGAACGGGATCCGCTCGCTATGGATCCGCGCCGGCACGCAAAGCCAACGGCATCGGCTGCGTAAAGTCATGTCGCAAATCCAAGGCAACTCGCTCGAGTGTGCTCTGGAGGAAGCCGATTCTTTGATTGTCGATGCTCCCTGGTATTCGGAAGCGTACAACCAACGAGCCCAGGTCCACTACAAGCGAAAGAACTTCGAGCGGTCGCTGCGAGACAATCACCAGACGCTGGAAATCAATCCGTATCATTTTCCCGCCGCCATTGGCATGGGGCAGTGTTACTTGCGTCAGGGAGAAAATGTCATGGCCCTGGATAGTTTTCGCCGAGCTTTGCGATTGAATCCGAACCTGGAATCGATCCGAACTCAGATCAGCTACCTGGAACGCCAGTTGGAAGAAATGTAGCGGTCACCGGCACCACAACCGCAGGCCAGGGGGCTGTTGGTTGTGGAAAGCTGGCCATAGCGTGCAATAATAGAGAGTCATCTCAACCATTGCACGCCACCATGGCAAGGACCGCGACTATGCCCCCCCAGATTAACCCTGTTCTGATCCTTGGGGCCGGTATCAACGGCGCGGCCCTGGCTCGCGAGCTTCTGCTGAACCACATTCCGGTGGTTTTGGTCGATCACGCCGACATCGCCTCAGGCACAACTAGCTGGTCGACGCGTCTGATTCATGGTGGACTTCGCTATTTAGAGCATGGCGAAACGTCACTCGTTTACGAATCTCTCGCAGAACGGGAACGCTTTCTGCGCAATTCTCCGGAGCACGTCGCGCCTCTCGAACTCATGATTCCGGTGAAATCTCAGTTTGCCGGACTGGTTTCTTCAGCGGCGGGGTTCTTTAACCTGCCAATCTTTCAGTCTGGCAATCCTTCGCGTGGCTCGTGGGCGATTCGCAGCGGGCTGACTATGTACGACTTTCTGGCGGGCAGTCAGCAGCTTGGTAAACACAAACGACTCAGCAGCCAACGCTGGAAACCCATTGGCTTCGATCCGAGCTTTATGGATGTGTTCAGCTATTACGATGGTCAGATCGAATTCCCTGAGTTGTACGTCTCGACGCTGATTCGCGACGCCGAAACGATCGCTCAGCAGAATGGTGTCCGCTTCACGCTTCGTACTTATCGACGCCCGAAACTCAATGGCGAACACTTTGAATTTGAGAACCTGCTCGACTTCGACTCGCCGACCGATCCGATCACACCCTCCGCCCTCGTCAACGCATCGGGGCCCGCAGGAGACGAAACGCTTGAGCAGTTGGGCATTCCTTCCAATCGTTTGTTTGGCGGCACGCGTGGTTCGCATCTGATTTCGCATAAGCCTGTCCTGGTCGAGAAGCTCGGACGAACTGGCATCTATGCCGAAGCCTTCGATGGCCGCCCGGTCTTTATCTTGCCGTGGAATAGCGGAGCGTTAATTGGCACGACCGACCTGCGCCACGATGGCGATCCCGAAGTCGCCACGGCAACGCCAGAAGAAATTGATTACCTGCTTCGCTGTGTGAACTCGGTGCTGCCTGACGTGGAACTGAAGCACGAAGACATCACGCAGCATTACAGTGGCGTGCGACCTTTGCCTTTCGTGCCTGAGGGCTCGACCGCATCGATCCCGCGCGGTCACTGGCTGCACACGCACGAAGGCACACCTTGGCCGTGCTATACGATTGTTGGTGGCAAGCTGACCACCTGTCGTTCGCTGGCAGAGCATTCCGCCGAAACGATCTTGAAACAACTCGGTCAGAAGCAGGTCGCCAATTCACAGGACCGGAAGACCTACGAAGAAGGGGAGAAGCCGAAAATCTCGCCCGGCGGTCGCGCCCGGTTTGTGCTTCAGCACCTGACTGGTGTCGCCCCGGAAGCCGATACGAAAACGGCGGCGGCCGCTTCGATCGAGCAGTTGAACGCCAAGACAATGGCCGACGTGATCGAACGTCGTTTGATGCTGGTCTTCGATCCGACGCTTTCAGTCGCGCATCTGGAAGCAGTGGCAGATGCCTTGATTGAAGCTGGCAAGCTTTCAGCCGATGCCCGGCAAACGACCATCGACCAATACATTCAGCGGATGGACACTCGATTTGGCAAACAGGTTCTTCCTGCCTAACCCCACCTGAAGGACTTTTTCATGGCCCAGTATATTCTTGCCCTCGATCAGGGCACGACTTCCAGTCGCTCGATTCTGTTCGATCGTGACGCCAAAATTGTCTCGACCGCCCAGGAAGAGTTTCGCCAGATCTTGCCGACGCCTGGTAATGTCGAGCACGACCCGAACGACATCTGGACGAGCCAACTGAACACCGTGAAGGGAGCGATCGGCAAGGTCGATCTCGCCCAGATCGCGGCGATCGGGATCACCAACCAGCGCGAAACGACCGTCGTCTGGGACAAACGCACCGGCGAACCAATTCATCATGCGATCGTCTGGCAAAGCCGTGTTTCCAGCTACATCTGCGATCGACTTCGCAGCGAAGGACTGGAAGACACCATCCGTCAGAAAACAGGCCTGGTGCTCGACGCCTACTTCTCGGCGACCAAGCTGATGCATCTGCTCGAAACAGTCGACGGTGCCCGGGAAGCGGCAGAGCAGGGGCATCTGCTGTTCGGTACGATCGACTGCTATCTGGTCTGGAAGCTGACCGGCGGGAAGCGTCACGTCACCGATTTCAGCAATGCTTCGCGCACGATGATGCTGAATTACGAAACGCTTGATTGGGACGACGAGCTTCTGGCTGCCTATCACATTCCCCGCGGCATGCTGCCAGAGATCGTCGATTGCAGTGGCAAGTTCGCCGAGACCGATCCGGCCGTCATCGGCCATGCGATCCCAATTGCCGGCATGGCTGGCGATCAACAGGCGGCTTCGTTCGGGCAGACCTGCTTCGATCAAGGGATGGTGAAAAACACCTACGGAACCGGTGCGTTCGCTTTGATGAACATCGGCAACAAGCCGGTCCTCTCGACAAACAATCTACTGACCACCGTCGGTTGGAAAATCGGCGATCAGGTCAGCTACGCGTTGGAAGGTTCGATCTTCATCGCCGGCGCGGTGGTGCAGTGGCTACGTGATGGCCTGGGTATCATCGAAAGCTCGTGCGAAGTCGAACCGTTGGCCGAGACCGTTTCCGACAATGGTGGTGTTTATTTCGTGCCGGCGTTTGTTGGCTTGGGTGCCCCTTACTGGGATCCAAACGCTCGCGGAACCATCATCGGCATCTCTCGTGGTACGACTGCCGGTCACATTGCCCGGGCAGCCTTGGAAGCGATGGCCTTTCAGACACGCGATTTGATTGAAGCGATGCAGCGCGACTCAGGCGTGCCCCTGCAAGTGCTGCAGGTCGATGGTGGTGCCAGCGTGAACAATTCCTTGATGCAGTTCCAAACCGACTTGCTGGGTACGACCGTTCGCCGACCGAAGATCAGCGAGACGACTGCCTTGGGTGCGGCCTTCCTAGCAGGCCTGGCCGTTGGCTTCTGGGAATCGCAGGACGAACTGCGTAAACTGTGGACCCTCGATCGCGAGTTCACGCCCCAAGGCGACCGCGAATCGATCGACCGCATGTATGCGAAGTGGCTGGAAGCAGTCAAACGAAGTCAGAACTGGGAGGGAGGAGCCCCTTAATGCTGTTGAGCGAATGGATCATGACGATCTTTACCGGGCTGATCGGCATCGGAGGCATGTGGGCCGCGATTTTTGACGTGCCGGCCGTCTTTCAATCGAATAAGATCGGGTTTCTCGATCGTCGCCTGGGGCACTCCGCGACGCGGCTTGTCGTTGGCATCGCTGGATTCTTGATCGTGCTGCTGGCGATTAGCTTCGTCTTGATTCCACCGCGTTAGCGCAGCGATTGGGAAGAAAGCCAAACTTTCTTGAGCTTCCCGCGAAGATCGCCCCCCGAACGGCGAATACCCGTTCAACCTTCCTGCTCCTCGTACCACATGGCCCCATGGTATTCATCCCTCACGGCACCGACGCCCCGATCTACCATCCGCCGATCGCGACGCTCACGATCGTCGTGCTGAATGTCCTGCTGTTCTTCGCCACCCCGTTCGTCCATCACTTCCAAGAGTTCGATCAGGCCCATCGCCGCCTGGGGCATACGATCGCGGATTGGACGTTTGAAGGGGGTGGCTACGACGGGCCCGACGCCTACAAACTTCAATATGGTGTCGGCCTGAAGCCTTGGCAGGGGATCACTTCGACCTTTCTGCATGCAAACATGATCCACCTGCTGATCAACATGGTCTTTTTGTGGATGTTCGGCATGATCGTCGAAGGCAAGATTGGCTGGCCGCGTTTCCTGGCAATCTACTTTGGCATCGCGCTTTTGCGTGGCATCCTCGCACAGCTTTTCTGCATCATCTTTTTACCCAACCTGCACACTGCCTCGATGGGTGCATCCAGTGTCGTATTTGGCCTGATGGGGATCGCCTTGGTATGGGCTCCTCTCAATACAATTCAAGTCACATTTGCCGGCAATCGATATCGTACTCAGCAAGAGGTCTCGGAAGTCGATGTCCCAATCTACGGCTTCGCAGGCTGCTTCTTATTGATTGAAGTAATCTACACGCTGGCCATGCTGCAACGTCACGGCATCATCGCCCCCACGGCGCACACACTCCACCTTCTTGGAACGATCCTGGGCCTGGCAATTGGCGTGGTGATGGTCAAACGCAACTGGGTCGATTGCGAGCACTACGATATCTTCTCGGTCTGGGCGGGTCGTCACACGATGAAACCGGAAGAACGCGATCCGGAAGGGGTTGCCCGGAAGCAGGCCAAAGTGGTCGAGCAGGGCGTCAAGCAGATTCGTGAGATCCTGGCCGCAGGGGACAACCCGCAACTTGCCTATCGAGCTCACATCAGCATGCGCGAGAAATATGCCAGTTGGAGTTTGCCTGAGAAAGAGTTCTTGATCATCATCAAGCAGCTTTGCGACCAGCAGTACGAAAACGACGCGGTGGCCGCGATGGAAGAGTACTTGAAAGCAGGCCGGCCAAAGCAAAACCAGGTTCGCCTTAAACTCGCTTCGATGCTTGTTGGTTCGATGGCCCAGCCAGGCCAGGCGCTGCGAACCCTGGTCGCGATCAACTACGATAAGCTAAGCCATCGCGAACGTCAGATCTATGACGACATTTCAGCGAAAGCCAAAGCTCGCAGAATGAACAATGCCGCCGCGAACGAACTCGAATTCTAGCCAACTCTTTCCCTCCGACTGGTCTGCCTCGTGTCTTTCGATCTATTTGAACGACGTCGTGGGATTCGAATTCCGCACGATATCTTCCCCAGTGCCAAGTATCCGCCGGTGATCTCGGTGGCGATCATCGTGCTGGTCGGCCTTTGCGTCATCGTCGATCCCTATCTGAACTTTCGCCTGCCATCGCAGTCGAATTCCATTCCTCCGTTAACCGAAGCAGAGGAAGCGAGACTCAGCGACCTCCAGTTTCACATCGCGCGGCTTCAACAGAACCCACGTGCTACCAGAATGCGTGATCCTTCCGGCGTCGGGCAGCTTTCGCTGAAAGAGGCAGAGACACAGTTCGATGCTTTGAAGAAGCAAGCCCGCGAACATGAAGCTCTCGAGCCGATCCATCCGTTCACACTGCATCTGGGAAAGGGGCTGCAACCGGTGCAATGGTTCACCGCTCCCTTTCTGCACAGCAGCTACGTCGCGTTGCTCTTCAACTTGTACATGCTGTGGATGATGGGACTGATCGTCGAAGGAAAGCTTGGCAGGTGGAAATTCGGTTTGCTGTTCCTGCTGCTGGAAGCAATCAGCAACGGTCTGATTCAATGGAACTCGTTGGGTGTCACGAATCCTGTTCCCCCGATGACCTGCGGCATGACGACAATCATCTTTCTGCTGATGGGAATCGCTTTCTTCATCTCACCCAGCCGCAACATCCTGATCGCGACACTCACGCGCCATCACTGGCGAGATGATCCGATGGATGACGACGTCACCTTCAGCTTTCAATCACCCTTCTTCCATTTCGGGATCCTGCTGGGGTACGGCTTTATCCTGTATCTGTTCGACATCAGAGCGACCGTGTGGGTCGTTGCCCCAATGCTCGGCTGGTTTGCCTTGGGCATGGCAATCGGCGCGATCATCTCTCGATTGAATATCCCTGGCGATGACGAACCTGACCTGGTGGACTTTATCATCGGCGTATGAAAAAAGCCCCGCTTATAACAAGCGGGGCTTTTTCGTGGAGAATGATCGGTGGTCGTCGACTAGCGGTGCATGTTCTGCGAAGCCATGGCTTGCTGTACCATCGACGAGTAACGCTGTGGATCGCCCCAGAAGGCCTGCAGGCTTTCTTCGCTGCTGAACAGGTAGAGCGTTCCGCGATAGGTCAAACCGAAGCGACGATCGCCAGGAACGACTTGGCCCTTGCCGAGGTAAGCGACTGGATCGATACCCGACATGACCGGGCTGAACTTGTTTGGATTCGACAGGAACTTCTGCTGATCGGCTTGCGACGAGAAGAGGTAAACCTGACCTTGGTGCTGAGCACCCCAGCGTGGATCACCCTTCTGCCACTTCATCTGCTCGACCAGAGTCACTGGGCAGTAACCATCCATGGCGAACTTAGGCTGGCCTGGCTGAGCAGCCGGTGCCGCAGCAGGAGGAGCCGATGGAGCAGGGGCCGACTGGCGTGGTGGCATCGCTGGTGGAGCGACTGGCTGCTGGTTCGAGGCAAACTGCGACGAAGCGGGAGCGGCTGCCGGGCCTGGTGCCGAAGCGGCTGGATTAGCCGGAGCAAAGCGACTTTGTGAAGCTGGTTCGGCTGGCATGCCTGGCTGGGCGTTGCCGCCATGGGAAGCGAATCGCGAGTAGTTCGACGGTGCAGCGGCAGGCTGCTGAGGAGCCATGCCATTAGGAGCAGCCGCTGGTGGAGCGGTGCTGTTGCCCGAGAAGTTCGAGTAACGCGAGCCACTCGCGGCGACACTAGGTTCTGGCTGCTGTGGTGGTGCTGGCGAAGTGACCGGGGTGGTGTTCGCGGCCTGGGCAATCATGCGGTCAGATTGAGGACCAGCATTGGGATTCATCTTGGCTGAGACCTGAGCCAGGACGGTGGTGTAGCGGTTCTGATCCTGCGGGCTGATCATGCGGTAAACGATCTGACCGGCAGGCGTGATCACCACGTCTTGCGGCCAACGATCGACACCAAATTCTTTGGCGACTTCCGGCTCGCTGCTGGCGTTCACCTTCACTGGAATGTAGTTACGTTCCAGTTCTTGTGCGAAGCTGGCTTGCGAAAAAACATTCGCTTCCAGACGACGGCACGGCGGGCAGTTATCCCCATAGAAGTGAATCAGCACGAGTTGATTCTGAGCCGCGGCAACACGCTTGGCCAGATCAACACTTGGTGCCCAGCGAACGGCGTCCTCGGCGAGAATCGTCGTCTGCATCGCCAACAAGAGGACGAGGGCGGTATTTCGGATAATGGACGACATGAATGAACGAGCCCCGGTAAGCGAGTTCCAAAGATTGGCTTGGTTCGGTTTTCCATGGGGTGATATCGGGACGGCTGCAAAGGGAAATGCATCGAAAATGCCGGTTTTGCGGAATTTCCTGAATGAAATTGCCGAGACAGTCGCGTGGTAGCTACCAGTTAGAGAAACTGGCGCGGCGATAAGTCACCTGGGCACAAAGGTTTGCTACGACTCCGCAAAATTGCTTGCAGAAAAAGAGAATGTATGTCGATGGAATAAGAATGATAGCTTGACACGTTCTGGTAAATCCTTATGATTCCAGTAGTTTGATCGTCATTGGTCTGTCCACGAAACTTCGCGTTTCACCCCATTGGAGCCAATGACCATCCTTTCTGCTCAACGGCGTCGAACTGACAATGATCAGTTAACGTCAAGTTCTTCGAGCAGGTACGGTTTTCTTTTTGCGGCCACGGCGTTAGGTGGCTAGTTTGAAAACCAAGGAAGCTTTCAGTTCTTCAGGGAACTGTTTCGGTTACCATTCGACCTCACTCGGGTAACTAGCTCTTGCCAGGCAACTAGCAACGGCTTCTCCGATGTGGGCTTTGAGTAGCCACCGATTTTTCATTTGTGACTCGATTGGTAACGGAATTACCTCTCGGCAATCATACATGGCCAGCCAGCTTGCCCTCGGGCACCCGGCATGGTCGTAAGTCGCAATTCTCACGAGCAACTTCGCTTTCGATGAATTGCAACTCGGATACCTCTCACGCAGCGACATTCCAGGCGGAATGTTCCGTCCCCAGGCTGAGAGAGGTGTGTGGGCAAATTCGCAGCGGCCTGATGCCGGTCCTCGGCAAAGGCAGGGCGAGTTTTTCCAGCTCCCAAGGCAAAAGGAATCTTTCAAACACGTTCAGGTCGTAGTCCCTTACCAGGGATGCAACCTCAGGAATCTGTACCCGCGATCCGGTCTACTTTCTAAAGTCCCGGGTCGAACCTGACTTCTGTGATTAGGTAGTTTTCATGTCAAACAAACGGCAGACCCGCTCGAAATCGGGTGGGCGACGGCGCGGCAACAGCGGCGGTTCTCAGTCTGGATCCGGATCGGGCCCCAAGGGTCGCGGACGATCCGGAGGAGGACGTCGCCGATCTTCTCCGCCAAGCTCGAATGTGCCACGTAACAATCTCGACAACGAAGAATTTGAACCAGGCGAACCAATTCCATTGGAACCTGGCTATGGTCTTCTCGAGATGCACCCCAATGGCTACGGGTTCCTCCGCAGTCCCGCCAACAACTATGCTCGCGAACGCACCGATCCATTCGTGCCTGGCACAATGATCGAACGTTATGGACTTCGCGAAGGGGTGATGATTCGCGGCATGATCCAGCGTTTCCGCCGCGGCCAAGGTCCTCGCCTGCGAGATGTCTTCGATGTCGATGGCATGCTGCCAGAAGACTATTTGAATGTGAAGTCGTTCGACGACCTGACTCCGGTCAATCCTTCCCATCACTTGAGGCTGGAATACGACGGCGGCCCACTTACCAACCGCGTCGTCGATCTGTTGACTCCGCTTGGCAAAGGCCAGCGTGCGTTGATTGTCGCTCCGCCACGTACCGGCAAGACGATGCTGCTGCAGAATGTCAGCCGCGGTATCACCGCCAACCATCCCGATGTGAAACTGGTCGTGCTTCTGATTGACGAACGTCCGGAAGAAGTCACCGATATGCAGCGTAGCATCAAGGGTGAAGTCATCGCGAGCAGCCTCGACCGCGATATCGAAAGCCATGTTCGCTTGTCGCAACTGGTGATCGAACGTTGCAAACGTCTGGCCGAAGCAGGTCAGGACGTCTTCTTACTGCTCGATTCGATTACGCGTCTGGCTCGTGCTTTCAACAAATGGGTTGGCGATAACCGCGGCAACAATGCCATCATGTCGGGTGGTATCAACGTCAAGGCCATGGACATCCCGAAGAAGCTGTTCGCAACGGCTCGTTCGTTTGAAGAAGGTGGTTCGCTCACCATCCTCGGTACGGCTTTGGTCGACACCGGCAGCAGGATGGATGAAGTGATCTTCCAGGAATTCAAAGGAACCGGCAACATGGAACTGGTTCTCGATCGCAAGTTGGCCGACCGCCGCGTCTGGCCGGCGATCGACATTTCGCAGTCGGGTACCCGTCGCGAAGAACTGTTGCTTAATCCGGAGACTCACAATGCCGTGATTGCTCTGCGTCGTACGTTGACCTCGATGCACCACATCGATGCCATGGAACAACTGACCAAACAGTTGACCAAGTACGAGAACAACGACCAGTTCGTGAGCTTGATCGCCAATAGCCGCGATCGATATCAATAAGATTGTTCGGCTGTCGCCGCGGCGAGAACAACTTCACCGCGGCCTTGCCGGCACAAAGCAAATCAACGAGAGCCGTCCGATATGGGCGGCTCTTTTGCTAGGGCATCCAGTTGCTGCTGATCGCGCCAGATCAGAAAAGCAAACAGAGGAATCGCCGCGATCGCTGCCCACTGATAGGCCGTCAATCCCCATGCGAACGTTGGTTCTGGTCGCAACCATTCGGTGAAGAACCGGAACGTCATGTAGGCGATCAGGTAGATCTTAAACAACTGCCCCGGGAAGCATTTCTTCTTCCACAGCACGAAGAAGACCACAGCGCATGTCAGGTGAAAGATCGATTCGTAGATCTGCGTTGGATGGCGGAGCAGGGTGCCGCCATCGGGTGCCAAAGGAAACGCAAAGCTCCAAGGCAGATTGCACTCTTTCCCGAAACAGCAGCCTGCCATAAAGCAGGCCCAGCGTCCGATGCCAATCGAAACGGCCACCGGCACCACAAAGCTGTCGCCCGTTTTGGTGCGGATATCCATGACCCACTTGGCCAGTTCGACGCCGAAGTAGCCGCCCAGCAGTCCGGCGATGATTGTCTTGCCATGCGCGAACCAGGCCGTGCCATCCATCAGCCCGTTGTAGTCGTACAGGGCGAAAGGGAGCTTCGCGCCGATCATAGCGCCGCAGAAACCACCGACCGCAATCCCCAGTTTTTCCCACCGAGCCAGTTCGAGCTTCTCTTGAAACAACCGCAGTAGCACAAAGCCGACCGTGATCGCCACGCCCATGATGGCCATGTAAATGACTTGATTCATCCAGAGATCTCAGCAGTCGACTTGAGAGGCGGGAGCGGCACGTGCCCGTCGCGATAGAGCACATTGTAGGCACAAAACGGAACGACATGTCCGCTTGGCAATAGATGATGCACGCAGCACTTCATCACCCGGCGGACGTCAAAGTTGTAGACGTCGAGGAACGAGGTGATCATGATCCGGAAAACATCTTCCGCACCGATCTGTTCCTGCATGGCCCGGGAAAAGAAATCGACGGCCGCCTCGGCATAGCGTGGGTCAGAAGTGTTTAACGCGCCGATCAATTCTTCGAGCGGGCTCTTGGAACTTAGAACGGTCAGAGGCATGCCACTACTCTCGGAAGAGGAGGGCGGGGCACAACTGCCGCCAGGACAACAGGCCTCGCGCACCAGATAGCGTTCGAGCAGATCCTTCACCGCACCACGCTGAAAGGAAATCCCGCCTGACAGCAGATCGAGATGCTCGGCCGCTTTGATGAACCGCATCAGCGGAACGAGTTCTCCCTGGCGACGGTACGCGTACGACATTTGATGGCAGTTGGGATGGGCACAGGGGAGCGGCATGAAATCGGCTTCGGTATACATACCACCGGTTTGTTCGACAATGCCGCGAATCACATCTGGAAACGTGATCCGGTTTTCCAGCTCTTCCGGCAACACGTGCCGCCCGGAATAGGTTGCCGGCTGTAGGCTCAAACCGGTGATCCAAGGCCGGGCCGCACAGTACTCGACCAGCTTGCCAAGTTCGTCGTCGTTCACGCCTGGCTGCAATGTCGCAACCAGATTCACATGCAGGCCCGCTTCGCCGCAGTTCTCGACCGCCTTCAATTTGGTTTCGACCAAGGCTTCGCCACGCAGCTGGAGCGACGTCGACTCGCGGAAACCATCGAACTGCAAATAGACCTCGACGCGATCCCGTCTCGCCGCGAGAAAATCGATCAAACCAGGATCGTGCGCCAGGCGAATTCCGTTGGTGTTGATCATCACGTAGTCGATCGGGCGCGAGAGAGCGTAATCGAGAATTGCCCTGAAGTCGGGATGAATCGTCGGTTCGCCGCCCGAGAGCTGCAGCACTTCCGGCTTGCCTTCCACTTCGACGTAGCGGTCGATCGTTCGTTGGCATTCCTCCAGCGTCAAATGCTTCCCGCCAGGACCACTGGCGGCGTAGCACATCGGACATGCCAGGTTGCAGCTCGAAGTGATCTCAAGCAAGCCGATGCACGTATGCTGCTCGTGCTCGGTACAAAGCCCGCAGTCGAGTGGACACCCTTTGGAAGGCTCGACACCAAAGTCCCGCGGAATCTTGCCAGGCACATTGAACTGAGCTTGATCGTACCAGGCCACGTCCGAGCAGACATAGTCATCGCGTTGGCCATGCTCCGGGCATCGCTTGCGGAAGTAAACCCGGTTACCGCGTGTGATGATCTTGGCCGGCACAACGCCATGACATTCGGGGCACAAGCTTTGTGTGATTCCCAAAACGGTGTAGTCGCGGAAGTTGTAGTTCATCAAAGAATCTTTCTTGGTCCCAGGCTCAAAGCCAATCAAAGCGATTGGTACTGCGACGCGCAGTAGAAAAAGGCAATGACAAACGCCATCACGACTAGCCCAAACATTCCAGCCGCTACGCCCAAACT
The DNA here is from genome assembly GCF_040718835.1 of Bremerella sp. JC817. NCBI lineage: Bacteria > Pseudomonadati > Planctomycetota > Planctomycetia > Pirellulales > Pirellulaceae > Bremerella > Bremerella sp. JC817. The sequence continues at coordinate 4,390 of NZ_JBFEFG010000240.1, read as the reverse complement.
AGCCAGCCCTGAAATCATTCTGCCTGCCGGCGTATGGATGCGACGGCTATAGACGACCAGCCACCACAAATTCAGCAGCAAGACTGGCGTTAGCAGCAAAATAATTCCCCACCGTACACCAGGAATTATGCTGGAGAAGGCGATCAGCCCGGCAATCATCAGCACAACGCAGATGCCGACGCCCACCGGTAGCCAGGCATACCAGTGCGGTTGTTTCCGCGGTTCTTGATCGGGGTCAAGTGACCCATCTTCCCCCGGACCACCTTCGAAAGGTTCCATGATTTATCTCCCAGCTAGCCCAGCGAATAGCATCAAGCAGAACGCAAACAGTGCGATAATCCCAGCGATACCCAGTAGGATCATCGCCCCCACCGTGACGATCAACGTCGAAAAGATCTCGGAGATCGTCCGGAAAGCTTTATTTTCACTTTGCGAGCCCTGGTAAATCACGACGCCACAGGCCACCGCAATCGGCAGCACAAAGATAGCGAAGGTTATCAACGCTCCGGCACTATCCGACGCAACCCCCAGCGCAACCAAACAGGTTGCGATGATCAGCAGAGCCAATGCCAGGTTTGGTACCCAAGGTCGACGCGTCGCTGGCATCGGAGGTGGTGCCAGCAATTCTCCTTCAACTACTTCCTCTCCCTGATGCAGCGGATGCCGGCAGATCCAGCAGTTGTTGGCGAACGAGTTGTTCTCTGCACCACACTCGGGACAAGTCACATGAGGCAAATCGGAACGCATCAGGTGGTCTCCTTCGCCTCGGCACGTTCGACGCGTGCATGGTACTCTTCAGCCAGTGGCCGACTCAGCCGCACGATTTGCCCAATGACCAGGCCGGTCGCGGCCAGGCAGACGAGCATGCCTTGCTGATAGATCACTGGTACAACATGGTCGGCATCGAACCAGCTTGGGTCCTGTATCCCAACGGCAGCCATGAACCCAGCCATGCTTCCCAAGGTAGCGAACCAGACTAGCCGCAAATCGAAACGGAGGCCTGCCATCGCGATCACGAGAAAGAAGCCGCCCATCAGTGCCGATCGCATCGGCCCACCGGTCGACGCGATGACGGCCGTGACGGCCAGCAGATCGACCGCTGTCGTCAGGAATGCAAGCCAGCCAGGCAGCACCCGCTTCAAAATCAAAAGCAGGGTCAACAGCGAAACCACCAGCATCAGCACCGAAATAATGGTGAGCCGACGATGCATCTCGGCAAAGGTTTCTTGAACCTCCGGCGTCTCTCCGAAGTGGGAAACAAGGTGGAAGCCGTACAACACCACGACCGAGACGGCCCGAATCACCAACGCTCGGAGCTCTCCGGCATAGGCCTGCCAGCGCCGGACAATGAACCATTGCCGATCCGCGACATCCTTCGACACATCCGACGAACTGTTCATGAGGTCGTAACTTTCTTGGCAGACCAGGCGAAGCGAACGTTATTCGGCATTCTCTTCCTTATCGACAAGGCGGCGTGGTCTGTCCGGAATAACTTTCATCGTATATCGATAACAAAGCACAATCATGGCGATCCCAGCCGCCAATCCCAACGGCACGCCACCAAGCAAGGCCGTTCCAAATCCGTAGTCGTCGGTTTTGGGAAGAGTGTATAAGGCGATCGTGGCGCCGGCTAAACAGACCGCATAAAACGCGATACCAGCGGCAATCACGACTGGGATTGTCATCAATACCGAAAGGATCACCAGGCCGAGCTGATGGCCAATGGTTGGCCATTGTCCGGAATACTCGGCATCGCGTCCCAGTCGCAAAAAGAATCGGATATTAGCCGGCACGAGCACCAGAGCCGCGAGAAGCGCCAAGCCTGGCGCCAGGAAGAGCAATCCCGTGACCACTGCGATCGTCAGTGCCACGGCCAAGTAAAAGATGACGTAAGAGCGGCGACCTGCGACCGACGCGATTTCCCCTTCGGATTGGGGCGACTGAAACGGATTAGGATCGCGAGAGGGCTCGGTCATGGTTTGGCTAAGATCAGTTTCGGAAGAGGAGTTCGCCACAAGATTGGTACTTGCCCGACCATCATACGCGAAAAGGGCCCCCATTGCGGTCAATTTCCTCTGCCGCTATTTTCTAAAATCAGTCGATCAAGTAAGATGCACCGTGAACCTAGAGCCCCCGTCAGGCTTCCCTTTATGGGATGCTTCACGGTGTATCTGCTGGAGGGTAAGCGAATGGTTAGCGGTCACATTGGAAATGTGATGCCCCGTCAGGGGTTGCGAGTTCGAGTCTCGTGCCCTCCGCTTCGAGCCAAGGCCGTCAACGTAACCTGTTGACGGCCTTTATTTTGCGCCGATTGCTTCATCTTCGATTCTCCTAGTTGTACTAGTTTTGTACTACTTTAACGGATCGTTATCTTCCGTTGTTTTCCGGTACGTCCCGGAAACAAGTTTCATCATATTTTGGGCCTCCTGATCATGCACATGGACGTAGTAGTCCAGCACACGATCGTCCAGCGTTCCCACACTGCGGCGTATCACCTCACGCGGAACTTTCAGATCAATCAGGGCATGCGTTACGAAAGAATGCTTAAAGGTATGGAGATGACCTTCCAGGCCGAGTTCATCCGGGATTCTCCTGAGATAAGTTAGCAGCGTACGTTCGGAAATCTGCCGTCCCTTCTCGGGATAGCGGGCAGTTGGCTTGGCCGTAAATACCCAACGGTACTTTTTCGGCATCTGCCCAAACATCTCCTTCATCCGTTCGCTCATATGGAATACCCGTTGTTCTCCGGTTTTGGGTTTCCAGCCCTGCTTGGGTTGAATATGGACAACCCCCTTCTCAAGATCCACATCTTTCCAAGTTAGCCAGCGTCCCTCGCCGAAACGCGCTCCGCTATCTGCGTAGAAAATCAATGGTTCCAGGAAAGGCGATCTGGCCTTATTCAATATCGCCTGTACCTCATCTCTAGACCAAACTGGCTGAATCGTCCGGGGGGGCTTGCGAATTTCGAGATCCGATAGTGGATTCTCGCGAATGAGCTTTCGCTTGACGCAAAAATTCACGAGCTGCTTGATAGACACGATGTCGTTCGTAATCGTCTTCGGAGCAGCGGGTTTTCTCTTTTCCGCCGTATTCCCGGCAATCCGATCCGCGCGAAACGCATCTATCAGATTTAAGTCAACGTCAGATACCTTCTTGACGCCACGATCTTTGGCAATCTTTTCCAACAGATCAAAACAGAACTGGTACTTGTCGAGCGTTCGGGATGCACGCCCCTTTGCTCTCAAGTGGTTCATGTACAATTCGATAGCTTCTGAGATAGCAGGGACCTTGCTTCGCCACTTCAATTGCCCATTGACTAGGTCTCGTTCCTCAGCCAGAGCTCTGCTACGAGCTTCCTTTTTGCTTCGTGTCTTTAGGGAATGACGTACCTGTCGTCCCTCCCAACTGTAGTGAATCCACCAAAACTGGCCGCGCTGGTAGATACTAACTATTTCGCCGACTTGCTCGTACTCTACGCGAGACTTCTTATCATCTCTTTCTTTCACTTGGCTAATCATCGTTGGGGGATAGTCCAAATAGGCATGGCACACTGACGTTGTCCGTATTGCCAGGTTCGATGAACGTCGAAACGTGCCATCGCGAGAACTTCGGCTAGACTTCGATTCAATCTGTGAAGAACCACAAGACGAATCGGTCGCGGAAGAAACGGACATGCTTTCCCTTCTTGGAGGTAAAAGCGTCCAAGTGGCCACGTGACTTCCAGTCACGGATCGTGCCTTCGGGAACGCCAAAAAGCTCCGATGCACGCTCTAGAGTCAAAATTGGCGGAAAGCGCTCGGCGACCGTCGGGTCCGCAAACGCTTTGAAAATTTCCTCGATCGTCAACTTAGATTTAGAACCTTGTGACATCGAATAGCTCCGAATGGCCTTGAAACGGTAGGGCAAACTGCCGACAGAAGCAGTATGCCATAGACAACCGAAATCCCTTCACGGAGCAGAGGGGGAGCACTCAGGTAGCAGAAGAGCCGTCTCTGAGTTCCCAACATATTCCCTCACCGGTACCATCTCCTAAGAAACGGATAGAAGTGAGGCCTTTATTTAGTGACTTTATGGCATCGTTTACGCGTCGTCGTCCGGTATCTGTGTCAAGCGGATCGTCGATGCGATAGGGCCATCCGTCCTCTTCAAAAGCACTCAGAATACGGACCAAGTTTTTAGCTTGCCCCAGCTTCTTAACCTGGCGAATTAACTGGCCGCGGTAGAATAGTCGACCACTTTCAGAATCCCATGAAGTGGACCCCAATTTTCGGACCACGGGAGCCGGTTTCTTAAGTGGATTGCTGGGCTCCAAGTCGCTGGCTGGTGTGGACGGTCCACGGGGTTCGATTGCCTAGCGACTGGTGAGGGCGTTCGTGGCTATAGAATTTGA
>NZ_JBFEFG010000239.1 GCF_040718835.1 Bremerella sp. JC817 | reverse complement strand
GGCCCGCTGACGGTCGCCGAGATGGCCGCGGAACTGGGTGTCACGGCCACCGCCGTCCGCAATCGCCTGATCCGGCTCTGCGGGGCCGGCCTGGTCGAGCGTCGGGCCGAGCACGTCGGCAGGGGCCGCCCGCGGCACGTCTACCAGGCGAGCGTCGAGGCCCACCGCCGGCTCGGCCAGAACTACGCGGATCTCGCCGTCGCGCTCTGGGAAGAGCTGATGCGCAACGTCGAGGACCGGAAGCTCAGGCGCATCCTGTTCGCCCGGATCACCGACCGCCTGGCCGACCTCTACCGCGCCGAGGTCCGCGGCCGGGGCTGGCAAGAGCGACTCGAGCAGC
>NZ_JBFEFG010000238.1 GCF_040718835.1 Bremerella sp. JC817 | reverse complement strand
GCCCAGACAACAGCCGACATCGCCAGCCAGGTAATCAGCACGAGCGTGGCGGCGGCCTGGTCGTCGTCCCAGGATTCGGAGGCGCGGGCAGCGCGTTCAAAGCGGGCGGCGCAGATGCGGACCTCGCAGAAGTCGAGGCGGACGGATTCGGCCACGAGGCGATCGAAGGCCCAGTCCTGCGCGGGGCCGGAGGGGTGGTAGTCGGGCCGCCAGAGGGATCGGCGATCGGCAATGGCCTCGGCCAGGGCGGCTGGCGGGTGGACGCCGACGCGTTTTCGGATGCCGTGACCAATTTCATGTTGCTCTTTCATCCCTTCGGGCGTCTCGCGATGTCGCGGTGGGAGCGGTGGCAAGGGGCGATCGGTGGTCCGTTGTCGCGCTGTCGATGATCGCGTTGTACTTGATCGTGCGATACATCATCGTGAAGCCGCTGACACACTTGCGTGATGTGAGCGACGAGGTCAGCCAGGGACATCTCGACGTGCGTGCCGAGATCTACACGGGCG
>NZ_JBFEFG010000237.1 GCF_040718835.1 Bremerella sp. JC817 | reverse complement strand
GGTTAGACAAAGACACCCAATGGCTTCGGTTTCTCTATAGTTCCTCTAGCCGGGATGCGATCGAAACCACCAGACGCAAGTTCCCTTCGGAAAGTTCTCGCTTGGCCTGTTGGTATTCCGAGTAGATCGTTTTGACGCCCTGGTGAACGTCCCGACCGAACTGAAGGTTCGAACCGTGGTCCTGGCGAACGTCCTGACCGAGCTGAAGGCCCAAACCGTGGTCCTGGTGAACGTCCTGACCGAGCTGAAGGCCCAAACCGTGGCTGGCCAGCACGATCTCTTCAGCCGAGAGCGAACTATGTTTGACCAATGCCTTGGCCGCCGCGGTGGCATAGTTTCCGCCAGAGCCGATCCCCAGGCGCGTCCGGCTGGTCGAACGGGGACATACTTGCTGACCACATCGACCGTCGCGAGAGGGACGTTCTCCAGGTTCAGTTGCTGCATCAGGTCGACGTAGTGCCAGGCCAGGTCCTGAATGTCGTCGATCTGGTCGAGCCCTTCGCTGAGGGCGAAGCCTGGGTGGGCGCGCCGGAGTACTGATTCGAGTGCTCGCCGGCTAAGGGATACCAATCG
>NZ_JBFEFG010000236.1 GCF_040718835.1 Bremerella sp. JC817 | reverse complement strand
GGTTACCTGGTATTGGGTCATGATGTCGGCGTTCTCGGGGGCGTCGACGTCGATTCCTGCGTCAGCGAATCGATTTCCTTCTGCTTCGATTCTTTCTGATCGTCGGGAGTCGTGTGCGTTTGTTTTAACGCGTCGGCGCTCATGGGGGCGGGGGGACCCCCCTTGGTGAGGGGGGGGTAGGGGGGCTTTGCGGGGAGGGCAGGCCCAAAAATATTTGGGCTCCCCCCCACCCAATCCTCGCCTACCCCTTAAAAAAAACCCACACGACTCCCGACGATCAGAAAGAATCGAAGCAGAAGGAAATCG
>NZ_JBFEFG010000235.1 GCF_040718835.1 Bremerella sp. JC817 | reverse complement strand
GTGTCGGAAGGGAAGCGGAACGAGAGGGGAAATGCGGTCGGGCCGGGGTGGTGCGCCTCGTGGTACGCCGAGGGTGCGCAAAAGGGTGCGCCGGATTTCAGGGCACCGCAAGGAACCTTTTCCCTGATGGAGCAAGGACTTGCGGAAATCGGTTTGGCTTCGTTCCGTGAGAAGGGCGACTTGGGACGTCGGAGGGAGAATCGCGTCGACGAGAAGGGGTTAAAGGGAGGGTCTGGAGGGGGTGTGCGGAGCGATTGCCGACGTCACCCGGGTCCTTTTCCAGATCGAACAACGCCAGATCGGTTGTTGCC
>NZ_JBFEFG010000234.1 GCF_040718835.1 Bremerella sp. JC817 | reverse complement strand
GCCACCTTGGCCTTAAACGCCGCATCAAACCGCCGCCGCTTCCGCGCCATCTGAAACCTCCTGATGACGCCACGATACCCTCATCCACGAGCCAAAGAAATCCACCTTAACCCGTGGTCCGAAAATTGGGGTCCACTTCATTGCTCCTTCTTTACCAGGAGATTTAGCAATGTTTCCAAGGGGTCATCGCGTTTCCCCTTCGCTACCGCTTCACCGAGTCGTTCACACTCCTCAGTAAGTTTTTGTACCTGGTTGCGAAGCTTCAGGCTTTGCCTTTCGTAGTCCCTTTCACTTCGCAAGACAGAATTTATTCGTTCAACAAGAATGTCCAATGTTGAATCGAGAGAGAGCAATTCGCGTACAACCACCTCACTTATCTTCTTGTGAACGCAATCTCTCAGCGCTGTCGCCTTGTTCCAGCAGCACTCGGAACGAACGCCACCGCAGCGATATCCACCTTCATTTCGACCGTCCGACCACATCTTATTTCCACAAATGTCACAAACGAAAAGTTTGGTCAGTGGAAATCGACTATCTCTGGGAATATTGGCCAAGGGATGATCATCACCTGAGGGCACATTCGTTTTTCGCCGTCGGCTGTCGATCATTCGATTCGCAGCGTACCAAAGAGAATCCGAGACGACCCTTAGGTGAGGCATCTCTCGCGTAAGCACCTTCTCTGGTCGGTGACGTTGCCGAGACTTACCAGTTCGCAACTTCTTTTCCGAAACTTTATTCCGATAAGTATCGAATGCACGATGAATCGTCCGACGAATCAAGTCAATTACGTTCTTGACGGAGTAATCTGAATACTTTGCACCCGAACATTTTCGGAGGCCTTGTTTTGATAGCCAGTCGGCAACCAAAGCAAGGTCATCGCCAGCGGCAACCATTTCGTATGCGGTCTTGATCATTGCAGCTTCGGTAGGATTCACGCTGTCAAAAAACGGTCCGCGTTCCGGTTCTCTATCGGTCGCAGGATAAGACGCACGGCGAGAGTACCCCTGACGGCACTTGCCGAGCCCGGCCTGCAAATTCCAAAGTGCCTCATGCGTTCTCTTAATCCTATGGGAAGTATATTTATTCGTCTGAGCATGGTGCCGCGCGGCGTCATGCAACCGCTCCCGCCAGTCCGGCTCCGCAGTATCAACGAAGTCATTGATGCAGATCACTCGAATACCTTCATCGACCGCCTCTTCGACCAGAACCATACACTCAGTCTCATGTCGGTAGAGTCGACTGGAATCTTCGACAATGATCAAATCCCATTCTCGCCTAGCAATGCCTCGCCGGAGCCGATCAATTCCTGGACGCGAGACGAGTTCTCCCGACAATTCCGCATCTGACAACTGTGTTTTTTCGTAGTCAGGTGCGTTATTTTCCGAGAGCACTTTTTCAGAGTACGCGAACTGATCTGGTATGCTTCGCGGATTCTGTTCCTCCGTGCTGTAACGCGCGTATTCCCCTACTTTTAGAATCCTTCCGTTCGGAGCTTCAAGTGGAGTTCGGAGGCGCATTAGTTCACCTCCATTCGGCCAAGCTTGCCGCCGAGTTGGGCAGTGGCGATTTGTACTAGATTTGTACTTTCGCCAATGCTCGGAAACACGAAAGTACCGGGAAAACCCGGCGCAAACCGCGAGCCGAAATCTGCCATAGAATCAGCGATTTGCGATGTAAGAGTTTGTTGCGAAAAGAGATACAAGCGAATTGCACTACGTATCTCGTGCCCTCCGCTCTAAGCAAAAGCCGTCAACGTAAGTTGTTGATGGCTTTTCTTTTGCGCCGAATGCGAGGTTCAGTCGGCACTTCTCGGGGCCTTCACCTGCCTGCCGCCTGAAGGTCGACTTCTTTGCCCATCAATAGCAAGAGCCGGCCACCATTCCGTGCCGGCTCTTTCGTTGAAATTGCTTGAAGATGCCTTCGGCTGCTTAGACCAGACAAGGCTGTTGGGCGGTCTGAAAGCTCTTTTTCGGTGACATGACTTTGGCGGCAACACCTTTTGGCGTTTCGCTCACTTGGAACTTTCCCACGTTCGACAGAAGCTCTTGAGCAGTCAGCACCAGCGAATCTCCGCAGGCTTGGGTATCGAGGGCGCCGTCTGCGGTTCGCTTAGCGGCGTTCTCGGTGGCGACGATGTTGCGTGCCAGGTCGTCGACGGCAGCGATCGTATCGCGTGCAACCGAAGCCATCTCGTGCGTCATCGCCGAAGAACGAGTCACGTCCGAATCGATTGTGGCAATCGTTTCCTTCTGCTGATCGACCGCGGCGGAAATCGAAACCGAGACCGACTTCACTTCCGAGAACACCTCTTGAATCCGGACGATCTCTTGCACTGCCTTCTGGCTGGAAGTGCGGATACCGGTCGCATTGTTCGAGATCTCGACGGTGGCGGCGGTAACCTGGCTGGCGAGTTCCTTGATTTCGCTTGCCACGACCACAAAGCCCTTACCTGCTTCGCCTGCGCGAGCCGCCTCGATGGTCGCGTTCAGTGCCAATAGGTTTGTCTGATCGGCGATCTCGCGAATCAGATTCACGATCTTGCCGATCACCTCGGCGCCTTTCCCCAGTTCGTCAATCGTTTTGCCGCTGTCGAGTGCCAACTGGTTGGCACCATCGACGACACGCAGTGCATTGGCAGCATTCACGGCGACGTCGTCGAAACTGGTCGACAGATTCCGGATCGATTGGGCCACTTGCTCCACCGATTGGGCAACCGTTTCGGAAGAGTTGCGAATTGAATTCATGCTCGCCGAAAGTTCTTCGGCGGTGCTCGAAGTACTCTTCGAGACTTGATTCGTTTCGTTGGCACACTGCGTCAATCCAGTGGCGGTGCTTAACAGCGTCGTGGCAGAACCATTGACCGTATTGGCTTGTTTTTGCACCCCAAGGATCAACTGCTGCATGTCTCCCAAAAACAGGTTCATGCGGTCTGCCAGATCACAGATTTCGTCGTTGCCATCGACCTCAATTCGGCGGGTCAAGTTGCCTTCGATTTGGCTCAGCTGGCGAGCCATGCGGCGGACACGACTTCCGATCCACTTGCCGGTCAGCCAACTGGAAAGCATCGATAAGGTGAAGACCCCGACCATCGACAAAATCAGCCCCCAGTGGACGCTGCTATTTACCGCAGCAACCGCAGCGGCCGAAGCTTCCGCTTGCTGCTGAGAAGCGAGCATGGCAGCATCTAACTGGGTTTCAATTGCCTGACTTTGTGCAGCGGCCGTGTATGCAACCTGGTTGGCCTGCAAGCGATCGCCGGCAACCTGAAACTCGACCGACTTGATCATTGCCGATTGAAATTCGTGAACGCGTTGCGAAAGGGAAATTTCCCCGGGAGCCAGTTCCTGATCGAGCCTAGTCAACAGCTGATTCAATTCGCCAGCCGCCACTTCAGACTTCTGCAGCGCGCGATCCTCCCAATTGCGGGAAAACTCGCCGAGCCAGTACCGAAGCTGAGCAAATTTCGAGAAGACCTGATCGACCTGTTGTTGTCGATGGAGAGCCTCCTTTTGCATCGCCAGGGCCTGGTGCGAGCCATTCAACCGCGACACCAGGAACAACGTTGTCGCTGCCAGGGCCACCAGAAAGACCACATTTGCCAGGATGATCTTCTGCGTGATTCCGATTCGCATCGATTTGCTAGACATATCTCAATCCACCTTCGTTGAGCCGTGATTCAAGCGTTAGGAACGGGGGCGAATCGCGCGACTGGCTTGCTGCGACGGGGCACTCACTTCGGTCGTAAGTGCCTCGAGAATGTAGCTGGCCCAGCAGGCTTCGTTATAAACTTTCGCCGGAGTTTTCCCGGAGAAAACGTTGGTTGGCGGGGTCGGAGCCGTCGTGCCGGTGGTGTACTTCAGCAGGTTCAGCTCTGCGATCAAGATCTGCGTCTGCAGGAAAACGTCGGCCGGAATAATCTTCTCGCCAGCGGCACGCTTCGGCAGAGGCATGCCTGTCCGCCCTTGAGACTTCCAGATTTGATTGACCGTGGCCCGAGCGTTCAAACAGGCATCGAACGCATCTTGCGGAGTCCGAATTGCCGAGTTGTCGAGTTGCAAGTGATTGCCGTCACCACTTAAGCCGAAGGCACGTGCCTGTAAGTGACGCTGCTCCGTGAAGGAATTGCTGTGCTGCTGTGCCATATGCGATACGATTGCCTGGGCATCGATGCGAGCACGAATGATCTGAGCGTAGACGTCGTTCGGCGTGAGCTTTTGAATCTTGTTCAGGGCCAAGAGCCGACAGAAGACCGGCACGATCATCTCGTAAACGTCGGTCGGCGTTTTCCCATCCACTGGCCGCAGGTCGCTTGGGAGTGGCCCATAACCTTTTTCCGCTGCAAATTGATCGAGGCGGTTGGCCAGCAGCGAAGTCAACTGATAAACGTCGCCCGGCTTGTAATCGACCGGGCTGGCGATGATCAGTGGGACGGCCACGACACCCTGCTGGCGTTCAAACGTACGAAGCTGGTCGAGGCAGGTCAGATGCAATTGATAGATATGCATCGGCTTAACTTGCTGTTCGCGGGCTTTGATTTCAATCAAGTCGTCGCGGTTGAGTTCCATCTTCGTCGACAACACGTCCAATTTACGCTGAATCAGTTCGAGCCCAGCATAGACGTCGGAAGGTGTCAAAGGCCGACCGGGCGTTTCTTTTACCAATGGCTGAGAAACCTTCGCGTCGACGGCAGGAGCGACAACCGGCTTTTCCTGCGGGGTCGCCTGCGTTGCAGGTTCGTTCGCAGGGACAGGTTCGACGGCGGCTTCCTTTGGGGGCTCCGTTTTGGGTTCTTCCGTAACGGAAACCGAGAGAGTTGATTCTTCTTCCTCCGACTGCTCTGGCTGCGGATCGTCCGCAGTCTGGCTTGCCGCAGGCAATCTGTTCTCAGGCAATGTCTTGGCCGCGACCTGAACTCTATCAGGATGCTGAGCGACAATCCGCACGCGGGCTAGGGCAGGGTACTCGCATTCAACTTCGGCACCGGAAGCAGGCATCAGCACTGCCCATAGCAGGACAAATGCCGAGATCGCCATCATCGTCAGACGGTAGGTAGGAACCGAGGACATAGCCTCCTCCTCATTCGGATTCAGGTAGGCAAGGAAGGCGCCTGGCAAGCGGGTCGCTGCTGGGCGTTCGAGGTGGGGCATAGGGATATAGCCCAAAACAATGGTGCCGAAAGCACCCAGTCGGCGATGTTGCCTTTTTTCATCAAAGTCCCCCACCTGCTGCGGAAAGCCGCACTGCAGACGGGTATTTTCCATGCCCTGGCTTTCATTTCAACGAAGCGGAGATCGTCGGCAATATGGCAGAAATCTGGCTTCAAAGAGCTCAGTTCCAGGCCCTCTGCCATTCGGGTCGCCGCACTCAAATCAACTTTCCCAGGTTTCCCTCTTTTTTATCTTGAATCATTGCCGCTATAATTTTTATATTCACTTGGTTTTTTTGCGGCGCCGCACTAACCTCTTGCGCGTTGCATGAAATCGATGAAGTCTTATCTATTTTGCACTCTTCCTGATCTCGTCGATTTTCGCGATTCGGACGCCTCCTTGGGGCAGTCCATGGCGATTCCTTTTCATCATCCGTCATCTTTGCGAGCGACCCTATGTTTATGTCTCTTCCTACGTTTCGACGTTCCGGGTTTACGTTAGTGGAACTGCTGGTGGTCATCGCCATCATTGGCGTCTTGATTGCGTTGTTATTGCCTGCCGTGCAACAAGCGCGCGAGGCGGCTCGGCGTATCGAATGCAACAACAAGCTGAAGCAACTCGGACTGGCGCTTCATAACCACCACGACACCTACGGCCAGTTCCCGGCAGGGGCCCTGATGGGTGACGGCGAAACGACCGCATGCAACACAAACATCTCGCGGCGTCGTCCCTGGACCGTTTCGATTTTGCCATTCCTGGAACTGGGCAATTTGTACGATCGCGTCGATTTGAACTCGGACTTCGTTTGCTCGAATGCAGAAGGCCCGACCAGCGGCAACAACCGCGACGTCTGGAAGACCAACGTCGAAGCATTTCAATGCCCTTCCTACCCTGGCAGTGCGGTCGACAAGAATCACTCGAACTATTACGGCGTGATGGGGGGTGGTGCCAGCGGCCTGGGTAATTGCCAGTCGAGCAACGTCGGTCGTCGCTTCTATATCAACGGCATCTTGTTCCAGAACTCGAAAACGAATTTCGCCAGCATCACCGATGGTTCGTCCAACACGTTCCTGGTGGGGGAAACACGCTACCAATTGCTTGATGGCGGTCGTAGCGACACGCATTGGCTCGGCTGGGCTTCGACTAATCGCGGTGGTGGATCCTCGGTCACCGGGGTACTGTCAGCAGCCCAGTTGGCCATCAATGCCTGCGGTGGTGATTGCCACGGCGATCGCTACGACACAACCTTCGACAGCGCCGGCGGTTCCTACAGCGTGCCTGGCGGGCTAGGTCAAGGTTTGCATCAGCGCACGTTCGGCAGCTTTCATCCAGGCGGATGCTTGTTCCTGCTGGGGGACGGCTCGGTTCATTTCCTCAGCGAAACGATGGACCTGACGATTTATCAGAACCTGGCCATTCGCGACGACGGCAACGTGGTTTCGTTGAGTAACTAGTCACGTTCCCTGTTTCCCGGTCGAGCGCGGCGACCGGGTTTTCGCTGAAAGGTTGCCCCCATGAAGTTTCGCTCCACCTCTCAAACTGTTTCGATCGGCGTGATCCTGTTGCTAGGCGCGACCATTGGCTGCGGACAGAGCACCTCTTCCGGAGTCTATTCCGTTTCCGGCAAGATCACCTACGATGGCAAGCCGATCCCTCGCGGCAGCATCACGTTTTCGCCTGACTCGAAGAAGTCGAACCAAGGCCCAGGCGTCACGGCCGAAATTAAAGATGGCCAGTACGAAACGTTCGCCGGCAAAGGGACCACCGGCGGTCCCTATGTCCTGCTGGTCCAGGCCTACGATGGCGTCCCGATCGCCAGCGGAGAAGGGGGCATGGACCTGCTCGGCAAGCCACTGTTCAGCCCGATGGAACTGGAGGTCGATCTGCCCAAACAGAACGCCACCCACGACATCGAGATCCCCAAGCAGCGGTAAAGTTCACCGCACTTAGAACCCCCTTAAGCCCCGGCCAACCCGCCGGGGCTTTTTTCATGAAAGCGACTTTTCGGCCGCGAACATGGCGACATCAGAGCCCGTCCCCACAAACAACGACTCCGCCCCTTCCAATGCCCCCACAGATGACCTAAAACAAGACCATTCAACGATTTGCCCTCGTAGCTCAGGGGATAGAGCGACGGTTTCCTAAACCGCAGGTCGGAGGTTCGATTCCTCCCGGGGGCACTTCTAAATCATTATATGTAAACAACTTACGATAAGGCACTTTTGGATACGCAATTGGATACACAAAAGATTTTTATCCACTCTGCTTAGACAAGAAGCCAAGGCGAGAATTCACCTTGGCTTTCTTAATGGCCCACCTTGAGTGGCTGAAGCCACTATTCCACCTGTTCCCCTAATCAAAAAATTGAGGGTAGAACGTCGTCACTGGGTTACTCACACCACTGGGGTCTTGAAGAGCGGCTCTAGCAAGAGTCGTGACCTGTGACTGAAAGGTTTCAATCTGGGGAACGAATGTGTAGAGGTCTGTGTTATCAATCGTGATTGTATTGAGTTGGTTAATGTCGAACGGGATTTCTTCGCCTTCCCGTCGTATCTGAACAATCGGGAGTCGGCAGGCATGACGCAATGCAATTTCATAGTAGACATTGGGGTTACGCATGGAGAGGTCAGCAATCACTAGCTTGCTCCGTCGCAGGAATTCAATGATGCTTGATGTAATCATCCCTGCGGTTTCAACTTCGTCTGCTCGATAAACTTTTAGACCAAGTTCCTTAACTGCTGGCTCAACGATTGAGGTCTTGAAGAGATCGCTATGCTTTCGTTCGACCGAGCCGGGCTTGCCAATTGGGGTGACGTAAAAACAAGCTGTTTCCCAATCAACTGCCCCATTTCCCTTAGGGGTCGCTGGCAATCTTGCCGGAGGAGTTGACGGGTCTAGCATTAGAGGACTTTCGCCACCATCATCCTTAACGTATTCATCAAGTAGGTGGTCTAAAGTAATTAACGTTCCCGCACCACCAATTGTGCGCAGCAATCCCAAGTCTTTGACATTAGTGATAAACAAGTCAACACACTCGGACTTATCTTCTTCAAGCTCGAAGTCTGTAGATGTGTCTAAGAAGTCAAATATGAATTCATGGGCAGGAAGCCTCTTTCCTGCATATTCATCATAGAGAGTCTTAAAGGGAGCAATTCCCTCGATGGCCAATGTGAATGCCGCCCTTACTCTTTCACTCTTTGGCTCGTCTGGGCTACATGCAGCCTGTCCCTCATTGGTCAAGTTGAGCCATTCAGCGGTATATCCGCCCCTTGTGATACCGTACTGACCAGAGTTCGTAATTAGGTTTTGAGCGTGCTTTGATGTTTCAGTCAGGTCAAGTTTGTCAAGGATTGTTAAACGCCGCACTTTTACTTCACCGGGGGCAAATTTAACGATAGCCTCCCCCAGCTTCTTGGCTTGCTCAAACGCTACTGCCGGGAAGAGCCGTGCTTTTCGTTTCTTCGTTCCTTCTCCTTTGTCATCTTTTCGAGTGGCCTTCTTCGGCGCTGACTTCTTAGCTGCTTTCTTCGTCGCTGATTTCTTAGCGGCTTTCTTCGTCGCAGCCTTTTTGACCGTCTTCTTTTTTGGGGCTGTCGCTGCCTTTTTCTTAGGCGCACTTTCAGGGGCGTTAACTTGAGTTTCTACCACGTCGTCATTTGGGGTATCGCTGCCCATGAATAGCTCTAGCTGCTTAGTGTTGTTGTTTGTAGGACTCATCAGACCCCTTGAGAGTTGGCGAACAGGGGCAAATGGAGAACGTGGACCTTTTAGGGCGGATTTTAGCGTTAACAGGGGGGCTGGAGCAACCACTTAGTGCTTTCTTTAACTTTCCAAAAGGGTCATACCTTAACTAAATACAGGCATGAAGATTGACCCACAAACACTGAAAGAGTTGACAGATGCTCTTCAAGGCTTGTTGTACAGATAAGACCACCAAGGCTTTGGTGTTTTGATCTTCTTTGGCTTGTAGACGGGCGCTCTATCCATGCCTTATGTAGTCACCCGTCGATACACAAAAACTGGATACAAAACGCTATTTGTGCATCCACTGTGCCACGAAAACCCCTTAAAAACAAGCCTTTCTGAACTAGAGAGCAGATTTCCTAAACCGCAGGTCGGAGGTTCGATTCCTCCCGGGGGCACTTGGCTTCGATGGGTAGAGGCGGGCGGAGCCTTTCCGTAGCGTGATGACTTGCTGGCATCTGAGTAAATTCTTCGGACTTGTTCCGTGGAATGTGGCAACCAACCTTGCGGCTTGGTGTTAAGAGACGTACCGTTTCAGCTACGTGTTTCTCAGTAACCACTGCCTCTTGTTTCGATCGCGAGCATTCTTCTGAAGTTCATCTTGGCCCTTTTGAATCTGGTGGCGGCATATCTCTTTGCCGCGATGCTCTGGTTGCTGTTTCGGACGCTGAAGATCACCATCCTCACGGAATCGCCAGGCACCAGTCCTTATCAACTCGATTGCCCCGACCGATTCTTGTACGCCGTCTGGCACGACTCGATGGTGTTGCCGGTCTTCGGTGGTCGCCATCGCTTTACAACCGCGCTGACCAGCTTGCATCGCGATGGCTCGTTCGTAGCCAATGTGCTGCGAAGCCGGCAGATCCGAACCGTGCGCGGGTCGACGCGACGCATCAGCATGGTTGCCATTCGCGAGTTGGTCGAAACCCTGGCGGGCCGTCACCTGGTGATTACCCCGGATGGCCCACGCGGACCGAATCGAACGATGAGTTCAGGTATCGTGTTCCTGGCATCTCGGACTGGGCGCGAGATCGTTCCCACAGGCGTCGCGTGTTCAAATTGCTGGCGTTGGAAGGGAACCTGGTCTTCCCTGTTGGTCCCCAAGCCGTTCTCGAGCATCGTCATCATGGCAGGGGAGCCGATTGCTGTGCCATCTGGCCTGAAGAAGTCGGAGCTAACGCCGTTTGTAGCCAAGATTCAGGAAGCGATGGACCAACTCGACCAGAGTGCCAAGGCATCGATCGAAGGAAAAAAGCAGCATGGAGACGCAGCACGAATTAACGCTGATTCTAATGGCGTTTCATGAACTACTTTGTGCTTATCTCGATTAAATGCACGATTTGCCCTATCTAGTCTGCGGGGGAAGGTGTAGATTGCTGGTGGTTGGTCAGTCGATCGTGACAAAAGCTTTCACCCCTTCTCTAAGGGTTGGTCCCCGACGCTCTTTCGCCCGTCCCACCTGGTAAGTCGATATGTCGACTACCTTCTTTTTTCTTTCGGGCGCGGCTATTGCCAGTCCCTGATGTCCTCAACCCAGGAGATGAATGTTGGGTAAGAAACTCTATTGCGGTAACCTTTCGTACGAAACCACCAGCTCGGACCTCGAACGTATGTTCGGTAATTACGGTTCTGTGCAAGAAGCGATGGTCGTTATCGACCGCGACACCGGCCGTAGCAAAGGTTTTGGTTTCGTCGAAATGGGCAGCGATGCTGAAGCACAAGCCGCGATCGATGGCCTCCACGAATCGATGCAGAACGGTCGTAATCTGACCGTCAACGAAGCTAAGCCTCGCGAAAATCGCAGCCACGGTGGTGGCGGTGGTGGCGGTGGCCGAGGCTACGGTGGTGGCGGTGGTGGTGGCGGCCGCCGCTATTAATCGCTCGTCTGACTTCCCGTAAACGGGAACTCTGATAATTATCAATAGGTGTCGCACGCAAGTGATTCACTCGCGTGCGCGCCCTATCTTTTCTTGCCATCGGAGCGCTGTGGCTAAAAACCAAAACACCGTCGAAAAACGCCGTAGAGAAGTCGAGAAGAAACGCAAAGCAGAAGAAAAGCGAAAGAAGCGGCAAGACCGCAAATTACAACCGGACGCCTGAGAAATAGTCGCCTTCATGGCTGAAGGTGGGAACGAAGACTGAAGGGAATCAGCCTCTATGTCGAATTCCGTCACTCACCTTCGAGGCCCTGATCATGCTGTCCGATCGAGAAAAATCTGTGCTGCGAACGTTCTGAAAGTTCTACATGGAGCCAGGCGAGATGCTTTGCTTCAATGGCATCGATCTTGATACGAAGACGCCCGCCCTCAATAGCCTGGTCGCCAAACGGTTCTTAATCAGAGAACGATTCAACGGTGCCTTCTCGCTAACGACCACTGGATACGCCCAGATGCGTCGATCCGGTTGATCCGGTTCATACTTGATCGAGCTTGTTCGCTCGTACGATCTAATCGTTGCCAATCTTCAACGCAAAAAATATCACGCGATTCTCGCTAGGCATCGCGATCTTCTTGCCAGGCAGCAAGCTGGATTTGTGATTTTCGTCTTTCCTCGACAAATCCCTGACTCAAGCTCGTTCTTGAAACAGGCAATCCATCTCCCATGTTAGAAATTAGCGAAAAACCGCGCCTTTTACGAAATTTGCGTAGAAACCCAAATCGGGCTCCCTTCTAATTCGTGTTGAGGCTCATCTAAAAGGGGTACGCTCGTTCCCTGCGACTTCGCGCCAGGATCTTGAATTGGGAGACAGTCATGAGATGGTTACGATTCGTCCGGCATGCCGTTGTGGCGATTGCCGTAGTCACACTTTCCACCGGCGTTTTTGCCCTGCAAGCATCTGCGGAAGACGCCACACGCCCCAACATCGTTTTGATTTGGGGCGATGATATAGGGCAGTCAAATGTCAGTGCCTATTCGATGGGCCTGATGGGCTACAAGACGCCCAACATCGATCGGATCGCTAAAGAAGGCATGATCTTCACCGACTACTATGCTGAGCAAAGCTGCACGGCTGGTAGGGCTTCGTTAATCACCGGTCAGCATGGCTTGCGCACTGGGATGACCAAAGTCGGTCTGCCAGGGGCAACGTTGGGCCTGCAGAAAGAAGACCCCACGATCGCGACGCTGCTAAAGCACTATGGCTATGCGACCGCGCAGATCGGCAAGAATCACCTGGGAGATCGCAACGAGTTCCTGCCGACGGTGCATGGGTTCGACGAGTTCTACGGCAACTTGTACCACTTGAACGCTGAAGAAGAGCCAGAGCATCCTGACTATCCCAAAGACCCTGCGTTCCGTGCGAAGTTTGGTCCGCGTGGTGTTCTCGACTGCAAGGCGACCGACGTCGACGATCCAACGGTCGATCCACGATTTGGCCGGGTTGGCAAGCAAACAATCAAAGACACCGGTCCGCTGACGCGCAAGCGAATGGAAACGATCGACGACGACATTGCGGCTCGTTCGGCCGAATACATTAAGCGTCTAGCTGCCGAAGGCAAGCCGTTCTTCCTATGGACCAACTTCACGCATATGCACTTCCGGACTCACACCAAGCCAGAAAGTGTCGGTCAGGCCGGCGAATGGCAAAGCAATTACCACGACACAATGATCGACCACGATAAGAACGTGGGGACGATTCTTCAGGCTATCGAAGACGCCGGCATCGCCGACAACACGTTCGTGATGTACAGCACCGACAATGGGCCGCACATGAACAGCTGGCCCGATGCCGCGATGACGCCGTTCCGCAACGAGAAGAACTCGAACTGGGAAGGGGCTTACCGCGTGCCTTGCATGGTCCGCTGGCCCGGCAAGATCAAGCCAGGCTCGGTCTCAAACGAGATCATCGGTCACCACGACTGGTTCCCAACGCTGCTGGCCATGGCCGGAGCGCCAGACGTGAAAGAGAAGCTGATGGAAGGGGCCAAGTATGGCGACATGACCTACAAAGTGCACCTCGATGGCTACAACCTCGTTCCCTATCTCACCGGTGAAACCGAAGAGAGTCCACGTAAGTCGTTCATCTATTGCAACGATGACCAACAGGTAACCGGCGTCCGGTACGACAATTGGAAGCTGGTCTTCATGGAACAACGTGCACTAGGGACGTTCAAGGTGTGGTCGGAACCTTTTGTCACGCTGCGAGTGCCGAAGATCTTCAACCTGCGAATCGACCCCTATGAACGTGCCGACATCACGTCGAACACCTACTACGACTGGGTCCTGGAACGCTCGTTCCTGCTCGTTCCGGCGCAAGACTATGTGGGTAAGTTCCTGGCAACGTTCGAGGAATTCCCGCAGCGTCAGAAAGCCGCCAGCTTCAACCTCGACGAGGTGATGGAGAAGCTGCAAATGAGTGTCGGCAGCAAGTAAAGCTTCCGCCTGCTCTTCGATCGGATAAGTCAGGGCATGTCTGCAATTGCCCTGCCTTTTGGCAGAGTCATTCTTGACAGCGACGCATGCGAAGACAGCGTACGCGGGACTCTGTAATTGGTACGAATCGCCTGACGCGTTCGAGGCGAAATCGATCTTTTTCTGAAATCACCCTTTGGCCAGGCCAGAAAAAAATCTTCCCCGGCGTGTGAAGAGGCACGCCGGGGAAGTCCTTGGAGATGGCATGCAGCAAACCGACAAAGTTTGTCACGTTTGCCCTGCCAGCTCGTTTCCCCTGATACAAGCCTACCGCAGCCTTGGCGGGGTACCAGGAACGCTACCAGAACGCCCATCGGCAAGGTGGCATGAAACCATGGTCAATTTCAGAAAAATTTGCGAACAAATTTTCCGCTCAAAATTGTGCCTCGTTACTGTCCACCCATTTCCGATTTGACGCGTAAGCATAAGAGCCGGAGGAAAACATCCGCAAAACGTCTGGCATTTCAAATCGCAAATGCGCGTTTAAGGATTCCCCCTCAAGGTGTTGTTGATGGCAACGAAAGACACATTGTGAGCGACCAAGTTGCCTCAACCGAGAAGTGCTCTGGTTGCCCCACGGCATGAACGAGCTTGGCAAAGAAACGAAGTTCGCAACCGCAGATCGATTGAAGTTTATATCTAGTTGCGAGGTAACAGTTTATGTCCCCCTACTAGCAGAATGGTTCTTTTTGTATCTCTGAATATGGTGGCTGATAGATCGTCGGAGACGACTCTGCCAGTTGCAAATCCGACGCGAATCCCCACAACGTGAGTGTCACAATACGCAGAAAATGAATCGCACATATGCATGTAATCGCGACTTCCTGCGACAGCTACGCCTCCGCAACGGTTGGACCCAATCCGATCTGGCGAAGCGAGCAGGCTACAGCGAGCGTCTGATCAGCAAGGCAGAGGCAGGTTCACCGATCGCTCTTGAGACGATCGTCGACCTGGCGGATGCCTTCAGTGAAGAAGAAGAGCAGCAGATTTATTGGGAAGATCTGGCATGCGACCCAGTAGCCCTGGCACAGCGATTTATCCACGCGGTGTACACCTACCAGAAAGACACTGTCAGTCACATTCGTGACTTCCTCGCTGAGGACTGCGTATTTCGAGTGGCAGGCAATCCGGAAGAGATCCCATTCGCGGGTGAACATGTGGGAATCGACGCGACGGACCGCATGTTTCAGATCTTCTTCTCGATTCTGGAAGTCCCGAAAGGGCACGACCATACCAAACACTTCCAGTACTTTTGCCAGGGTCCCAATGCGATCATCTGGGGCGACTCGTGGATTCATCCGATCGGTCGTCCAATGGAGACGCCCATCCGGGTATCGCACCTGCTGATGTTCAAGCGAGGCAAGCTGATGCTTCTGGACGACTGTTACGACACGGCGGCCGGAGCTGCCATTTTGCGTGACAGCTCCGCTCCGAAACCTGAGTAAATACCTGCTTACTTGCCTTCCAGTTCTTCGCGCATCTTTCGTTCGTTTTCCAGCAACTCGCCGGTCGGATCGATTTCGGCGAAGTCTTCCAATTCATAAAACGGACGGATCTCGATCACCGATTCGCCTTCCATCGGAGGAGGGCACTTCTTGACCCACGCAATCGCGTCGGCCATCGAGTCAACCTTCCAGACCCAATAACCGGCGACCAGTTCTTTCGTTTCCGCGAAAGGACCATCGGTGACGATTCGTTCGTCGCCAGAGAACGTCACGCGAGCACCAGCCGAACTTGGCTTCAGGCCATCGCCAGAAAGCATGACGCCAGCGGCAACCAACTCTTCATTAAACTTGCCCATCGCTTCCAGTAATTCCGTGGAAGGGAGAACGCCGGTTTCCGATTCCTTGGTCGCTTTGACGATAACCATTACTCGCATGATTCGGTACCTTCTGTTGAGGTCTATAAGTTGGTGAAAGCATTTTAACTTCACCCCTTAGTCGTGCCAGCAACACGCGAATCGACAGGCTCCCCCAAAAAAATTCGGACAAACATCAGGCGAGTTCGATTCCTCCCCGGACATTCGATGCGATAAACTGCGAAATTCATCCCTTTCACCAGCCTGCCCAGCCGGAGCCACCATGCCCAAACCATTCAAGCCAGAAGGTTATAACTCGCTGTCCGCATATCTGCTGGTGCCCAGTGCCGCGCAGACGATCGCCTTCCTGAAAGAAGTGCTCGATGCAGAAGTGCTGCGGCAATTCGATGGCCCGGACGGCCGCGTGATGCATGCGGAAGTTCGCATCGACGATACCGTCTTGATGCTGGCCGAAGGGAACGAACAATGGCCACCGATGCCAGCCAACATTCATATTTATGTTCCTGATGCGATCGAGACCTATCGCAAGGCGATCGAAGCTGGGGCAGAAGCGATCATGGAACCAGTTCAGCGCAGTGAAGATGACGATCTGCGTGGGGGAGTGCGAGATTCCGGCGGAACAATGTGGTGGTTTGCCAACCAGGTTTAAGCCAAACCTGCTAGGCGTACCACCAAGGGATGAGCACAACGCACATCCCCATCACAATCAATGTGAACGGGAGCCCAATCTTCATGTAGTCGCCGAAGCGATACTGCCCAGGTCCCATCACCAAGGTGTTCACCGGCGAAGCGACCGGTGTCATGAACGCCGCCGAAGCCGCGATCGCCACGGTCATCACGAACGGGTAAGGCGAAACATCCAACTGCTTCGCCATGCTCATTGCGATCGGGGCCATCAAGATCGCGGTCGCCGTGTTCGAGATCACCAGGCTGAAACCAGTCGTCAACACAAACAGCACGGCGATCAGTACGTGTACTTCGGCTCCGTCGAGCACTCGCATCAAAAACGAAACCGCCATTTCGATGCCATGCGTCTTCTCGAGCGCAATAGCAAAGGGCATCATGCCAACAATTAAAAAGATGCTTTGCCAACGGATCGATTTGTAAGCGGTCTCGATATCGACGCAGCGCGACGCACCTAAAAGAAAACAAGCGATCAATGCCGCCAGCGCGTTGGGCACCCAGCCGCTGACCATCAACACGATCATCACTGCAACACTGGCCAACGCCCAGGGAGCCTGACTGATGGCGGGCGCTACGTCGTCCATTTCCACCGGCAACGACAACACCAGGAAGTCTCGCTTTTGCGATCGCAACGAATCGATCTGCTTCCACGGCCCGATCACCAGCAAGATGTCGCCGGTTCGCAGTTTCTCTTCCGCCACATTGCCACTGATTGCTTCACCGCCTCGTCGGAGGCCAATCACGCTCAAGCCATGCTCGGTACGGAACTTTCGATCGACCAGCGATTTGCCCACCATCGCCGATTCCGGCAAGACCGCCACTTCCGCCATGCCAACATTCTGCGAGTGCTGGCTGAAGTACGATCCTTCCAACGGCAAGACCGATAGCCCTAGCTCTTCGACGAACTTCTGCAGGTCGTTTTCTGGGGTGACCAGGTCGACAAGCAAGATATCGCCGGGCCGAACTTCCGTTTGCGAAATTGGATTCAACAGTCGCGGCTGGCCACGTCCCATCCGCTCGATACCAATCAGATTCACGCCGTTACGTTGGCGGAGATCAAGTTCCCCCAGCGTTCGTCCCACCAGGTCGGAAGAGTAGGGGACCTGCAAGCGGAAGGCTCGCTGTTCGAGACGATACTCTTCGATAAACGAAGCGAAGGTCCGCCGACGATTGTTCGCTCCGGCCACCGTTGTTCCGTTGGCGAGCCAGTTTTTTGCCACCAACATATACAGCGTGCCGGCGATCAGAATCGAGAGCCCCATCGGCGTGAATGAAAAGAAGCCGAAGCCTTCCGCACCTTCCGATTCGAGGGCACTATCGACGATCATATTCGGCGGCGTGGCAACCAGCGTCATCATGCCACTGATCAGGCCGGCGATGCTCAGCGGCATCATCAGGCGGCCTGGGTGAATCTTCATCCGCGACGTTACGTTCAGCACGACCGGGATGAAGATCGCCACGATCCCGGTGGAACTCATCACGCTACCAAGCAGCCCCACGCTGAGCATTAGCAAGACGATCAGGCGGGCTTCGCTGTTGCCCGCTTTTCTCGCCAGCCAGCGTCCGACTTGCAGGGCGATGCCAGTCCGGGTAATGCCTTCGCCGATGATGAATAACGCGGCGATCAGGACGACGTTCGGGTCTGAGAAGCCTGCGAACGCCTCGTGCGGGGTAATGATCCCCAGCACAGGCATCGCTACCATTGCCCCCAGGGCCACGATATCCATCCGGGGCCAATCCAGGATGAACAAGACAATGCAGGTCACCAACAACCCAAGTACGATCGCCAAGTCTGCCGGCATTGCCTGATATCCCTTCCTGCTTTCCGACGCCTTCTCGTAAGGCCGCCGCGATTAACCCTGGTCGACCGGAGGCATGATCTTGGTGTGGAAGTGCACATCCTGTTGAGGGAATGGAATCGAAATGCCTGCCTCGTCAAAGCGGCGTTTCACTTCGCGGATGACCTCGGTTTTAACCTGCCACCAGTCCTCGGTACGTGCCCATGGTCGGCAGACGATATTCACAGACGATTCGCCCAGGTCGTGCGTGATGACCTGCGGCTCTGGCTTCTTGAGCACCTTCTCGTGGGCGTTCACCACATCGAGAATAATTTGTTCTGCCTGCTCGAAGTCGTCATCGTAACCAATTCCGAATTCCATATCGACGCGGCGGGTATGATTCGCCGTGATGTTCGTGATCACGTTGTTCCAGATCGAGTTGTTGGGCACGTGGATCGTCTGGTTGTCGAACGTTTTGAAGGTAGTCGAAACGAGGTTCATCTGATGAATCACCCCGGTCACTCCGCCGGCTGTCACCACGTTGCCAACGTCAAACGGACGATTGATCAGAATCATCAAGCCGCTGGCAAAGTTGCTCAGCGTGCCTTGCAATGCCAAACCGACGACCAGACCTGTCGCACCAATCGCCGCCACGATCGGAGTAATATCGATCTCGAGAGCCGTTAGCGCGATCGCAAAACCGACGATCATCACCACGTTTTTGATCGTTCTCGCAATCAAACTCTCGGCAAGTTGGCTTAGGCGCAGCTTCTTGGCCAGCAACCAGTTCGTGACAACTTGAACCAATTTCGCAATCAGCCAACTGGCGATCAGAATCAGGATGAATTCGCTCAAATTCCAGCCAATGCGTTGACCACCTTCCTTGGAAACCAGCCAACCGACCAGCGTCGCCCAGGTCGCCGTCACGTCCGAAGTGTCGACTTCAATCGGAGAAACCGCGCTGATGTATTTCCGATACTCGGCGACATCGCCACCCTTCAGTTCGAGCGAGGTCAGCACGATATTCAGTCGGTTGATCAGGGAAGAACGTTCTTCCTGCAACACCGTGACGTCAACAAGCAGTTGCCCTTTGGTATCGGCGACTGCCTTTTCCGCTTCGGCCGTTTTCTCAGCAGGCGCTACTTCGGCGGTGGTTTCTTCCGTGGCAGGCTCTTCGGCCGGCGATTCGTCGTCGGCGTTTTCTGCACGATCGCCTTCAGCCACATCTTCTTTCGCAGGTTCGCCGACCTTCACACCGTCCAGGCCCAGTTCTTTCTGAGCGGCCTCGGTGATTTGCTGCTCGGCCTTCTTGGCGTCTTCTTCCGCCTTCGCTTTTACCGCTTGGACTTGTTCGAGCGTATTCTTGGCGGCCTCTTGATCATTGGCAGCCATCGCCTCGTTGGTCTTTTTGATCCCGAGTTGGGCGGCGGCAATCTGGCGAGCCTTATTGCGAAGCAGTTCGAACCAGGCCTTCGCTTCCCCTTCCAGCTCTGACTTGGTCAGCGGCTTGACGATGATCTTCAATTGATCTGTCGGGATGTTGGGATTGATGGTCGTGACCGGGATGTACTCGGCTGGTTTCGCCGGGCCGGCTTTTTCTTGTTCTTCTTGCGCTAGAACGGGGCAGACCATTACTACCCACAACAACAAACCGATGGTCAACCTTGGAAACGTCATCACGTGGCCCTCGTCTTCTGAAATGCAGCGTTAACTTCATGTCGCGCGGCAAATTTCGGCGGAAATTTGCCCCGTGCATATTCATATTTCAAGGATAGGACACATCTGGCAACCCTTCACCTAGTCAAGGCCTGCCCGTAAAATTCGTCCCAAATCGACTCTTCTCGTGCAGAAAATAGGGACCAAAACGGTCCCGCGGCTTAGCCTTCCCCCTGCCGCGAGCTACCTTTCCAGAGCGGTTCGTTCGCCGAGAGCAAGGCTGTAACCCAGCGGGTATAGGCGAACAGATAGTCGCTCAGGCGATTGGCATAAGCTAATACCCACGGCTCGATTGGGGCATGTTCGTGTCGTCGGACCAGGACACGTTCCCACCGCCGGCAAACGGTTCGGGCAACGTGGGCATGGGCACTTAACATGCAGTCGCCCGGGATCGTAAACCCATCGATCGCCGCAAAGCGGTCCCGGTAGGCATCGATCCGCTGTTCGAGAAACTTGACCCGGCCATCATTTTTGGGATCGTACTGGACAGCCTCGGCGGAGGGCGGATTGGCAGAGGCCAGTACGGCCCCTGCTTCGTACAGCGTGTTCTGGATTTTCAGAAAGACCTCGTCGGTCTCGGAAGCAATTTCGGGATGAGGGCTGGTTGGAGGCTGGGTCGCGAAGGCACGCACCACCCCAAGGTGGCTAATCAGTTCGTCCGATTCGCCATACGACTCGACTTCGAGCGAAGACTTGGAAACCTGAACGCCGCCGGCCAGGGCCGTGGTGCCACCGTCGCCGGCTCGGGTATAGATTCGATGGATGTGAATCGACATGGAAATGCTCCGCGGTATAAACTGATCCGTCCGAAGTCCCATCATCGCAAATGCGGCCTCCACAGCAAATGAGGGTCGCCCATAGGAATTGAATCCCTTGCTGGACTTTCAATCGTTAACCATCGTCAGTGTTCTGGTGACCATCACGCATATTCTGGGGCTTTTCGCCGCAATCGATGCGATTATGAAGGCCCGGACTTCGCAAGGCGCAATTGCCTGGCTATTGCTGCTGGTCCTGGTGCCTTACGTTTCGTTGCCATTTTATTGGATCTTTGGTCGCAGCAAATTTCAGGGCTACGTCAACACGCGGCGGATTCGTAGCCTGAACATGAAAGAGCACACCCAGACTTTTCGCGCGGTCGATCCGAAAGTAGTCGCAGATTTTGAATCGCGTCCTTCAATGATGGTGCTCGAACGATTGGCCGATTTCCCTTACACGCACTCCAATTCGATTCGTCTGCTGGTCAACGGCGAGGCCACCTTCGACGCAATTTACGAAGCGATTTCCAACGCCAAAGAATATGTCCTCTTCCAAACGTACATTTTCCGCGAAGATGGTCTCGGAGAACGGTTCCGCGAGTTGCTGGTCCGGAAGGCGAAGGAAGGGGTCGGCATCTACTTTTTGTACGACGAAATCGGCAGCTATCAACTATCGCGGCGGTTTCTGAACCACCTTCGTGAAGAAGGCATCCATGTGCGGGCCTTTCATACAACACGCGGCAAAGGGAATCGCTTTCAGCTCAACTTCCGGAACCATCGCAAGATTGTCGTGGTCGACGGTCACCTGGCCGCGGTCGGGGGGCACAACTTCGGCGACGAATATCTCGGACTGTCTCCAAAGATTGGTCCTTGGCGAGACACGCACATCATCATTCAAGGCCCTGCCGTGCAGGCGGTGCAGTGGTCGTTCCTGGAAGATTGGTACTGGGCAGCTGGCGAAACGCCAGAAGTGAATTGGACCGAAGCTCCCGCGACGGATGCCGACGAAGTCGCGGTCGTTGTGCCGATGGGCCCCGCCGACACAATCGAAACGTGCGGTTTGTTCTTCGTGCATGCCATCAATTCGGCCCGCAAACGTATCTGGATCGCTTCCCCTTATTTTGTTCCCGACAAGCAGGTCATCTGTGCCTTGCA
Source organism: Bremerella sp. JC817 (assembly GCF_040718835.1). NCBI lineage: Bacteria > Pseudomonadati > Planctomycetota > Planctomycetia > Pirellulales > Pirellulaceae > Bremerella > Bremerella sp. JC817. The sequence continues at coordinate 35,894 of NZ_JBFEFG010000234.1, read as the reverse complement.
GCTAGCAGCACTTCGTGGCTGCGACGTACGGATCATGCTGCCAGAGCGGCCCGACCATTTGCTGGTCTACCTCTCCAGCTTTCACTTTATCTACGAAACGGCAATCGCGGACCGGATCCGGTTCTACCGCTATCAGCCTGGCTTTTTGCATCAGAAGGTTTTACTGGTCGACGACGAAATTGCCGCGGTCGGTACCGCTAATCTCGATAACCGCTCGTTCCGCTTGAACTTCGAGATCATGGTCGCCGTTGTCAGCACCGACTTCGCCAAGTCGGTCGAAGAGATGCTGCTGGCAGACTTCGAGCACTGCTGTGAAGTCGATCCGAACGAGATCCAGCGCCGGTCGTTCTGGTTCCAGCTGGCGGTCAGCGGGTCGCGATTGATGTCGCCAATCCAATAGGCTGCTAGCGGCAGTACCATCCGTAAGATCGGCAAAGTTTACTTAACCGGAACCGGTCGGATGGCCGAAAACGAAAAGGACGCTTTGTCCATTTCGGATCGGGGCATCGCGTCTTGCTCGAAACCTGTGGACCTGCCACATAGCCCAGCGGACGAATATCATGCCTGCAGCCCCTCGCCCCAGCTTCCTCGCGACTCTCACTCTCGCGACGACCGTCAGCGTGACTGGTTGCATCTTCCCGTTCACCCGTGGAAATGACTCGAAGCTCGACGAAATCGTCGCCGCCGAGTCCGCGCCTGAGCCTGAAGTGGCTGTCGCACCGAAGGTCAAGCAGCCCAAGCAATTGCCACCGTTCGCTCGGTTTATCGGAGGCATGTTCGGCAAGAAGAGCCAAGCGGAAGCTCCGGCCGCTGTCGAAGCACCCATCGCTGAGATGCCTGTCCAGGCCTCGCCGGCCCCGAGTATTGTTCCTCCGGTTCAAAAGCCTGCCGCGGAAGTTCGCCCTGCCGAACAACTGGTTGGTAACCCAGCCGTACCGTCCGCTCCAGTGAAGCCCCCGATGCCACAGCTGCCTGAGATTGTCTCGGCACCTTCGCAGCAATCACCAGCCGCCCAGCCGGACGTGGTAAGTAGCTTCAGCCAGAAGGCAACGCAGCAAATGGCTTCCGCACCGGCCATTGCCCCGGCATCGACTCCGGTTGTCAAGCCTCGGCCTGAATTGATGTCGGGCTCGACGCAGGAAGTTGCCCAGCAGCAATTGGAAAACTACACCAACACACCATGGGCCGACAAAGCGTTGCTCGACAAAGCGACCAAGAGCAACTCGACCTCGTCGCCGACGCTAACCAACTCGTTGAACCTGGCACTCGAAAACGTTCGCCGCGAACGCGAATCTGGTGCTCCGATCGAGCCGCATTCTGAATCAAAGGCTCCGTTGATGGCCAGCACGCCAACGCAAACAACACCAGTGCAAATGACTCCGACCGCTCAGATCGCGACGCCTGCTTTGGAAGAATCGACCCAAGTGGCCTCGAACCCGCTGCGATCGACCCGCCGCAAGACCGACTGGTCGGGCAGTTCGCTCCGCTCGGCCACGCCAGCAACGATTGTCAATAACTTGACCGCTACCGAGGCCGAACCAGCCGTACCAGCAACCGTGAATCCCAAAGCAACGATGTCGCCGACCGATCTGGTCGCGGCCGAACGCCCGCCGGTTACGCCGGCGATGACGGTCAATCCTTACTCCCAAGAAGCGAAGCCAGCCGAGGTGCCTTCTCCGGCAGATGTACCGCAGATGGTGGCCAATGGCGCGTCTACCAAGCCGCAGATCGCCCAGGGCAAACCGGTCTCAACCGATGTGATCCACTTCCAGTCGTCGGTGCTCAGCAAATTGCAGGCAGCCAATGGTTCGGCCGTATGGGAATTCAAGCAGCCGGCAGCTCCGACCGAAGTCGCCGCGGCACCTAAGACAGCGGAACCATCGTTGCCACAGATTATGAACGGGGAAGAAGCCCTCGAGCCAACGCCATCGCTCGCGGCTACGACGGCCGAGCCAGCCCGTCAGCCGGAGCGTGTTGCCGCGTTAGAACCGGTTTACCAACAGCCGCTGCCTCAAGTTGCCCAGCCAGTGCGTGCACCGCAGCCGCAGACTTCGGCAGTCGCTGCTCCGGTTCAACCACCAGCCGCACCGATCAAGCCGTTCGTGATCGAAACACAAGATCCTGCCAGTGTCGCTCGATCGGCTGTGATTCGTCCAGCAGAACAAGCACCACAGGTCTACGGTAATCCAGCCGAGGAGCTGCGTCCGTTGCCCCCAACAAACCAGCCTGGTTTGCCTCCGGTGATTCGTGCGAACGATTACCAGTTGCAGGCACCTTCTTCTTCTGGCACCAAGACCTACATCGTGCAGTAAGAATCGTCAGGCCGAACGATTACAATTCGGCCCAGTCGATATCGGCACGGGTTAACAGACGATCGGCAACCGGCACATAGTCTGGCCGGTTCTCGATCAGCAATCGCGCTGCGTCTCGCAGTGGTATGTTGCCGGCCGATTCCATCCAGATCACCTTGGGCAGTTTCGTCCCTAACGGCGAACTGCCGGCCAGGTGCGGAGCGGATGCGGTCGCCGTGCCGTTTTCGGCAACGGATTCCGGTAGAAACATCAACCGCGAAACGGTCGGGCCCAGCTGGGTCAGTCGGCATTCAGAAGCGGTCACACGCTGCTTCCAGTCGGGACCTTCTTCCATCGAGTTGAGGAACTGGCTTTCGTTGCCTTCCTCACTCGCGCAACGACGGGCCAGATCTTTGCCGCAATCGAGCATCACGCCGATCAGCTTGTTGATGCCGTTTCGATCCTCATGCAGCAAATGGCACAAGCCGCCATGGTCCGCATTCAAGATGTCGTCGATGTTCCGCTCCAGCAGCAGAAGCTTCTCGAGGAACTTTGGATCTTCGATGACCGATTGATCGTCGGTCGCCAGGTGTTCACGGACCTCGGTTTCGGCCATTTCGAGGCTGACCACCGTTTGTTTGATCCACATGTTGTCACGCATGATTGCGGTTCGCAGATGCTGAAAGACCTGACAGGTCGCCAGCACCATCACGCTATGCGTTCTTAGCAACGCATAGTTGAGCCACAAGGATCGCATCTCAGGCAGGGTCATCCCCTGTTCTTTTCCCTGATAGCCTCGCTTCGTCGAACGATGCATCACGGGGAAGAGTGCCGTGCGGACCTTCTCGATTTCGACATCGGTCCGTTGCCCCATTGCCCGAGCCTTCTCTTCCAATTCGGCCAGGCGAGCATCGACCGTGGAGGCTAATTGCTTGACGCCCCGCACGCGGAAGGTGGGTTCGTTGAGGATTGAATGGATCTGCTCGAGGATCGTCGTCTCGAAGTGCTTCGCGATCTCGCGAATGTGCGGAGCGATCTCGGTATGCAACGAAACGGCGATCAGTTTGCCAGGCTCCGCTTCCATGTTCGAAGCACCAATCAGTTGATCGAGCGAATCGAGCACGTGAAACGTCATTTCAGCCGAGGTCGGCGGAATCCGAGAGCTGCCCATTTCGTTGATGAAGCGGCCGATTGTTTCGTTGAAGTAATCTTCAGCCGAAGCGCCGATCTCATCCTCGACAACTTGCGTTACCATATCGATCACGGTTTCCAGGCGGAATTCAGCATCCTGGAAGATCTTGGCAGTCCGCATATCCAGGATGCGAGCATACTGCTCGGCCCGAGCCGATACCTGTTGATCGGTGTCGTTCAGATGAGCCAGTTTGCGTTGCTCTTGGTTGCCATTGGAGGTACCGTGCCAGCGTTTGAGCAGTTCCATTGCATAGCGAGCAGCCGCCAGGTCGAGGTGACCGCTCGAGCAGAGTGGCTTGCCGGCGAAGGCCCAAGACGACACCGCGGGACCAACGTTCTCGGCACCGGTTTCGGCCTGACGAGCACGCTGGGCGACTTCGCGACCTTCGTACACATTCATATACAGCAAGTCGGCAATGTCGTTGATTTCAACGGGAAGATTGCGAGTTTCCGCCTGGCGTCCGGTTTCAAACAGCGTGATTTGCTGACTGATCTTTTCGGTCCAGCTTTGCGGCGGAATCTTGGTGATCACATCGCCTGGGTACGCGCCGGTGATCTGAAAGTGAAGGAGTTCCCGCAAGCAAGCATACGTATTGCATCGAGCCAGGTCCTGCTGTTCGACACCGTTAGGCGTGGCATGAATGAGCCACAACGAAACGTCGTCGACGCTGCCACCATGTTCCTGGACAACTTCCTGGGCGAGGGCGAATGCGTCCCATACCATGCCGCTTCCGGTTCCGCCGCTGCTGCTCATGACGAGCACGACGCGCGGCTTTCCTTTCCACGAATAGTTCTCGCTACGTGGATCGATGTTCCGTTGGGCGCCGTATATCGCGTCCGACACGGCGGCACGCAGTTGCTCTCGCAAACGGCTGGCGTGGTCGGCGAAAGCGAGACGTCCCAAAGGACGCATCCCTTCAGTCTTGAGCGACAAAGGAATGTTATAGAGCCAACGGCGACTCATCGACTTGGTCAACTGTCGCGATAGATTTCGATACGCCTGGGGACGACGCAGCGGCATTTCCACAGTGGCCAAGGATGGCGTTGGCGACGCGGCACCGATCATTCCGGTGCTGTGCATCAGGTCGCTCGTATCGGTATCTACCGCGACACATTGGCACCAATGCTGTTCTGCTTGGGTGCCGACCAGTTCCAATCGACGATCGACGACGTGTCGCACGATTCGGTTGCCCAAACCGCCGATGCCGACAATCACGCTCGGACGAAGTTCTCGCTGGGTGCGATCATCCGCGACGGGAGGCATGACGTCCTGCTTGCGCGGCTTGATGTCTTCCCAGACACTGCTTTGACGGGCCTGCCATTGGCGGCTGTCGCGGTCCATGCGGATCGTTTCCGGATCGGAAACCATGCCGGCACCATCGACCACGCTCGACTTGGTGTCGTTGCAATTGATCGTTTTGGTATCGGTCTTGGACGATTCGTCCTGGCCAACGGTTCGAATCTGGGGCAGATGCGCGGCACTGTCGGCAGCGATCAGGGCTTTCACCATTTCGGCACAGTTGCGATAGCGCTCGTGCGGCTTTTTGGCGAGGGCCTTGGAAAGGATGTCGCGATCGCGCGGTGGCAGGGTGTTGAGACGCGGCGGACTGTTGAGATGTTGTGCGGTGAGCTGGGCCAGATTGCGACCAGGGAAGGGGAGTGTGCCGGTCAGCATTTCCTGATAGACGATCGCCAGGCTGTACTGATCGCTTTGACGCGATGGCTGATCGTTGAATACTTCGGGAGACGCGTACAGTGGAGTCAATCCAGCCATCATCGAGGCGGTGACATCCTGAATGCTTTTCACCAGGCCAAAGTCGGCCACTTTGGCATGCGTGCCGACGATCAGCAGGTTTTCTGGTTTAACGTCGAGATGCTGCAGCGAGTGCACCTCGGTCATATAGTCCAAGGCTTCCGCCGAGTCCGCGAGGTACTGCAACAGTTCGTCGCGAGGAATGCCCGGCATTCCTTCTTTGCGGCAGATGTCGAAGCGATCTTTTAAACAGCAATCGGCCAGTTCGGTCACGACGACCAACTGGGCATCGATCACTTCAATGCGTTCCAGTGAAAGTAAAAAAGGGTGACGGAGATTTTTGATTCGGTTGAGAGCCTTCAGCTCGCGCGAAGCCCGAGCCTCGTCATGAAAGCCGAAGACCAGCTTGACGGCCTTGGAGAGCCCGCCCGGTGCATCTGCCCGCCAGACTTCGCCGTAGCCACCGGCTCCGATTCGTTGTACGAGTCGGTATCCGTCTACCTCTCGTACTGTGGCACTTGTCTCGATCGACACGTTTCAGGACCTTATTCCGGGTCTGCGATTGCGATCATCGCAAGGAAATACCCAAGTGTTTATAGGCACGCAAAACTGCGTTCAGCTTTCGCAATAAACCTCGCTCGCAAAAATGCGAGCGAGGTGTCGGGGGCGGACATCTTGTCACAACTGAAGATCAGGCAGATCGCTAGGCCTGTACGCGTACAATCGCGTTGAAGCCCATCTGTTGCAGTGCTTGATCTTCGGGGGCGGTTGGACTGGCCACGGCAAATGCCTGGCAGCCGCTCGCACCAACTTCCTTAATGAACTCTTGAATGCTATTGCCAACCGCCGGGCTACGCGAAGCAGCCGACAGGGCACTCGCCGAAATCCCCACCATCGAAACCTGCTCGCAGACTTCGGTAACGATAGGCTGTTTGACTTGTTCGATTCCAACGGCAGCCAGGTGAATCCCCATCGCACACAGGTCTTCGACCAGCGGGTTGCCCACGAGATTGTCTTTCCACAACTCGCACGAGCCTCCGAGCAGAATCATCAGATCGGGGCCGAATTTGGTACGCATCCAACCGACGGTCTCTAGTAGATCAGGCCGTTGGAGATCGGCCTGATCTACTTCCAACACGAGTAAGCCTGCTGCGGAAGACCGCTCCATGAGCGCAAACATGGCGGAAACGTGCTGCAACATTCGCAGCGGTTTCTCGAGTACGAGCGAGTGTTTGAGTAGCTTGGTTTCTTCGTGCGCCTGGTAAGCCTTGCGGAACATGGGGCACCAGTGGCCAATCGTCTGCTGTGTGGTCAGCGACTGAATGGTCAACAGGCCAGGGTCGATCCGATTCAAACCCGACCACTGATTGACAGTGCGTAGTGCTTGAATGAGGACCTGCGGATCTTCTGCCTCGGAGGCGGATTGCATCCGGTCTTCCATCTGCAGCGTGACTGTTTCACGCGAGGTGGCCGAAGCAGGGCAGTGGAAGTCGAACTCGAAATCGGCGATCGATACGGTATCGCCGTCGACCAATACGTGTTCGGTGATTTGTTCGCCGTTGACGTAGACACCGTTGGTACTGCGCAAATCGCGAATCAGATAGCCTGTTCCATGCCGTACTACTTCGGCATGTTCGCGCGATACGCGTCCCGACTCGACGGTCAGATTGCAAGTCGCATTCCGTCCAATGATGAACGGAAATTCGTCGATTACTGTTTTGTTGGACCGCCCCGTGGATTGATCGAGGAACTCGAGAAAGATCGAGTCGTTCCCAATTTTCGGAAGCAACTGCGTCTGCATGCGTCCTACCTTCGTGCTGGCTTCGTCTCTGTTGCCGAACGAGCAGTCAAACCTGCTACTTCGGCGGGATAAGATCTTGGGAAAAGTCGCCGCGTTGCGCCGTCACCGCCGCCCCGCGAAGGTTTGCGGAAAAGTCATACCCATCTCAAACGTAGGTCAAACTTGTTCTGCGTGATGGCGAATTCTTTCAGAGAGAATCGCAAAATTTCCCGGCAGAGGGGGGCGTGTCTTCAGAAAAACAGAAATCTAAGCACTTTGTCCCACTTGCCCCTGGCGGTCGTGACCTATGTTTTCGATGAGGCGCATCGCAACGCGAGCGGCCCCATCATGCAGTTCTCTTCTTCGGGTAGCAGGTAGATCCATGGTAACACGTGCGTTACGGGTAGTTGTCGTATCGGAAGACCGCCAACATCTACGCGATTGTTTCGACTTCTTCGTGGCTTGCGGTTACGAAGTGCAAACCCGTTGCGATGCGACCTATCACGAATCAGATACATCTTCCAAGAACGACGTCTTAATCTACGACCATAAACGTGGTCAGAACACGGTTTCGCGCGGGAATATTTTCAAAATCGCGATCGTCCCCCCCAGTGCCCCCAACCAGGTCCAAGATGCAATTACAGCCGGGGCTGACGATGTCGTCCTGAAACCAGTGACGCCTGCCAAGCTGTTGGTTCGCGTGCGAGCCGCCGCGGCGATCCTGGAAGCTCGTGTTGCCATTTCGCAACAATTTGGACGTGATCCTCTTAACACATATCCTGGCGAAGGTGCATTTCTGGGAACGCTGCAGAACACGATCGAACAAATCGCGCAGCATCACATGTGTGTCTGCGCGGTGATGTTTGCGGTCTCGAATCGCAACTCGCCACGTTACGCCCCTTGGCTGGCGGAACTGGAAGCAACCGCGCTGCCTGACTCCCGGCTCTTTGAACTACCCGGGCAACGAGTTGCCGTGGTGACCGCGGCCACCTCTCCGGAACAAGTCTCTGGATGGGCCGCCGAATTGATGGCTCAAGCCTCCGTTCGCGATACCACGCATGCCGATCAAAAGCCGCTGGAAGTATGCGGTAGTTTCGTCAGCACACGCAGCGATTCGACATCCAGCCAGCAGATGGCTTTGGTACTGGGAGATCGCTTGAACCTGGCCTTGAGCCTCGGCGAAGGTCTGCTGATCGACGATGCCCTGGAAAACCAATGGCTACCACAGCATCCGACCGGAAGCATCTTCGACGGCATGAGTGCCCAGGACATCATGCGCCCGACCACAATCCACTTGGCCGATCAGGACACTGTTGCCCAGGCCCTTGAAAAGATGCGACTCTGGAATGCCGAAATTGCACCCGTCTTTCGTCAGGATGGCTCGCCCTGCGGCTTGATTCGTACGGATGATTTGATGGAACAAGAGGACACGCAGCAGGCCATCGGCCGCTATTGCCTGCCAAACGTACCGCAGGTTCGCTGCGATTCCACTTTCGATGAATTCGTCGCCTTGTTCTCTTCGCATGACTCGTCGTGGCTGCAAGTCACGCGCGACGGCGTGCCGGTCGGCGTGATCCACTGCGACGATTTGACCTCGATGAACAGCCCTGTGATGGTCGCTTTGCCATAGCCATCAAGGCAGCACCACTAGATGCTTTGCGGACGACTCGCCGCACAAAACATGGGAGAGGTAAGCCTCTCCCGTTTTTGTTTCTTGCCGGCCATCATCAAGGCAGAAAGGAAGACCTCAGGTCATGCGAACCCAAGGTCTTCGTCTGAATCAATTCGCTGGTGGTCCAGACTAGTCGTTACCGGCAACCACGGTGAAGTAGCTTCCGACCACCAGGTCGAAGTACTCCGGCCGCATTTCCATCGGGAAGCCTTTGTAAACGCAGTAGTTGCGAATCTGCGTCAGCAAGTCGCGTGGCTGGCAACGACGCAGCGGCCGATTCGTTGGAACATAATGGTTGTCGATCAGATGCTTGATCGAGTCTTCGTCATAGCGGCAATTGAACTGCCGCGAGAAGATCTCGAACAGCTTGTGGAACTCCTCTTGCGAGGCGTCTTCCACTTCGATTTTGTAAGGAATACGACGCAAAAACGCGTCGTCCGTCAGGTCGGATGGCTCGAGGTTCGTCGAGAAAATAATCAACTGCTCGAACGGGACCTGAATTTTCTTGCCGTTGGGCAGAGCCAGGTAGTCGACACGATTCTCGAGAGGGACGATCCAGCGGTTGAGCAATTCCTGGGGCTGCATTCGTTGACGACCAAAGTCGTCGATCAGCAGGCTGCCGCAATTGCTCTTCATCTGTAGCGGTGCTTCACAGATGTTGTTGATTGGATCGAAACGAATTTCCAGGCTGTCCATCGTTAGTTCACCACCCACCACGACGGTTGGCCGGCGAATCTTCACCCAGCGATGGTCAAAGTTATCGGCCTTGATGATGCTATTTTCTTCGACGTCGACCGCTTCGTGGAAGGCAGAGTCGTACAACTTAATGAACTGCCCATCTTCGACGATCGTGCGTGGGATCCAGATTTCCTGGCCATAACAAGCGGTAATACGCTTAGCCAGCGTCGTCTTGCCATTGCCGGGGGCTCCGTACAGAAACAGGCCTGCGCCTGAATTCACCGCAGGTCCTAAACGATCAAAGAGCCCTGGTTCAACCGAGAGCCCTTCGAATGCTCGCTGCAGGTCTTCTTCCCGAGGCGTTTCGTTACGTACCGACTGGGCTTCGACCGAGGTGATGTAATCGTCCAACGATACCGGCGCTGGTCCGAAGTAGGCACACGACTGCATGTAGGTCTGGCCGCGGCTCCGCCCCTGGTCGGTCAAGGTATAGGTGTAGTCGTTCAGCGGTGCGGAACCACAGTGGGTAATCAACTGGCGGGTACGTAGCGAAGTGAGGATTCCTTCGACCACACCAAACGGCAAACAGATGTGTTCGGCCGTCTTGCGTCCACTCATCGAACCGATGTTCAGATAGAGCTTCAGGATGATCGATTCGACTAAGGTTTGCGATAACTGAGTGTCCTCTAGAGTTTTTGGTTCCTCAGGACGGAAGCCATCATCTGCTAGCAAAGCTGCCAAAAGGCCTGTTTTCAGTTCGCTACCAGCCATCGTATATCTTTCGCAATGATCTTTTAAAAGGGATAACTGGCCCAAGATTAGGGCCCAGTCTCTGCGAAAGCTTAGGCTGTGAAGGTCTACTTAGTCGGTAGAAACGCCCATTTCAGCCTATTTTTCACATTTCTGGCGAGGGGGCAGAAACCGCTAGCAGCAGGGCTATTCAAGGGAAAACAACTATATCCCTCCAAATTGTTCGCGCTAGCATTCAACATGTGGTGTCTTATGACCTAGGCTTGACCCTGTGACGATAATAACACATGCAACAAGCTCGCAGGTTCATATTTCTTGCCGAGCGGATTCATGGTAGGTTCTGCAAAACAAACCTTCACGCGAGTCGATCCATGGCCAACGAAAAAGCCAAGTTGTTGTTAGAAAACGCGACCAATTACTTCGAACGCATCTCCGCGGTGCAGTCGGCCCTGCAATTGGGGATGCCGATGGAAGATATCGAAGACTATATGGATTGGCTGCGTTTGCTTCGCGCGGAACATTGCCAGATGGCGACCGCTGGGTCGACTGAAAGTTCCGGCAACTAACAGCCACCAGGTCTGCGCTCAGAGATTACGCACAGGGTAGAGTTTGCCGCCTGAGGGCTTCTTTTCTGCACCTACTTCTTACTGCTCGAGCTTCTTGAGCATCTCGATCGCTTGACGGGCGTTTTGCATTCCACCAATGCGTTGGATAAACAGTTGGACGCCCAACAGTTCGCTTGGTGAAAGCAGGTCTTGCCCGAACTCCAACAGGATTTCTAGCTCGTGGGCAGGCAGGTGTTCAATCTCGACTCTTGACAGCATGGAAGTATCCGATCCGTGTCCAAATCCTTTTCGTTGACTACGAGGGTTTGTATCGGAACGAAATCGATTTGTTCTTAGGGCTCGCCGGTCCCCGGAGGCCGGGAAAGGTCAGATTCTCGAATTGCGATACACACTTTTCGGATTGACCGGTAAAACCTGTGCTTCCTGATAGCATATGCAGGTAGCTGTTGGTTCATTTTCAGCCCTTGTTTTCCGTCCGTTCCCCCTTTGCGGTCCTCTCGGCACCATGTGACTAACCTGTCCAACCGCTGCAATTCTGCCTTGCAGCAAGCAGCGATGCCTAATACTATCGCCCACCGTAACTCTTCCGCGAACGAAAGGAATCGATCGAAGTGAGCTCTCCTGAAGTCCTAGGCCAGTTTATTCCGCTGCACTATCACTACGACATGCTCCGCGACAACTACCGGATGACGTCGTTTCAGCAGGCGATCGCCGCGACCGTTCAACCAGGCATGACCGTCGTCGACCTGGGTGGTGGCACCGGGGTGCTTTCGTATTTCGCTGCCATGCAGGGAGCCCACGTCTATTACGTCGAACGCAATCCCGAACTGGTCGAAGTCGCCAAACGCTTTCTGACCATGAACAAAGTCAGCGATCGCGTAACCATCGTGCACGAAGACGCCGCACAGTTTGTACCGCCGGTCCCCGTCGATGTGGTGACCTGCGAGATGCTGCACGTGGGGCTCGTGCGGGAAAAACAGACGCTGGTGATCGAGCAGTTCAAACAGAACTACGTTCAGGCTCATGGCACGAAGTTGCCTCGCTTCATCCCGGAAGCTTCGCTACTGGCCATCCAACCGGTGATGCAAGCATACGAATTCGCAGGCTTCCACGCTCCGGTTCCTTTGTTTCAGCCACCGGTCGCAACCGTTGATGGAACGACCGAGCTTGGTCTGCCGGCGATCTATTCGACCATCGTCTACGACGAAGCCTACCCTCGTAGCGTCGACTGGAAGGGTGTGCTGACCATGCAATCTGCCGGGACGCTAAACGGCTGGCGCGTCGTCACCAAGAACGTGCTGGCCGTGCTGGTCGAAGAGCAATCCGAAATCTGCTGGCACAATCAGTACCTGGTGGTCCCCATCGCCCAGCCGCTGGAAGTCAACGTCGGCGATCGGATTGAAGTCGCCCTGAACTACGAATTTTGCACAGAACTCTCCCACATTTGGGATGGTATCTCGCAGCGAGTCTGCCCGAATTCGCTCACAAAACGCCTGGCTGCCTAGGCCAGCGTTCGCCTGATACCGGTTGTGACGATTGTGTGCTCCGTAGGCATCGCCCCATGTGATGCTGGGTGAATGGACTTCGTGTTGATCTGACCTAGGTTTTTTTAGCTTTCCTGTCCCCTCGGCCTCCGAACCTGTTATATGCAGCGGCCCAGGGTGACACCGGACTTGTGCTGAAACCTATTGCAGATTGACGTGAACCATGCCCGTTAACCGATCCGGAGCCTCATCCGTATTTGCCTGGCTATGCCCGATTGTGCTTGTCATAGCTCTGGCTGCCACCGGCGTCATGCTGGTGCTTTACGGCACCAGCACACCGTATGCCGCGTACATCTCGATGGCCGGCATGGCCGTGGCGTTGGTCCTGGGGGGGCTGTATCAAGCCTCCAACGTGCAGGTCTCGCGCAGTCTTCTGACACAATTAGCGAAACTCTCTTCGCTGCAAAACGAACACATCGAGCCCGAGCAGTTCGAACAGCAGCTTCGTCAAAGCAAGCTTCCGCCTCAAGCTCGGCGGATGATCCTCGAGATCTATCAGACCCTGGAAAGCGATCAGGATTCGATCGGTGCCCTACAGCAGAAGTCAGCCCGTAGCGAAGTTCGTGCCCACCTGGCCGAGTCGCGTGTTTCGGAGATCAACTGCGTCATCGAAGGCCTGACCGAGCCGGTCATTATGGTCGACCAATATGGCGAGCTGGCCCTGATGAACCCTGCCGCGGTCACCTTGATGGGTATGCAAAATGTTGCCATCGGTACCCGTATCGACGACGCCTTGTCGTGCGATTCAATCGTTCAACTGCTCAACGAAACCCGTCGCCGCAAGCTGAAATCGAGCCGCGTCGCCGAGATCGAACTGGCGGATCCTGCCGGCGAAAAGCATTGGTACCGCGTTACCGTCACTACGGTCGCCGACAACGATAGCGAGTCCGGCGGTGAGTCGAACTTCGGTGCCGTCGCCGTCATGCGCGACATCAGTGGATATAAAGCAATCCAGCGCCGCAATGCGGAATTCGTTTCGGCAGTTAGCCACGAAATGAAAACACCTCTGGCCGGCATCAAGGCTTACACCGAACTGCTCGCCGATGGCGAAGCGGAAGATGAAGAAACCCGTGATGAGTTCCTGGGAGTCATCAGCGGCCAGGCCGATCGCCTCCAACGCTTGATCGACAACCTGTTGAACTTGGCACGAATCGAAGCCGGCGTGGTGAGTGTCAGTAAGAAGCCACGTTCGTTGAACGACCTGTTGGACGAAGCCGCCGCGATTGTGCAGCCGACCGCCGAACAGAAGAACATCACGCTGAACGTCGAGCTCAGCCCGATGTACCTCGGCGTGCTGGCCGACCGTGACATGATCCTGCAGGCCGCGATCAACCTGCTTTCCAATGCCATCAAATACACACCCGATGGCGGCAAGGTCACGTTGCGAAGCCGCCTGTCCGACCGGGAAGTTCACTTCGAGGTGGAAGACACCGGCGTCGGTCTGAGCCCAGAAGACTGCGAAATGGTCTTCGAGAAGTTCTACCGCGTGAAGAAAGACCAGAAGATGGCCTCCGGGACTGGCCTGGGACTGCCGCTGGCGAAACATATCGTTGAAGACGTGCATGGCGGCACGTTGACGGTGAAAAGTGAATTGAACAAAGGCAGCACCTTTATGATCGCGTTGCCGACCGTTCAAGTGATCGAGCATGCAAGTTAGCACTCGATCCGAATCAAACCTAAAGGAGCCCAATCGATGGCAACGAAAGTTCTGATTGCCGACGACGAAATGCATATTTTGCGAGCCGCCGAGTTCAAACTGAAACGAAGTGGCTTTGAAGTGACCTGTGTCGAAGACGGCCAGGAAGCCTGGGAAGCGATCCAGGTCGAACGCCCTGACATCCTGATTACCGACTTCCACATGCCACGCATGGATGGCTTGATGCTGTGCCGTACGGTTCGCTCCAACGAATCGACCGCCACGCTGCCGATCATCATGCTAACCGCCAAAGGCTTTGACCTTTCCGGAGACGATGGCACGTCGGAACTCGGCATCGCGGCAGTGCTGGCCAAGCCGTTCAGCCCACGCGGCCTGGTGCAGTGCATTCAAGAGGTGCTGGAAACCGGCACGTACGTTCCTAACGTCGCGACCTTTTAGCGAACGACTTTCACGATGAACCTGTCGACTGAAATCTTTGGTGCCGTCATGGTGATCCACACTCCGGAAGAACTCGGAGAGGATCAGGCAGACAGCGTGCGCGACTTCCTGCAGACACGAGAACGCAATAAGCTGATTCTCGATCTCGACGGAACCGAAACGATCGACAGCGTGGGCCTGGAGACGCTGCTGGACGTCCAGGACCTCATGCGTGAACGAGGTGGTGACTTGCGGATTGCCACCACCAACCATGCCAACCGTAAGATCCTGGAAATCACTCGCCTCGATTCGATGCTCGAAGTATTCGATAGCGTCATCGATGCGGTGAAGAGCTACGCCTGATCGGTGCTGAAAGGCTGCCCATGGAATCGATGATGAATACCACGACGAGTGCTCCGCCACGACTGGGCAATTTGCTCATTCGCCGCGGCTACGTCACCATCGAACAGTTGGAGCAAGCCCTCGCTTATCAGAAAGTGAAGGGACGCGGCAAGCTGCTGGGCGAAATCCTGGTAGAGCTCGACTTCTGCTCGGAAGATCACGTCATCGAGTGTCTGGCGACCGAGTATGGCGTGCCACATGCCCGCCTCGAAGCTCGCTTGTACGATCCGAAAGTGGTCGACCTGCTTCCTCGCGAATACATCGAGAAGCATGGCATCTTCCCGCTGTTCAAGATTCGCGGTGTGCTGAGTGTCGCCATCGCGGAACTCTCGAACCTCTTCTTGATCGAAGAAATTAAAAACCAAACCGGTCTGCAGGTGCAGATCGTGGCGGCGTCGACCAAAGACATTCGCCGGATGATCTCGCAGTTGCCTGACTCGCGAGTGTTCGTCATCGACGACATCATCGAGGACAGCAACGAAACCGAAGTCACGCTGATCGAAGATGCGATCGAAGACATCGGCGACGTCGAAGAAATCGCCGGCCAGTCGCCGGTGATCCGCCTGGTGAACTACATCGTCTACAATGCGGTGAAAGAAGGAGCGAGCGATATTCATATCGAGCCGGCCGAACGCTGCATGCGGGTTCGTTACCGTATCGATGGTCGCTTGCACAAATCGCTCGAAGTTCCGATCCATCTTTTGAACGCGGTCAGCAGCCGTATCAAGATTATGGCTGGTCTCGACATCAGCGAACGTCGCTTGCCACAAGATGGCCGCGTGAACGTGATGCTCGATTCTCGCAAGATCGACCTTCGTGTGAGTACCTTCCCTGGCAATCGTGGCGAGAAGACGGTGATTCGTGTTCTCGATACCAAGAAGGTCACGCTCGTCCTGAAGAACCTCGGCTTCGCCGAAGACATTCTTACTCGGTTGACGGCCAACGTGCATGCCCCCAACGGCATCGTCCTGGTGACTGGGCCAACCGGTAGCGGTAAGTCGACGACGCTCTACGCGGCGCTCAACGAGATCGCCACGATGGAAAATAACGTCTGCACGGTCGAAGACCCGATCGAATACCACTTGCCGTTGATCAATCAGTTTCAAGTCCAAGAGCGTGTCGGATTGACGTTCTCGGTCGCTTTGCGAACCCTCCTTCGTCAAGACCCTGACGTGATCATGGTGGGTGAAATTCGTGACGAAGAAACGGGACGCACCGCGATTCAGGCTGCACTTACCGGTCACCTTGTGCTCAGCACGCTTCACACGAACAACGCGTTGTCCGCCGTCACACGACTGGTCAACATGGGGGTCGAACCTTACTTGATCGGGGCCGCCCTCAACATGGTGCTGGCCCAGCGACTGGTTCGCCGTATCTGCCCTAAGTGCAGCGAAGCTTACGAACCAGATCGCAACTTGCGTCGCGCCTTGGAACGTATGGGCTACGACATCGACTCGTTCCGCCGCGGTGTCGGGTGCCGGGCATGCCGCAACACTGGTTACAGCGGGCGTATCGGTGTTCACGAACTGCTTACCATTTCGGACGAACTGCGCGATGCCATCGTCAATGGAGCCTCGCTGGCCGACATGCGTAAGATCGCGACCGCGAACAACTCGATGATCGGGATGCAACTGGATGGCTACCGCAAAGTGAAAGAAGGAATCACCACGATTGAAGAAGTGATCCACGCGACGGGAGATATCGTTTACTAACGTCTAACGAGCCAAGCCATGCAAACCTTCGCCTACCAAGCCAAAGATAAACTCGGCAACTTGCACGACAGCTCGATCGACGCTGACAGCATCGATGAAGCCCGCGCCGTGCTGGCCAGCGATGGATTGCAGGTAATCTCTCTGGAAGAAGAGGGGGGCGGACTGAGTCTATCGCTGGGTGGCAATCGCATCTCGCGTAACGACATCATCTATATGACCAGTCAGTTGTCGGTGATGATCGAAACGGGCATCAACCTCTCAACCGCCTTGTCCGGAATCGCCTCGCAGGAAAAGAACGAAGCGCTCAAGAAGCTAATCCTCGACGTGAAAAAAGAAGTGGAGGGTGGTGAAGACTTCTCGACCGTGCTGGCACGTTACCCAAAGTACTTCGACCAGACCTACGTCGCCTTGATCCGGGCTAGTGAACAAACTGGCATGATGGGCGAGATGCTCGAGAAGATCGCGCTCTATCTCCGCAAAGAAGCTGAAACCCGTGGCAAGATCCGCGCGGCACTTGCTTACCCTTGCGTGATGATCGTGCTGGCATGCAGCGTGACCGTCTTTCTGCTGACGTTCGTGCTGCCGAAGTTCGAGCCGCTCTTCAACCGCAAAGGGGTGAAGCTTCCTGGCCCGACGATCTTCATGATGGCCGCCTCGGACTTTCTGCTGAATTATTGGATGTACTGGTTGCCAACATTGATTGCCCTTGTTGTCGCTTTCCTGTTCTTCCGCCGCAGCGAAACAGGTCGAAAGTTTATCGACGGGGTGAAGCTGAACATTCCGATCATTGGTCCGATGATCCGCAAGGTGACCATCGCGCGAAGTCTCAACACGTTGGGAACCCTCGTTCGCAGCGATGTGCCGATGCTGCAGTCGTTGGAACTGACGTCGCAGGTCTGTAACAACTCGAAGTACTCGCAACTATGGCTGAACGTGATCGATTCCGTCACGTCAGGCAGCCAGATCCATGAATGCTTGCGAAAGAGTCAGCTCATTCCGGCGACCATCATTCAGATGATTGCCGCCGGCGAAGAAACCGGGCGACTGGACGACGTGCTGGAAAAAGTAAGCTCTCACTACGAGCACGACGTCGATCTCTCGATCAAGACCACTACCAGCCTGATCGAACCGATCATGATCGCCGTGATGGGGGTCGTGGTGGGCGGGATCGCGCTGGCACTGCTGATGCCGATCTTCTCGCTCAGCCGGAACGTCTAAACGCGCAGGCGATGCCAGCACGCGAGCACTTGCCTGGGGGTATCCGAGCTGGCTCGACGCAGGAACAGCCACCGCGACCGTTACAGTTTAACATTCGGCCCCTGCTGCCAGCATCGCAGGGGCAATTTCAGGATGGAGAACGGTCGTAGCGAATCCGATCTCTTTAGGGTCGAAGCCATTTCCTCGAGCAGGACCCATCCATGAGCACATCGGTTCGAATTGCGAACGTCGTCGACGAGCTTTGTCGCCGCCAAGATCAAGTTCTCCTGGAACTCGACAGCCTCGATCGTCGCATCGAACAGGTTCTTAAATCGCTCGCTCTCCAACCGGAAGTCATTCCGATTCCGGTCGTTGCTCAGCCGGAACGCAAAGCGGCTTAGGCTGCTATTCTCGATCAAGCTTCCCGGAACGATTGATCGCCATCACCAGGCGAAATCCGAGGGCAAAGCTGATCACAAGTCCCACCGCTCCGGGAATCGAAATGTTCTTCATCTGCAGGAACGTTTCTTCCTTGAAGAGCAGGGGAGGGACATCCGAACTGAGCATCTGCGACGAGCCCATGAACAGCGCGGCCGTCATGATTCCCATCACCATTCGGTTGACCGACGGTTCGAGACGTCGGTGATCGAGGTGAATGTCGAACTTGCCGACCCGTACCAGCTCTAAGATTTCGCTGATTCGCCGCGGCATCACTTCAGCCAGACGTTCCAGCTCGTTGTACATCCGCCACAGCTTTCGCAGCCGGCGTGATGGCGAGAAACGCTTCATCATGATGCGGCGACGATGCTTCTGAAATAGCTCGCCCAAGCTGAACTGCGGATTGAGCATCCGCCCGGTGCCGTCCAGCATCATCATCGTTTTCAGCAACATGGTGACCTGGGGCGGCAACTGAATCCGATAGTTCCGCACGATCTTGAACATCTCGTTGACGGCATCGGCGAAGTTCAAGCCGTCGAGTTGCTGATTGGCGAAGTCGGAAACGTAGTCGTTCGCATCGCGGCGCAAGGCTCGTTCGTCCAGGTCTGGCGGCGTGCTGCCGATCCGCATGATCGTCGCGGTCAGCAGGTCGGCGTCGCGACTGGTAATCCCCATCAGCAGGTCTTCGATATCTTCCCGCAAGCGGTCGTCGATGCGGCCCACCATGCCGAAATCAATCAGCCCGATCACATCGCCTGGCAGCAGAATCAAGTTGCCAGGGTGCGGATCGGCATGATAGAAGCCGGTGTCAAAGATCATATGCATGTACAGTTCAGCACCGCGCCGGGCCACTTCGCTCTGGTCGATCCCGGATGCCAGCATCTTGTCGGTTTCAGCCAGCTTGATGCCTTCGATGTATTCCATCGTCAAGACACGCGGCGTACAGAGGTCAGGGTAGACCTTGGGGATGCGTACCGTTTCGTTATGCTCGAAGGCGGCTTCAAACTGCAGAATGTTTCGTTCTTCGCGGCCGAAGTCGAGTTCGCGGCGAAGGGCTCGCTGAAACTCGGCCACAGTTGCCTTGGGGTGATAATCGCGGAATTCCGGAACGTTCTCGGCGAGTGCCGCCAGGCCGGCCAGGATCTCCAGGTCTTCGGTCACGGTCTTCTCGATCCCGTGGTGCTGCACCTTCACGACTACCTTCTCGCCGGTGAAGAGCCTGGCGAGGTGAACCTGTCCAATCGACGCAGAAGCCAAAGCTTTGTCTTCAAAGGTCGAAAACAACTGCTCGATCGGCTGCCCCAGTTCGGCTTCGATCAGCTTGCGAACTTGCTCCGGCGGATCGGCCGGGACATCGGCTTGTAGGCGCTTCAGTTCGTCCGCCAGGTCGACGCCGACAATATCGGGCCGGGTACTCAGGATCTGGCCAAGCTTGATGAACGTCGGACCGAGGTCCTCGAGTGCCATCCGAATGCGTGCTTCGCGCGTGTAGCGTGCCAGCACTTCGCCATCTTTATCCTTCAGGAACCCTTTGGCGAAATCGAGTTGAAAACGTTGAATCCAATCCGCCAGCCCATACCGGCTGAGCACCGAGAGTATCTCGGTCCAGCGATTTACATTGCGATAAAGCTGGGGAATGTTGGTCAGTCTCATGAATCTTCTCAAAGGAGTTGTTTTCACTCACTTTATTTTAGTTCAGGCAACTTCGGACCTGCGAACGACGCAAACTCTTGACCGCCTTAACATAATGCCGCAAACTTTCCCTGTCCGCACTTCCTGGGCCAAAATCCTAAGGTCTGATGTAAGTCGGTCCGATTCGGCCAATTTTTTGGACGAATCGCCCTTATAATACGGGAAAACCTACCCCAGCCCGTCCCATTGGATTCTGACGGAACTTCATCCATGAAAATGATCCCGCCCACGTTGTTTCTTCTCTTCACCATCATCGCTGCTCCAGCCTTGGCCGAAAACTGGCCATCGTGGCGAGGCCCTGAAAATCAAGGCATCAGTTCCGAAACGAATGTCCCGGTCGAGTGGGGCACTGAAAAGAACATTGCCTGGCGATTGCCTTTGCCGGGTGCCGCCGGCTCGACCCCGGTCGTCTGGGGAGACAACATCTTCCTGACTTCAGTCGCCGAGAACGATCTGGTGCTGCTCTGCATCTCGACCGAAGGGGAAGAGAAGTGGCGTCGTAAGCTGGGTAGCGGAAACCGCGATGTCCGCGGCGACGAAGGCAACTCGGCTGCTCCGTCTCCTTCGACCGACGGCGAGCATGTGTGGGCGTTTTTCGCGAATGGTTCGCTCGGCTGCTTCGACTTGGAAGGGAACGAGATCTGGCAGATCGATGTTCAAGAGAAGTATGGCAAGTTCGATATCCAGTTCGGCCTGACTAGCACGCCAGTACTGCATGGTGACAAAATCTACTTGCAGTTGATCCACAGTGGCGGAGCCAAGGTGGTCGCACTTGACAAAGCAACCGGCAAAGAAGCCTGGGCAGTCAGCCGTCCGAGCGATGCCCGGCAAGAGTGCGAGCACAGCTATGCTTCGCCGATTGTTTACGACGGCAAAGAAGCGAAGTTCCTGCTGACGCATGGTGCCGACTATTCGATCGCCTATGACCTGGAAAGCGGCAAGGAACTGTGGCGAGTCGGCGGACTGCATCCTCCTGGTCGCTACGACGTGACGCTTCGCTTTGTTTCGTCCCCCGTCGCGAAAGATGGCATGGTGATCGTCCCTTCCGCCAAACGAGGGATCACCGTCGCCGTAAAAACAACCGGCGAAGGCAACATCACCGAGAAGAAGGACAACTACTTCTGGACCCATGAAGTAACCCCAGACGTGCCATCGCCACTGATCGTGGGAGATTACGTCTATCTTTGCCGAGAGAATGGCAACCTGATCGTTCTGGAGCGCGAGACCGGCAAGCAGTTGTACGAAGAGCGTACCAACCGTATCCGTCACCGTTCTTCGCCGGTCTTTGCGGATGGCAAGCTCTATTTAACCGGTCGCGACGGGGTTGTCACCGTGGTGCAAGCAGGCCCAGAATTCAAGATCTTAGCCCAGAACGAGATCGGCGAAGCGATTGCGGCTTCCCCGGTCTTCAGCAATGGTCGAATCTACCTGCGAACCTTCGATGCCCTGTGGGCGATCGGAAGCGAGTAGATTCTTCCCCTGTGCCAATCAATCCAGGTCAGGGGTAGCATGTGCCGGTATTTTCTGAACAATCGTTACCTTAGGGCCGATAAGAGCCCTAAGGATTCCCCTGATTCGTACGAAATACCACCACCGCCACCAGCTAGCAAAGCCGATCATTCCATGCGTATTTGCTTCGCGTTTCTGTTTGTGTTGTCTCTCTTTACGACGTCGACTGTTTGGGCCCAAAATCCAGTCGTCCCTGGTCAGGGGCAACGGATCTGGTTCGACGACCTGGAAGATGAAGAATGGGAATACACCGACAACCATCCCAAGTCGAGCCACGAACAAGACAACAACGTTCGCCTGCCGGGTGGCATCTCGAAGAACAAGCTGTGGGCGGAAAGCAGCAAGCGTGGTCATCCAGACTACATCCGCCGCGTCGAAACGCCAGAAGGTGGAATCCCTGGCAGCAAGGGTGCCTTGCTGATGATGACGCTGCAATCGAACGTTCCGTTTCGTGCCAGCAACGAACTGGGCCAAGACGATCTGATCTGCCGCGTGCCAGGTCGCTACTCGGTGAACCAATACCCAAGCGCCATGACGCGGGTCTACCTGCCACCATTTGATAAATGGGAGCAGCACGCCGGTGCAGCGACATTCGGTTTTCGCACCACCGCGATCGGTAGTCGCTCGAAGAAGAAGGGGGGCGGCCTGTTCAGCTACAACTCGACCGAAACGGAAGAGAACTGGCCCGGCATCTTCCTCGAATTCCAGCCAGCCAAACCAGGCTCGGACAAAGAACCAACCGCCCAGTGGATCATCCGTGGGGCACCTCACGGTGACGTACGCGGCCCGAAAGTTACCGCCGAACAGCTCGGTTGGTGGACCATCGGCATGTCGTTCACGCCGGATGGCCGGTGCCACTACTTCATGTCGCAAGGTGCTGACGCCCTGACCGGCAAAGACCTGGTCGCTTCGTACTTGCCGTACAACTACAAGATCGAATCGGTCAGCGGCATGTTCTTCAACGTCTTCAACTACGACAACGGCAAGAGCTGGTCGACCCCATGGGTGATCGACGATCCTGGCTTCTACGTCGGTCGTCGTTAATCGACCGCTAACTGGCCGGCTGAGCAGAGGCATCCACGGCGATCGCCTCTGCCTGCGGCATCGGTAGCAGAAAGTCTCGCAGCGACTCGACAGTCCGCGGCCCAATGCCCCGGACTCGCTGCAAGTCGGAGTGATCGAGAAATGGTCCCTGCATTTCTCGCGACTCGACAATTCTCTTGGCCAGCGTCTCGCCAATGCCCGGCAACTGGGCCAGTTCTGGCCAATCGGCCTGGTTCAGATCGACCATGAAGGCATAGTTGGCGGCCGGGGCTTCGTCGATATCGATGAATTCCACCGAACGCATCCGCTGCACGCCGTAATAGATGCCGCCCAGCGAGACGGCGACCATCAAGATCGAAGCAACCAAAAGCTGGTCGCCACGGCGCAGCACCCACCGCAGAAACAATCGCTCTTTCGGTTTTTGCGTTCGCTTGCCCATGGCACCCCTTGGTGGTCTCGCCTCGATTATCGACAATGAAACGAGCCGAAGCGAGCGACTTTCCTGCCTCGCCATCCCCATTTTGCCCCGAAAAAGTACGTGATCTATGGCCAAGGAATTTCACCAGGTCGCATGGGACGACCTGATTCAAGACGATTGCCGACAACTTCTGGCACTGGCTGTTCGCGAAGATCTGGGGCGAGAGCACGACTGGTCGACCCTCAGCTTGATTCCCGAATCGGCGACCGGCGAAGTCCACATCGTGGCTCGCCAGGAAGGGGTTCTCGCCGGCTGCCCGATCATCCCGCTGATGATCGAAGAACTGGAACTCGAGATCGAAGCGACCTTCCACCGCGAAGACCGCGCGGCGATCGAGCCAGGCGATCGCTTGATCACGCTGAAAGGGTGCGTTCGCGATCTGCTGACCACCGAACGGGTCGTGCTGAACTTCCTGGGCCGCATGGTGGGTGTCGCCACGCTGACCCGGACCTACGCTCGCCAGGTGGAAGGGACCAAAGCGAAGGTCTACGACACTCGCAAGACCACACCAGGCTGGCGGCGGCTCGAGAAGTACGCCGTGAACTGCGGCGGCGGAACGAATCATCGCAATGGTCTTTACGAGGCCGTGATGCTGAAAGATAACCACCTCGCCTGGTACACCGAGTCGACCGGCAAGTCGGCGCAACTGGGAGATCTGGTCGGCATCGTTCGCCAGTTTCTGATCGACCAACTGGGCGAGGCCGAAGGTAATCGCCGCATTATCGAAATCGAAGTCGACCGACTCGAGCAGCTTCAGCAGGTTCTACCAAGCCAGCCAGATATCGTGCTGCTGGATAACATGGACTGCGAAACCCTGACCAAAGCCGTTCAGCTTCGCGACCAGGTGGCCCCCGAAGTTCAACTGGAAGCCTCCGGCGGCATCAATCTGAAAACGATCCGTGGAATCGCCGAAACGGGCGTCGATCGGATCAGCGTCGGGGCACTGACCCATTCGGCGGTGAACGTCGACCTTGGCTACGACTGGGCTTGATCGGCCTGGATGTTGCATTTTCGCAACATTCCCCCCAACAGCACCTCTCATTTCCCCAATATTCGTCGCTACTGGCAGCGTGCGAATTGACGGACCTTCGGGCGAACCTACGTTTTCAGCGGAGCCTGCGCGCTCTGAAAGCCTCCACGGACAAATGGGGCTTCCTGATTGCTTTCCTGAAACGTTTCGATGTCTGTTGTGGTTGCCAATTCGATGGTTCGCCGGCACGGCTTTTCCCTGGTGGAAGCGGTCGTGGCGATGTCGATTGTTGCGATCGCCAGCAGCGTGTTGCTGTTAGGCGTCGAGGCAACCATTTCTTCGGTGGAAGAGCAGGAAGAAATCACCATCGCCGATGGCATGGCGCGGCAGATGCTCGACGAGATTCAAGGCCAAAGCTGGGTCGATCCAGCTCTTCGTTCGCAGCCCTATCAAACGTCGCTGTCGGCTTCGGCCGACGAACGGGTCGGCCCCGGCCGTTCCCGTTTCGACGACACCGACGACTACAACGAATACTCCGCTTCGCCGCCAGTTCGGATCGATGGCAAGACGCTTTCGACCTGCGATACGAGTGGCGACACGCTTCCTGCGGGATTTCAACCTCGCAGCAACTTCTTGGCCAACTGGCGGTGCACCGTGGAAGTCGCTTATCTCAGCGAGAACAACCACTCCGTCCAAGTTGCCGACAATCACCCCACCAACTACCGCGTGTTAATTTGCCGAGTCTTTCGCCGAAACCTGGATGGCAACTGGCGGCAGATCGTACAGCGCGAACGTGTCATCTCGTACATCCCCGCACATGGCTAAGCGTCGTTACAACTCGAAGCCTGGTTTGTCGCTGGCGGAACTACTGGTCGCCACCGCGGTGATGGGCATTATTTGCTTGTCGTTTGGCTCGCTGGCCATGTCGGTGCAGATGGCGAATGCCTACTCGCAGGAAAAGAACCTGGTGGGGCAGCATGCTCGCATCATCCTGCAGCGAATCGAACATGCGATGCAAAGTGCGCACGCGACGGAACAGTTCCCAGGGATCGTGCCGATTCGCTATTACGATTCGATCTACGACTTCCCTCAGGCCGTTGCCATCTGGTCGCCAGAGGGGCTCGCGACTTCCGACTATCCTCAAATCGACGAGATGTTGATCTTCGCCGTCGATCCAGACCAACCGAACCGCTTGCTTGAAATTCGGGCGGGGACCGATCCTGGTTCCGCTCCAGCAGCAGGAAGCGATTCTTCCTGGCGAACGCTCATTGAAAGCCTGATCGACGACACCGATGCCGACGTGATCGAAATCAGCGATCTCGTCCGAGCCGGTCAGCATCAGACGCATTACTACAGCACGCTCCGGTTCCGCACGCGTGTGGTTCCTTCCGATGTCGAAATAGCCGAAGCCCGGGCCGGCAGTTCCGATTGGGAAGACTTGCCGTGGGCCACCAGCATCTATTCGTCGAAGGCAGGCGTCCGGCAGGTCTGGTGCTACTTCGAGTTTCAACTGGTCCCCGACGATAACATCGCCCAGCATGGTGCGATGCAGGATGAAGCGGTTCCGTTCTATGGTTCCTCGGCGATTTATCACCAGGTGACCAAATGACGAGCCCTCGCTTCCAACTGAAGAAGATTCGGCGTGATGGATTCGCCATCGTGATCGTTCTGGCACTGTTGTCGGTAACGTTGGCGTTGTCGTATTCGATGATGCGTGTCCAATCGACCACGCACCAAATTCAGAGCAATATGAGCCGTCAGGCCGATGCCCGCCAGGCGGCGATCTCGGGCATTTCAGCTGGCGTGCGCGAGATGTACGAGTCGGACTGGCCCGGGGTCGGCGCCAACCTGACGATGAGCCTTGGCAGCCACCGTTCGTATGAAATTCGGTATGAAACGGGGGATCCCTGGCTGCAACCAGGGGATGCCGACTACGCCGAGAAGCCGTTCCGCGTGACTGTCATTTCGACTGGGTATGCCTTCGATCCGGCGTCGCCCACCGTTCGATCTCAATCCACGATTCGCGCCGTCGTTCAATTAGTTCGGCGGAAGCTGCAAACCAATCCCAGTTCGTACCAGGCCGCGGCCGGCCATTCGCTTTATAGCTATGGCACCGGCGATTCTTACCTTGAACTTCCTAACCGCGTGCATGGCAAGTCGTTCATCAACGGTACGCTGAACCTGTGCGAAGACTGGCAGAAGACCAACCGGCCATTTTCGGGCTTGATTGATGAAATTGTCATTCATAACCGCGCGATGTCTGGGCTAGAAGTTTATGCCATCAACCAGACTGGGAATTCGTCCAGCTCGAACATGGCCAGCGTGCTGTCGTCTTATGGTATCCGCCACTGGTGGCGATTTAACGAGTCCGATTCGACGGCGACCGTTGCGATCGACTCGGTGGGTGGACGACACGGAACGTATCGCGGAGGTGTCGTTCCAGGCTACGACGTCGGAGGAGGCAATAAGGCCGTCTTTCTGGATGGTGTTTCCGGACGCATCGATCTCGGCGGGTTCGACTTGCCGAGCAATACCGACTTCACGATCAATGCCTGGATTGCTCCAACGAGCATGACCGGAACCAATGAAGATGCTCGAATCATCTCGAAAGCTATTGGCACGGACTCGAATGACCATTGGTGGATGCTAAGCACAACGCTTCGTGGATCGAAAGCCTACCCGCGCATTCGTTTGAAGACGACCAGCAATCAATACGAGAAGATCCCCAGCAACGGAAAGATCTACGCCAACCGTTGGATACTGCTCACGGTTACGTTTAGTTCTAGTAATAACTCGCTCAAGATCTACATCAATGGAGTGCAGGCCGATTCCTGGAACGTCGATGGCGACGCAAGATCGACCAGTTCGGTGTTGACCTGGATCGGCGACAATCCACCCGGCACGGCACGATCGCGGTACCTGGAAGACATCGCCTTGCTGGCCGCGGCCAGCACCGAGGACTATCGTCCGATGGCAGGCGAGGTCACGTTGTCGAGTGATCGCAACGACATTAGTACCGCGCTGACGCTCAACCGTCAGCTCAACTGCACGACGAACTATCAAGCCACGTCGGCAAGCGCACCAAGCAACACCACCGGCGGGACTGGCTACCGCCTCTTTCCGGGTGGGAAGGAATACACGATTCCCCTGGTCAGTTCTTCGCTGCAGAACGAAACGCTATCACCCGACATCGATACCAATCCACTCGGCATCTTTCGTGTCCAGGGCTCGGTTACGTTGCAGAACAATGTGAACATCGAGGGAACCCTGATCGCCCAGTACAACGGAAGTGATATCCATTTGCGCGGCTCGAACGTGACGGTGAAGGGGGTCGACCTGCCAGCACTGGACGGGGACGAGACCCGTTACCAGTTGCCGGCTTTAATCGCGAACGACGACATCGACGCCGCTCAAAGCACTCAGGTACAAATTGATGGGGCCATCGCCGCGTTTGGCGACTTCGAGGTCGAACCACTGTACAGCAATGGACAAGTTCAAATCGCCGGCCAGGTTTTCGCCGACGAATTTAAGCTGGAAGCCGGATCGGACTGGTCGTCGTTGGCCTACTATTCGTACTATTACTTCATCAATTTCGTGAATGCCGTGGGGCAGACCAACACGTCGGCGAACTTCGCCAGTTGGCTCAATGATTATTGGGTCGGCCGCCTGATCGATAAAGTCAAAATCAAGCTGCCAGATGAAGTCCCGACGTATCAATGGCTTGATCCAAGCCAGCCGATCTATCAGGTCGGGGATGGCGACGTCGGACTTGTCTGGGAACTGGTCCGCTGGCAAGACGATCGCGGCCAGTAATCCTCTTTGAAAGGAACCGAAATGAACGAATCGCGAAACCGTTGGCAAATGCTGATTGCTTTCAACGTATTGTGCCTGGCCGTGGGCTGGTGGTACTCGCAGAGCGATGCCGCTCCTCCCGAGCCACGTCAGCCCTTCGCTAACCCGGTTCAGCAGCGAGAGCAAATGATTCGTCTGCTGCAGGAATCGAATCAACTTCTGCGCGAACAAAACGAGCTACTGAAGTCTGGCAAACTCAAGGTCCAAGTGACCGCCGCCAAATAGGCACAAGATGGCCACGCCCAAGCTAACCCTGAAATACGCTGCACCGACTCGGCCTGGCCGAGCCGGCTTTACGTTGATCGAACTGCTGATCACGGTGGCGATTCTCGGCATCCTGGCGGCCGTGGTCATCCCTCAGTTCGGGGCAGCGGCCCCTGACCAGTTACAAGGAGCGGCCCAGATTATCGTCGCCGATCTCGACTACTCCCGGTCGTTGGCGATCTCCAACAGTTCGACCTATCGCCTTACCTTCAACGAGGCACAGAACCAGTACGTTCTGACCCATACCGGGGCGAACAATACGCTCGACACGCTGCCCGATAATCCCTTCCGAAAGCCTTCCGACGATCCGACCTCCCTCATCGTCTCGCTGGACGAATTTCCCCAGGTCGGGACACGCGTTTCAATCGTTGCGATCGTTACAGACGAATCGACGCCGGAGGCAGTCACGACGATTGAATTCGACACACTCGGTCAGACCACGCGAGAGGAACCTACACTTATCTGGCTTTCCTCCATCGCAGGGACCGAGGAAATCTATTTACCGATCTCGGTGAACCCCGTGACTGGGCTGGCAACCATCGGTGAATTCACGACGCAGGCTCCTAACATACTCGGTGCCGATGGTTCGTCTTGATCCTGGAAGGTTGAACATGTTTCGGCCAGCCAGGGAGCAGACACCTCTCGGCAATGGCACGACCCATGATTCGGCTTCCACTGTTTCGCTACAATCCGATCGGAATCGACATCGGTTCGAAGAGCATCAAGATGGTGCAGTTTTCGAAGGACTATAAGTCGGTCCAGGAAGCTGCCGTCGTCGACCTGCCTGAAGATATCTCGCCCGAGAAAGACTTCGAAGGCTATTTGTCCGCGCTAGGCCAAACACTTCAGAATGCCCGCATCGGCCGCAATTTCCGTGGCCACGACGCCATCATCTGCATCCACCAGCGTGACCTGTTTTTACATAACATCCGCGTCGGCAAGAGCGACTCGAAAGCCCTGGCCAATATCGTCCATCAAGAGGCCGCCGACCGTATCCCTTATTCGATGATCGACGCCGAAATCCGCTTCCTCGAATCGGAAGAAATCCGCCAGGGCGAGCAACTGCTGCGAGAAGTGATCATCATGGCCTGCTATCGGCCAAAGCTGGAAGCAATCCTCGATCAATGCGAGAAAAGCGGGTTCCGGCCAGTTTCGGTTGATGTTGAACCGATGGCGATCCTCCGTTCTTTCACGCGGCAATATCGCCGTGAAGCGGACGACGAAAATCGCGTTTTGTACATTCATGTCGGCTATACCAATACGTTGGTGATCATCGCCCAAGGGGGCCAGGTGTTGTTTGTGAAGTACATCGATGTCGGCGGTCGCCACTTCGATGAAGCAGTCGCCCGGCAACTCGACATGAGCCTGACCGATGCGATCAACCTTCGCAAACACAACGCCGATCGCCGCCGAGGCCAGCAAACGCCCGAAGTGGAACGCAGCGTGCTGAACGCGATGCGCGACGAACTGGAACGCTTGCAGAACGAACTGGCGATGTGCATTCGCTACCACAGCGTGACGTTCCGTGGCAAACCGCTGGTGCGTGTGGTGCTGTGCGGTGGCGAAGCAACCGAGTCCCTGCGTAATGAAATCGAACGCCTTTCGGGGATCGAAACCGAACTCGGCGACCCACTCCGCATCTACGAGGCCACGCAAAGCTTCGGACGACGTAGCCAATGGGACGTCGCCGTCGGGCTTGCGGCTCGCCAAGTGGGAGCAGCCAAATGACCCTGCACGAAATTGAATTTCTGCCGAAGAAGTATCGCGAAAAACGGACGCGCAGTTCGAGCAACATTTCGAGACTGGTTTTGGCTGCAGTCGTTGTCGGCGTGATGGTTACCGTCGTGATCTTCCAACTCGCCAAACTGCACACGCTGAACGTTCAGGTCGCTTCGCTCGACAAGCAGCATGAACGGATCTCGCAATTGATGCAGGAAGTTGATCGCAAGCGGGCGGAAGTTACGGCACTGCGACATCATGCCAACCTGCTCGCGTTTATGGATCACCCGTATCCGAAGTCGCAAGTGATTGCCTCGATCACCAATCCGCTGCCAGCCGATATCGTGCTGACTCGCATTCAATTGACGACCCAGCAGACCGGCCCGCCGGTTGTTCGGGGAGCAAAGGAAAAAGGATCGGTCGAGCCGAAAGGAGATCCACTGAAGGGGGATCTCGAGAAGCTGATCACGGAACTTCGCAACGAACGATGTTCGATCGAACTGGAAGGAACAACCCGCGACTCGTCGCTGCTTTATCAATTTCTGGCCGATCTCCACCAGTCGGAAGTGGTCGAGTCGGCCAAGATCGAATCGATCGATCCGCAACAAAACCCTGATGGCAGCGAGTCGTCGACCTTCACCGCTCATGTGCGGATCAAGCGTGGCCATTTCGCCGCCTTCGAACACTTGCTGGGCCAGGCTCTCAGTACCGCTAACTCGTCGGAAGGAGCCCTCTAGTCATGCAGATGCCGAAGAGTTCGACACCCTGGCTGGTAGCTGGCCTTTGTCTTGTGGCAGCGTTTGCCGTGCTGGTCTATTTACCGATCAGCCGTTCGATCTCGGCCAAACGCGATGCCTTGAACCTGAAGCTATCGCTGGTCGGCCAAGAGCAATCACTGCTAGCCCAAATCGATAAGTACCAGGCCGAAGTGGAAGAGGTGCAAGCGTTCTCGTCGACATGGCCAGAGGTCGAGAATGTGAACTTTGAACTCAGCCAGCTTCTGGGCGAGGTCTCGACTCAAGCCAAACAATCGGGCGCCGACTCATTACGCCTGGAACCAGGCCAAATCGAATCGATGCAGGCCCTGCAGCGTATTCCGGTTCGACTCGGCTGCAAAGGAACATTCCAAGAGATTCACGACTTGATTCGCCGCATCGAAACCATGCCGCAGCAAATCTGGGTCGAACGCATTGAGCTAGCACCGAGCGACGACACCAACCACGAGCTATCGTGCGAGGTAGAATTTGAGGCTTTTATGGTCTCGGTAAAGAATTCGCATTAGGAAGACTATTCCGTAAACCGATAACACGAAAGACGAGACCCCCTGGTGTCTCGACCGAACCGTGAAATTTAAGAACGTAACCACCCAACTTACCAAAGAAATCAAGCGGAACCCGGGCAAAGCTGCCGTCCTTGGTGGCTTGCTGGCTGTTGCCATCTGGTTCTGGTATCCGCTGATTCAAAAGTGGGTGGGCACCTCGAATAGTGTCGCGACGCCTGAGAAGGTCGAGCCGCTGGTGGTTCCCCAGCCAGGCGCATTGAAGACGGCCAGTCCGTCAGTCGCTGCGTCCTCCGGCACCGCCAAGAGCAACTGGAAAGAGGTCAACGAGCAGATCGCCGCGGATCCATGGATGGAACCAGGAACCCTCAATAGCGAGGGCTTCGATCCCTTCTATCCAACACCGCTGGCCACTTCGGTGACCTCGACTCCAGCCGAACTAGATCAGCCAGGGCAACTGGACGTTTCTCCGGAAGCGGCCGGCCTGGCAGTGACATCGGTCATTGTTGGCAGCAAGCCGATTGCCCGGATCAATAATCAAAACTATCGCCTCGGCGACAGAGTTAGTGGCGAAAGCCAGGTGGCCACCTTCACGCTGCTTCAGGTTCATCCCTGGGGAGTCACGCTGAGAGGGACCACGCAGAACTACGAGTTGCACTTGGATCAGACCAGCCTACAAGGACGTAGCAAACTGGTCCTGCGAAACGGGACGTTGCTTCCCCCAGAGAACTGAGCTCCGCTATCGACACGGAAGTCGAATGAAGAAACTCCTGATTCTATCGCTGCTGCTCATCAGCACGCTCGGCGGGATTGCCCTGGCAATCTTCCTCGAGTCGTGCGATCTCTCTCAATGGAATCTGCCCACCTTCCTGGCCCAGGCAATTCCGCAACCTGTCGTCGCAGCCGAACCAGAGCCTGCCCCGACGACGCATCTGACTTCCAACGTCAACATCGACGCACAACCAACGGCACCGACCACGATTCCGCTGGAACCCAATTACACCCAGCAGTTTGACCTGGATGCCATCAAAAAGACGCTCGAGCGAGCCGAAGCGACCCAACAGCAAATGGCTGAACAGCAAAACCGCTCGTGGGACGTGGTCAACAAAGCCCTCGACTCGATGAAAGAAGTCGCCACGTCAAAGAACGACCCGACTGGTGCCGCCGGCTCGGCCGTGAACGCCGCTCCACCTGCGTTGCCGCCTGCAACCCCAACCGCTGAGCCTGCCTATCAGCCTTCGCCAGAACCGATCGACTTGCCCAGTCCATCGCAGCCACGCATCATCCCCGACGAAGGGGACGACAAGCTAACGATCGTGATTCAAGACAGCGATATCCGCGAGGTCATTGAACTGTTGAGCGAACAAGGTCAGCTGAATATCTTGCCGAGCCAAAACGTCCAAGGGCGCGTTTCCGCATCGCTCACCAAGGTCGATGTTCGCACCGCACTGGCCGCGATCTTGAAATCGACCGGCTACATCATGCAGGAAGAAGATGGCTTCATCTTCGTCGGGACCCCGGCGGATATCCAAGGCATGCAGGTACTGCAGGACAAGATGGGCACGCGGATCTATCGCCTTAAATACATTCAGGCCTCGGAAGTCCAGACCCTGCTGACACCGTTGTTGACCGAAGGCGTTGGCTCGATCAGTATCTCGACCGCATCGAAGGTTGGCATTGGTGCGGATTCGACCGGCTCAGGCGCGAACGACTACGCCGGCGAAGAAACCGTGATCATTCGCGATTACGAGCAAAACCTGAAGAAGATAGATCAGGCCATCCTCGAACTAGATTGCCGCCCGCTGCAGGTGGCGATTGAAGCGATGATCCTCAGCGTTCAGTTGGAAGACTCACTCGACATGGGCGTTAGCTTCGAGGCCCTCCGTCAAAGCAACACGATCCGTATCATCTCCGAGTTCCCATCCAGTACGCTTCCGACGGTCAACATGGCGGATGGCGGGCTGAAACTCGGTTACCTGGATGCCAACCTTTCGTTGTTCGTGGAAGCACTGGAGACGATCGGTGAAACCAACGTGATCGCCGCACCGCAGCTTCTGGTACTGAACAAGCAGCGTGCTGAAGTCTTGATCGGTGAACAGAAGGGCTATATCAGCACGACCGTTACCGAAAGTGCTTCGACGCAAACCGTTGAATTCCTCGACGTCGGTACGCAGCTTCGCTTGCGTCCCTTTATCACCAGCGATGGAATGGTACGACTGGAAGTGCATCCTGAAATCTCGACCGGCGATGTGCGCGTCGAAGAAGGCCTGACGATTCCCAATAAGAAGGTCACCCAGGTCACCACCAACATCATGTGCCCCGATGGCCGTACGGTCGTCATCGGTGGTCTGATCAAAAGCGATCAAAAGACGAGTGGTTCGCAGATTCCGCTGCTAGGCAGTCTGCCAGGCGTTGGCGTGCTGTTTCGCTCGAAGCTGGAAGACCTGGAGCGTCAGGAGCTGATTGTTCTGATCACGCCACGTATCGTCGATCCAGGCAACATCCCGCAAGATGGCGAACAGGCTCGCGACCTGTTCGAGGTGCAGCATGAATACAGCGCCGACAAGATGAGCCCACTCAGCAAAGCCCACATCGGACGAAACTACTACCGCCGAGCGACCGCGGCCTGGGCGACTGGCGATGCTTACTCCGCACTGCGATACGTCAACCTGGCAATTCATTATGACGACACGATCCTGGAAGCGGTGGCCCTTCGCGAGAAGATCGTTGCCCAAACTGGCCTCGGAGATCGCTCGGTTCACACGCACCTGAAAGAAGGCCTGGCCCCGTGGAATCATCCGCACGGCGTCGAGGTTTCACCATGGCACCTCGATCGGATCGATCCCGCGCCGCCGTTGTATCCCGAGCAGCTATTTCCGTCGCCACACCCGGTGATCAATCCACGGATCGAAGCCCATCAATAGTCGAACCACAACTATGCGCCGTTTTCTTCTCGCTTTGTTCGCCGCATCACTGCTGATCAGCCAAACCACTGGCTGCGCGATCTCGCCCAAACTGCGTGAAGCGATTATGGATCCAGGCAAGGAGGAGCGGCAGCGTAAGGAAGAAATTCGCCGACTGGTTGACGAGCGACATATCACCACGCGGCTTCAAGCAGCCTCGACGATGCTCGAATCTGGTCGCTACGACGATTGCTTGCACGCACTTTCGGAAGTCGCCAAGCTCGATCCCGATTGCAAAGAGATGTTTCTTCTGAAGGCTGAAGTCCATATGTCTCGCAACGAGTTCGATGATGCCGCGGCCATCTATGCGAACCTGCTGAACGACTTCCCGAATGATGCCAACCTGCATCACTTGCATGCGATGGCCCTCGAATTCTCGGGCGATTCCGCCGGAGCAATGCTTGCCTTTCAGCGGGCCGCCGAGATCTCGCCGGACAGCTCGTTGATTCAGCTCAGCCAGTTCGACCGCCCCGAGACTGGCACCATCGTTCGCTAGGGACTAAGCTACGGAACAGATGACCTATTGTTCCGCAGTCTTGCCTTTCGACCACTTGCATGAAGATCCTGGCCCTCGAACCTTATTATGGCGGAAGCCATCGTGCTTTCCTCGACGGGTGGAGCCAGGCAAGTCGCCATGATTGGACCTGCCTTACCTTGCCGGCCCATCACTGGAAGTGGCGAATGCGGCACGCGGCGATCACCTTCGCCCAGCAGCTTCACGAGGCGCATAGCACCGACTTCGATCTTCTGCTTTGCACCGATATGCTGAACCTGGCAGCCTTTCGCGGCCTGGCCCCGAAAGCGATCGGCCCACTGCCGACGCTCCTCTACTTTCATGAAAACCAGCTGACCTACCCCGATCAGTTCCGCACGCAACGTGACTATCACTACGCCTTCGATAACTTCCAGTCGATGCTCGCCGCCGATGCGATCTGGTTCAATTCGCAGTACCATCGCGACGAGTTCCTTCAGGCAACCCGGCAGTTCCTGTCCCGCTTTCCCGATTACCACCTGGATGACCAGATCGACCTGCTTGCCCAGCGATGCACGATCGCCCAGCCAGGCCTTGAGGTTAGTCCCAAGCGAGAGACCCAGCCTCGTTTCGATTGTCCGCATATCGTCTGGGCGGCCCGCTGGGAGCAAGACAAAAACCCGGAAGATTTCTTTGCCGCACTCCAGCAACTGAACGATCACGGCGTGAGCTTTCGCCTGAGCGTGGTGGGTGAAAGTTTCCGCGATAGCCCGACGATCTTCGCCGAAGCCCAGGAGATGTTTTCAGACCAGATCGAGCAGTGGGGATTTCTGCCAAATCACGCCGACTACCAGGCACTTCTAAGGGAAGCAGATCTCTTCGTTTCCACTGCCATCCACGAGTTCTTCGGCATCTCCGCCGCCGAAGCGATTCTGGCAGGATGCATTCCCGTGCTCCCCAACCGCTTGGCCTATCCCGAACTGGTCGACCACCAGTCGCATCTTCTCTACGACGGAACGCCCAACGGTCTCGCCAGCCATATCCAGCACCTGACCCAAGACCAATCGTTCCAGCAGCAAGCCCAACAACAATCCCACCAGGCCCAACAACGCCTCAAGAACCTCCAGTGGCCAAACCTCGCCCCCAGCTACGACACCGCAACCGAACGAATCACGCGCCGGTAGTTGGACACTCACTAAGCCTAGAAGTCAGAAGAGCCATTGTTAAAAGTGACTTCTTTTCGCTTTGAAATATGACGGTGCGAATTCTCCAGCCAGTTGGCGATCCACTCACCTTTGGTTTGTAGTTGGCTGTGGCGCAGGTCTTTTCTGGGGATGATTCGGGGAGCGATTTGGGGATAGGATTGCGTTTGGTCAGCGGAAGTGGCTCTCTCCATCGTGAGAACTTGAGCAAAGTCCCACGAGATTCCCAGACCGCATGGCATGCAGTGTTTCAGCATCCGTCTAGAAGCTGTTTCAAAACCCTGACGTTATAAGCTTGCGCCAGGCAACGATTTGCGTTACACCTACCATCGAAAGGAGTCCTTCGATGGCTGGAAAGCGTGAGGTTCTGCTCACCGACGAGCAGTGGAAAATGGTGAAGCC
>NZ_JBFEFG010000233.1 GCF_040718835.1 Bremerella sp. JC817 | reverse complement strand
TTTTCAAGGCTCGATTTATGGCGAACCACTCGAAGTCTCGTTCCTGAATCGGCTTCGCGCTGGCGCGACCTGTTCCCCGACCCGATGGGCCTCTGCCGCGAGGGGCTCGCGTTCATCAAGCAGCGGACAGGGGCCTGACGCCTCGGGAGGCGTTTCCTTCCTCCTCGGACCGTTCAAACGTGCTGAACGCTGTGCCCGGCCAGGAGGAGGGAGGCGATTGCGTGATCGAAACGTCGATCGGGCACGAGGATGAAATCGGTCTCGAAGGTCGAGCCGTCGTACTGGCCAGGACGCCTGTCTGGGTGATTAAGCC
>NZ_JBFEFG010000232.1 GCF_040718835.1 Bremerella sp. JC817 | reverse complement strand
GTTTCAAGGGGCAGCGCCCTGGGGCGGCACGAGGATGGTCGGCCCTACTACACGATGCGGTTCATCCGGGGCGAGACGCTCCGCGACGCGATCGAGCGCTTCCACCGGAGCGAAGGGCGGCCCAGATCCCGGCGCGACCGGGCCTTGCGCCTTCGGAAGCTGATCGTCCGGTTCCTGGCCGTGTGCGACGCGGTCGACTACGCGCACAGCCGGGGGGTCATCCACCGCGACCTGAAGCCGTCGAACATCCTGCTCGGGCCGCACGGGGAGACCCTGGTGGTCGACTGGGGGCTGGCCCGCCCGCTCGATGACCCGGGGGCGATCGAGGTCCCCGGCGACGGCATGGCGGGGGGCAGCAGCGACGGAGCGAACGGGATCGAG
>NZ_JBFEFG010000231.1 GCF_040718835.1 Bremerella sp. JC817 | reverse complement strand
CGGAACCTTCACCGGAACCTTCACCGGAACCTTCACCGGAACCTTCACCGGAACCTTCACCGGAACCTTCACCGGAACCTTCACCGGAACCTTCACCGGAACCTTCACCGGAACCTTCACCGGAACCTTCACCGGACCCTTCACCGGACCCTTCACCGGACCCTTCACCGGACCCTTCACCGGACCCTTCACCGGACCCTTCACCGGAACCTTCACCGGAACCTTCACCGGAACCTTCACCGGAACCTTCGTAGGAAAATGCAGAGGCGGAATTCGTGGCTTCCAAGGCATCTGCTTCGACTACGGGAGACTTCGATTCTTCCGAATCAGAGTCATTCGATACATCGGTCTGCCAGACGGAAAAGAGATCGCTATCAGCTGCGAGAAGATGACGCTGTTCAAGACTTTCAGCCGTCGATTTTCGGTGCGTCCGCTTGCTTTGGCCCGCCCTCGAATTCGAGTAAAAGTTCGTGAACCACTGTCCCCAGAAAGAGCGATCTTTAGCCATGCCATCCTCGGTCGATTCAGAATTGTCTATCGCGTAGTGCGTGTCACCGCAGAGAAACTGCGCGTTTAAGATTCCACCATCGCAGGGGGCCCTCACGAGTTTCGTTTGCACATTGGTTGATTGAGGGTCCCGGCGTGTGCGATGGTTATAACCAGAATCGAAGCAATCCAACAAACCCCTATCGATTATGTTTGCGTTAAGATGGCCATAAACATTCAAGATGCGATAAGCACCTTTCAAGACTGTGCTTATGACATAATCTCAAAATGCAGTTTCTTCCAAATGCGCACGAGACTCTCGCATCCGCGTTTCACGCTACCTCAAAAGCGCAGTTGAGCACAAAGCACAATTGTTGCCGCCGCAACTTAAGAGACAACATGCCCCAGATTGTTCAAGAACCAGAGCCCGTCGCGAGAATCGCGATTGATTGCCACGGCCGTAGCAAGGACGTGTCAAGCGTCTGGCTTTTCGTATTTCGATCGTTCCGGAAATTGAACGTCGAGGTATTGTCGTATGCCTGGCCCCATTGCTTTGTCGTCGAAATTGAGGAACTGCCGTCCGTGACAAGCAACGACAACATCGTCAAACGATGGCGATTCCCCCCAAAAACCTGCGCGGCAGCCTTCATCTTTTATGCAGATCGGTGTGAGACCATTTTTGGCAACGGCATGATTCAGTATCGCAGTAGGTCCCAACAGTCCATACCAACGATCGTCGGTAACAAAGTCGCGGAATTGAGCGTACGCCTCCAACGGCCAGTGCTTTCGATAATAGGTCGGAACGTGCGTCTCGTAATTCAATCGCGGAAGCTTAAACCGCCGCAGCACATCATAGGTTCGCCATAAGGAATCCAACCACAATCCGCGACCTCGACGTTGCAGCGAATCCATATCTTGCAAGTAACGTAGCGTGCGGGCTTGCTCGATCGTCCAATCTTTGATGACGAAGAAATCGTCACAAAACCAGAGGTACTCCGAGTCCAATTCAGGTATCAACGACGAACTGAACAGCATCTGAAAGAAATTGGTCATCGGGTTAGGAAACCCTAGAGCTCGCGAAAAAGTATCGTGGGGAACGTGTTCGACAATGGTCGTATCCTCTGAGAGAAACAAGGGACGATCACCAAAAACCCATACTTTCCGCACCCAGGGGCAATGCCGGGCAATGCTGCGAAGAGAATAGCGAATTTCGACATCTTCAAATTGACTGTGCTTTAAAAAGTAAACAACGTCCACGAAGCAGGTACTTAGCAAAAGGTTAGTTAATTGACTTTGTGTCTTTCGATTTTAAGGCGTACTTGTTTTGTGAGGAGTGGGGGCGGGGAGAGCCGGAAGAAGAAAGAGAATAGTTGTTACAGGGACCTTTCTTTGTTATTTTTGCACGAAATCGCTTCCTGGAGTTCGTTTTCGTGCAATGTGTTCGTGGATTATGAATGAACCAAATTTCCTTGTCAGTGGCTTGCGGATGCCGACTGATCCAGTCGAGCGGGAACAGGCTGTTGGCCAACAGTCGTTTGAGGTCCTAAGATTCGAGTCGTTGGCCTGCCGGTGTGCAGAATCCACAGAATAGCATCGACGATCTGTCGATGGTCGGCCCACGGCATTTCTGTCTGTCTCGAAAAGGAATCCCGGATTGCATTTCAATGGTGATCCGTGCGATCAGGATGCGACATTTGCCTCTCGTCCTCGAGTAACCTTGGTCAGTAACTCGGGAAGGATGCCAGATGTGCCTTGGCAAGAAAATATCAGTTTCGGGACAGTGCCTAATAGTCAGAAGAATCGCGAAATTGCAATTTTCCAGGCATATCTAAAACGGTTGGACTGAGAAGCCACAGAATAAGAGCAAACAAAGACTTACCAGCGACATTGCTAGGTTACGGAATCTCCGTCTTTATGCGATTCACGGCCAGTGCAGCAATCTCAGAGCTCTGCTCCACACCGACCGCCTGAATGCCAAGACCACGAGCCGCCAACAGTGTCGTCCCGCTTCCGGCGAATGGGTCGAGAATCTTGGGGGCGTCATGGTGCATCGTGCAGCGGCATACCTCGCTGATCAGTTCGACAGGCTTCTGCGCGGCATGAACTCGTTTGGCACCGCTTACCAGCGAAACGCGAAAAGAGCCTGGCAGGCTGACGCCGATGCCGGGAGCTTTCCCTTTCGATCCCCAGACGATGAATTCGCACTGTTGACGGAATCCGCCAAGCTTTGGCCTGGCGTTTACCTTGTCCCAACTCGCCACGCCTTGCCAGATAAAACCGGCTCCCTGCAAAGCGTCGCTTACCGTGGGCAATTGCCGCCAATCGCTGAACAGGCACACAATCCCTCGGTCGACCAACAGTTCGTGGCAATACGATAGCCACATCATCGACCATGCCAGATAGGATCGCTGGTCGCGATTGTCTCCGAGAAAGTCAGGGTGCTTCTTCTTGGCATCGCTCGATTGGTATTTGCTGCTGGTCGACGCCGAGCGAGTCGCCATATGCAAACCGCCACTTGAGTAAGGAGGATCGGTAATGATCGCGTGAAACTTCTCGCCACGCCGACAGAGCTTGGGCAAGACCTCCAACGCATCTCCCTAAATCAATCGCTGCTTGCCATTCTTGTAGATCGTTCGCACGTTTCCATCCTTTGTTGCGAAGAGCTTTCCTCGGTTAGACGATTCGAGAAGATCCGATTTCAGGCAAGGCCGCAAGAGCGATCCGACAAGAAGCGAATCATTGTTCCATATCTGGAACAGCCTCGACAATTTGCCGCATAAAAACTCTGGAAACGGGCATCAAGCCCCAATTCCTCTTTTGGGAAATGGAGGGGTTGAGAATATTGTTCAGACCGCTGGATGCACTGGGTAGGGCCGAGCTATCCTCTGCCTTTCGGCAGTTGTAGCCGACTTAATTACTATCCCTTGGGAGAAAGCAGCATGATTCAGAAAAAGACGAAACCGGCGGTCGGTTACGTCCGGATGAGCACGGACCAGCAGCAGGATAGCCCTGCTCGCCAGCGAAAAGATATTGAAAATCTGGCGGACCGCCTGGGATATCGCATCGTCCGCTGGTACCAGGACCACGGCTTGACCGGCGTGGAATCGAGCAAACGAAAAGACTTTCAAAAGCTGATGGCGGACGCCAAGAATGGCTCCTTCGATGCGGTGCTGCTGTCCGAGCAGAGCCGAATGTCACGCGAGGACGTGTTCGATGCGATGGTGCACTGGAAGCAACTTCGTGACTCCGGTGTGAGGATCATTACCTGCCAACGCGGAGAACTCGATTTCTCGAATCTGGGAGGGGTAATCACCGCAATCGTCGATCAATACGGAGCACGCGAGGAGTCGATGCGGCTGGCGGATCGCGTGATCAGCGGGAAACGCCTGGCGATCAGCCGAGGACAGAAACAAGGCGGGCCACCATTCGGCTACGATCGCCGGATTCTGGACGAAGCTGGCAAGGAAGTCCGCCGGGTGGGCACGATCGAAAAGTTTCGCCTTCCGGCGCAGTGGTCCTCGCAGTTGGTCCCGACGACCGACGAAAAGGCAGTGGAAGCTATTCAGCAAATGTTCCACGAAGCGGCCAATGGTACCGGGTGTGGTGCGATCGCTCGCCAATTGAACCGGGATGGCTTCCGGACCATGTACGGGAAGCGTTTCAATAGCACCAGCGTACGACGCATCATTACGAACCCCGTTTACGCTGGGGATATCGTATCTGGCAAACGGCGTCGGGGACGGTTCCGCAGCTTCTTCGACGACGGCGCAGCAATTTGCGAAGGAGCACACGAGGGGTTGGTCTCCCGAGAGGTCTTCAATCAAACCCAGCGAATGCTTGCCCAAAATTCCAAGCCAGCCATTTCTTCCACACCGGGAAAATACCTTCTAACTAGTCTGGTCTTCTTGCCGGATGGGCGACGACTGCAGGGAGCCACGATGAGCCATACCGGCGGCACATGCGTTCGGCGCTACTATGCATTACCGGGACACGCCTTTGAAGAATCTCCCGAAGAAAGTGACCGCCCATCTTTTCGGGCCGAGATCATTGAAGCAGGCGTTCTGGCCAAGCTTAAGGCCTTTCTCGCTGATCGACGAACGCGTTCTGCGATCAAGTTGGAACTATCGCGACGCTCGAAACGTGTGGCAAAGTCTTTCAGCCAAATTGAGTCCAAGCTGGATGCGATCAGGGCCAAGATCGAACGTGGTACCGAGAACCTCGCGCTGGCCGACCCGGCCAATATTCCCGGCATTACCAAACTCCTTTCTCAGTGGCGAGAAGAAGAGCAATCTTTGAAGGAGAAGCTTGCACGGGTCGGCGGAGTTCACAACCCATCTCCGGAGACGCTGCAAGTGCTTGAGAACCTGGACCAGCTCCTCAACAACATCGAAGCAGCGGACCGCGAAAAGCTGAGCAGCGCCCTGCGGAGCACCATCAAGCGAATCACCCTCCGGCGGGAAAGACGCGTTGAATCTTACTATCGAGTTACGATGTGGGATGGGGTGATCGAGCTATGCGACGGCCTGGGGATCGATACAGTCATCCCGCTCACCGACGACGACATCCCTACCTCTGGCCAGTGGCGTGAGGTTGCCCATTTCATCCGCCAACGTGGCGATGTGGTGTTCTTCAAGGAAGTCTGCCAGCATCTCGGTACCAAAGGCTCCTGCGTTTCTCGTTATCTCGCCCAGGCAGTTCTCAGCGGCAAAGTCCACAATCTAGGGCATCAAAAAGGCTGGATCGCCGTCTAACTATCGGCGAAATCCCTTGTTCTCTCTTTCGCTGCCTCTTGATCGCCGTTCAACAAGGCCTCCGGCGATTCGAGCGGTTACAACTTCGCCTCCGGCCGACTGGACCACCAGACCTATTTCGAGTCGATCGCGATCGAACGTGCCAACCTCGAAATGGGAATGCTCGACACGATCTTTCATTGGTGGCTGGAAGAAGCCGTCTTTGTCCCGGGTGAGATTCCCAGCGGCTTGGGGCCACTGGATCAGCTGCAGTACACCTGGCGATGGCCGCGGCATACGCACATCGATCCGCAGAAGCAGGCCTCGGCCGACGAAACGCTCTTCCACAACGGCCTGAAATCTGACGAGCAATACCTGCTCGAGAACGGCGTGGATCCGGAAGAGCACTACGAGAGCATCGCGCGGCAGCAGGAACGCCGACGAGCCTTGGGTCTGCCGTTGCCTGGTCAACGGCAGCTAACGGCCGAGATGCCCAACCAACAGGACGAAGAGAAGGAGCCCGCGACCGATGAAGCTTGAAAACTTGAACCCGCTAACCTGGCTGCGAGCTGGGGCGACGGTACCTGCCAAGCCAAAGAACATCCCCGACGTGCTGACGATCGAAGCCGAAGGAGACGTTTCGATTCTGGAAGCGGCTGCTGGCGACGAGGGCAAGGAAGAGAAGGTTCCGACGTTCTCCATGGTGGCGTATACAGGCGGCAAGATGCGGCCCCTGGGGTTTGGCGTCGACGTCGTGGCCGACCTGAAAGGGGTGAGGATTGCCGCTGGCAAACGACCAGCTCTCTATCAGCACAACGCTGATTCACCCGTCGGCCATTTTGAAGCAGGCGACATCGTCAACGATGGGAAGCGGATCAAGGCCTCCGGCGTTCTGTCGGTCGACGGCGCAGAACGCCAGAAGCTGATCCAATCGAGCCGCGATGGTTTCCCCTGGAAAGCTTCGATCGGAGCCCGCTACAGCTGGGATGACATGGAGTTCATTGCCGCGGATCAATCGGCAGACGTGAACGGCAAGAAACAACGCGGCCCGTTTTATCTGGTGAAGGCCGCCACCATTTACGAGATCTCGTTTGTCACGATCGCCGGCGATGATTCTGCCTCCGCGGCCGTGAAAGCAACTTCTTCCATGGAGGGAAGCATGAAGTTCGAAGCGTGGCTGCAGGCCAAGGGATGGGACATTAATCTTCTGACCGCTGGCCAACTGGGCGTATTACGTGCCAGTTGGGAAGCAGAGCTGAAGGCAAGCGGCCAGGGTGATCCGGCCGACGAAACGCCAAGCGCCCAGGATGATCCGAACAAGCCGCCGAAAAACGGCAATTCGCGATTGAATGCTGGCGGGGATCTGTCGCCTGGCGATGGCGAAGATCCGATTCAGCAGCTGCGACTCAATGCGGCGGGCGAGATCAAGCGGCAAAGCACGATCGCCAGCCTGTTCGCAGGTAGCCGCCTGGATGATGCAAAGCGTGGCGAACTGCACGCGCAGGCGATCGAACAGAACTGGTCGACCGACAAGGTCGAGCTGGAGATCTTGCGAGCGGGACGCAGCGAGATTGGGGCCGGTGGCCAATTCCATATCCAATCCCAGAAGGATCGCACCAGCAACAACGTGTTGACCGCGGCCACTTCGCTGGCAATGGGCGTGCCTGAAGAGATCGTGGCCCGCGGGATGAGCCAGGACGATATGAACCTGGCCAACGAGCAGCGGTACCGCAATGTGTCGCTCCACTCGCTGATGGCCCGGACATTCCTGGAAGCCAACGGCTATTCCTATCACGGAAGCCAGAAGTCGGACGAGTTCCTGGAACTGGTTTGCATGGCGGACCGTAAGCTTCGCGGCGGCAAGCGATACAACAGCCTGCAGGCCTCGGGCAACACCACCATCAGCCTGACCGGCATCCTCGGGGAATCGGGCAACCGGGTGATGATTGCTGCCTTCGAAGAGCAGGAAACGGTCAACGGCGAACTGTGCCGACCCGCAAGCCATTCCGACTTCAAGGCGGTCAAACGACTGCGTCTGGATATCAACGGCGGCTATCAAAAGGTCGGTCCCGATGGCCAGTTGAAGCATTCCAAGATGTCGGAAAGCCAATTCAGCAACAAGCTTGACACCCACGGCACCTTGCTGACGCTGACCCGCCAGGACCAAATCAACGACGACCTGGACGCCTTTGTCCAGATCAATCGGCAGCTGGGCGTGATGGCCGCGCTGATCATGGAAGAAGAGTTCTGGAAGATGGTCCTGGCCAATGCCAACGCCTTCTTCAGTGAACTTAACAAGAACCTGATCCATGGCACCGACTACGCCTTGAGTCTGCCAGGCCTGACTAAAGCGGCCTCGGTATTTAATCGCCGAGTTAAGAGCGATGGTTCGCCGATCCTGATCAGCCCCAAGCTGATGGCAGTCGGAACGATGTTGGAAACGACCGCGATGGATCTGTACGTCGAAACTGACGCCCAGGTTACCACCACGGCCAACAAACCGCAGTTTGCCAAGAACCGCCACCGTGGGAAGTACAAGCCAGTCGTGTCGGGTTACCTCGATAACACCGACATCAAGGACCGAGCAGGCAACTCGATTCCGAATCAATCTGAATCGCAATACATCCTGTTTGCGGATCCGAAGGTTCGTGCCGCATTCTCGTGTGCCACGCTCAACGGCCAGCAGATGCCGACCATCCAGTCGGAAGAGTCTGACTTCACCACGCTGGGCATTCAGTACCGGGCTTTCCACGACTTCGGATTCGGCGAAGAAGAACCGGAAGCCGCCTGCATGTTCACCGGCGTCGCCGACCCCGGCTAATTTTGGTGCAACGCTAACGCGTCGGTTTCGATTGAGACCGACGCGGCAATATCGAGTTTCTTCATTTAAT
The DNA here is from genome assembly GCF_040718835.1 of Bremerella sp. JC817. Taxonomy (NCBI): domain Bacteria; kingdom Pseudomonadati; phylum Planctomycetota; class Planctomycetia; order Pirellulales; family Pirellulaceae; genus Bremerella; species Bremerella sp. JC817. The sequence continues at coordinate 16,431 of NZ_JBFEFG010000231.1, read as the reverse complement.
CGATTCACACTATCAAGTCACGCGAAATAACGCTTCGCGTGGCAACGCGAGGCAAAAATGTTTCAGGCAGAATTGGTACAGGGTTCGCCTTTGATGGTCGACCATATCGCCGCGGCCGATATCGCGGCGGGGGACGTTGTCGTGGTGGGCGATCACGTTCGGATTGCCCACCGTGCGATTGACAGCGGCGAACTGGGAGCCCTGGCCGCATTCGGGGGTGTCTACAAGGTTCCCAAGGCGACGGGAGTCAGTTCGGGCATCGTCGCCGGGAAGAAGGTTTTCTGGGACGACGCCAACAATCGGATTACGGCTACCCCATCGACCCTCAAGGCGATCGGTTTCACCGTAGCGACCAGCGAGGATGGGGACGCCTACCAAGAGGTCATCCACTTCCCAGAGACTTCCGACCCGGCCTAATCAACGAAGCGAGGGGCAACGTCGCCGCGTCGGTTTCGGGGGATGGCCGGCGCGGCACGTTGATTCCTAAAGGAACCTTTGCCATGGGACTTTTCGATAACGCGATCGCCTGGGCACGCGACCAAATACACGCGGCCGCGCCGACGCACATCGTCTATCGAACCCAAGTCGCCAGCCTGCCGCTGGTGGCAACCAAAGGGGGTTCCCAGTTTGAAGCCGAGACGGCCGACAACTACGCAACCGAAGAGAAGATGATCGACTTCCTGGTGGATCCGGCGAAGCTGATCGACGCGGGGACCGCGTTCAAACCAGAAGCGGGCCACGAGATCGACGAGTTGGACGGCGAAGGGGGGACGGTTGTCGCCAAGTACCGCATCGCCGCGACGCCTGGCGTTCCACCATGGGAACCGTCTGGGCAATCGCGGGCCATGATCCGGATCCACACGAGGCAAATAAGCCATGAGTGACAAAGGCCCCGCGGTGGACCTGGCCGACGGACTGGCGTGTCGCCTAACGGATCTCGGTTTCGCAACCAAGCGATCGCACCTGCCGATCATTCGGACCGACGACGTGGAAGCGGTGAAGATCTTCGCCATCCCAGGCGGGGCTCAAATCAAACTGCAAGACCGCAACCGAACGGCCCACGAAGTGATCGCGACCGTGATGGTGGTAAAGAACCTTCGCAACCCGGAAGACCAAAGCGAGCTGGACGGCATCGCCGTAACCATCGAAGCGATCAAGCGGCTGTGGGAGAACCCCAAGCACGCCGACACCCTAGGCCCCAACACCGGCATCCTACGGCACGCCTTGATGGCCGGCCTGAGCTGGAAGGGGATCGCCAACGACGAGCTGTTTCTCCAATCCCGACTTTACGAAGACAACCAGGCAGTAAGCCTGATCACGTTGACATACCACGGCACACGGTGACCACGGAGGGGAACCAATGAGCGAATTTGAACGCGATAGCGTCCTGGGCAAAGACTGCCACCTGTACCGCAATACCGGCACCCACGCTTCGCCTGTGTGGGTCCTGATCGAACGCGTGAAGGACGTCGACATCGACCCATTCAGCAAGGGCAAGGCGGAACAGAAAACGCGCCAATCGAAGTGGAACTACAAACGCGGGACCTTTGTCGAGCTGGGCGTTTCGTTCGGTTACGACTACGAGCCTGGCGATGGCGATCTCGACTTCCCGGTCCTGCTGGATTCGTTTCTGAACGGTACGGCGATCGAACTGTGGGCACCCGACGGACCGGCCGAAACGCCTGGTTCGCAAGGGCCGCGGATGGTGGTCGAAGTGTTCGAATGCCCGATGGGGCAGAAGCTGGAGGAGACGGCCAGCTTCGAGATCTCGGCCGAGATCACCCGCGTTACTGAAGGGGGCGTACTGGTCGAGCCTGACTGGCACCAAACGCCGGTACCGGAAGAGTAAACGACGCGTAGCCTGGTCGCACCAGGCGGGCCACCTGACCAACTCAATCAATCAACCCATTGCCTAGAAGGATCACGAACCGTGAACGATAGCGAAAAGAAAACCCTGGCCACGATCAGCAAGGCCGTCGAGGGCTTGAAGCCTGACCAGTATGTCACGCTGCGAGCGGGCGACGTTGCGACGATCTGCCGCCTGGCTGGCCAGCCGGCCGCGTCGACGACCCCGGTCAAAGTCGACGCCAAGTAAGCCACTAAAGAGGGCCTTGCCGCCGTCTGGATCCTATCGGATCGCGGCAGGACTTCCCCGTTGTCAATCGATCATCCACCGAAGCGAAGGAACGCCACGCCATGAACCCCGCGGAACAAACAACCCAGTTCACCGATAGCAAAAACCGAAAGTGGGACGCTACGGTCGACGTGCCAACCGTGAAGCAGATCCGCAACCTGTTGAAGGTCGACCTGCTAGAGCTTCTGAACGGTCGGCACGACGTGCTGCAGAAGCTGATCGACGATCCCATTTTGCTGGTCGATGCGTTGTACCTGGTTTGCCGCGAACAGTGCCAAAGCCGGAACATCACCGACGAAGAGTTCGGCCGCGGGCTGGTGGGTGACGGCATCGATAACGCGGTCGACGCGTTCCTGGTCGGCGTTGCTCATTTTTTCCCGAAGGGCCGTCGCCAGGTGGTGCTGGGGGTGATTCAGAAGCTGAATCAATCCCTGGATCGAGTGACGGCCAAGAGCCTGCAGGCCCTGGCGGATCCACGCGTCGACCAGGCGATCGATCGCGAAGCGGACCAGGCCATCGAAAAGTGGCTCAAAGACATCGACCGGCCGGGGAGTGGTGGAAGCTAGTTTACGAGCTGGCGGCCGTCTGCCCAATTGATCCGGACCAACGCGGGCGAACGCTTCGCGAGATCGTCTGGATGAGCAACCAACGAGGCAAGCATGAATGGCAACAAACGGCCCTGCTGGCTTCGATCCTGATCAACGCCAACCGCGACCCGAAGAAGTCGAAACGCCCCATCGAGCCTTCGCAGTTGAACCCCTACGAGGAAGAGAAACCACGGCGCCGAACGGGCGTCCGGATCTGCCGCGCCAATCGCGAGGTCCTGAAGAAGCTGTTTAGCAGGGGCAAGGGAAATGTCATCGGCCAAGACTAGCGTCAATGTCTCGATGCACATGAAGCGAATGTTCTTCGATCGCCCCGCGGTCATTCGCTCCATTGAACCCGGCAAGCTGAAAGTTCTAAGGACCCACGCGGGAGCAATCCGGAAGACGGCCAGGCGGTCGATGAAGCGCGTCAGCAAAGCGGCCAAGAAGAAGTCGCTAAGGCTACGCCAGGAATCGATCACACGCGGCGACAAAGTGTTTCGAGATCCAACGGTCAGCCGGCCAGGCAGGCCCCCCAAGATCCACACCGAGGGCAAGTTCAGCCCCAAGTTGATTTTGTTCGGATACGACAAGACCAACGACGTGGTGATCGTCGGGCCGGTTAGGACCAATTCGCTACATAACGCGGTTCAAACCTTGGAGCATGGCGGACGCGTTCCGGTCTACATGGGCAGTCGAAGGAAGCGACGCCTGGTGAAGTCGGTTTTCGTGAAGGCACGCCCCTTCATGCGGCCGGCAGAAGAGGAGCTGCGGCCAACATTCCAAGCGAAGTGGGCCAACATCCAACAAACCTAAAGCACCGAGAGACGCGAACCAGGGAGGGCACGCGGCATCATGGCAGGGACCGGGGGAGTACGAGCGGGGGCGGCGTTTATCGAGCTATTCGTTAAGGATGGCATCGACAAAGGTCTACGCCAGGCACGCGCGAAGCTGCAGGCCTTCTCGGGTTCGGTGCAGAACATCGGGCAACGGCTGATGAGTACGGCCGCGGTCGGTGCAGCACCGCTGGCCCTGGCTTCGGCAACCTATGCCGACTTCGCCGACAAAATGTCGATGGTGCGAGCTGTCAGCGGCGCGACTGATCAGCAATTTGCCCAACTGGAAAGCACGGCCCGAGCCTTGGGGGCGTCGACCAGCTTCTCTGCCAGCCAGGTTGCCGAAGGGATGAAGTTCCTCGGCCAGGCGGGCTACTCCACCGAGCAGATCATCGCCGGCATTCCGGCCGTTTTGAACCTGGCCAAGGCTGGGGCGATCGACCTGGGAACCGCTTCCGATATCGCGTCCGACGTTGGGTCGGCGTTTGGCATGACGGCCGACGAGCTGGGGCGCGTCGCGGACGTGATGGCGGTCACCGCTTCGAGTTCCAACACATCGATCGCCATGATGGGCGAAACGCTCAAGTATGCCGCGCCGCTGGCCAAGGCCGCGGGGCAATCGCTGGAAGACACGGCCACCGCGATCGGCGTTATGGGGAACAGCGGGATCAAGGCGTCGATGGCCGGTACCGACCTGGCTTTGATTATGAAGAACATCGGGGGAGCTGCCCGCGAAGGCCTGGCCGAGGTGGGCGTGCAAACAGTCGACGCGGAAGGCAACATTCGCAGCGTGGTCGACGTGATGAAAGAAGTCGGCGACGCGACCCGCGGAATGAGCGAAGCGGACCGGCTGAAGTTCTTCTCCGACAACTTCGATCGAGCGGCGAAAAGCGCGTTGATCATGGCCGACGCGGGAACCTCAATGGACGACCTGCGCGGCAAGATCAACAACGCAGACGGGGCCGCGGCCAAGATGGCGGCAATTATGGATGACAACCTCGGGGGATCGTTCCGGCGTTTTATGTCGGCCGTCGAGGCTGTGCAATTGTCGATCGGCAAAGCGTTGGAAGGTTCCCTGCGGGGCTTTCTCGACTGGGCCGCGGGCGCGGCGTCGACGCTATCCGAGTTCATTTCGGAAAACAGTTACCTGGTGCAAATGGTCGCCGCGGTCGTGGTGGGGATCGGTGCTGCGGCTGGGGTGCTGTTGAGCCTGGCTGTCGTGATCAACATCGTCGCGGGGGCTATCTCCGGAATGCTGGCCGTGATGGGGGCGATCGGTGCGGTGATCACCTTCCTGGCCAATCCCGTGACGCTCATTATCGGCCTGGTGCTGGCCCTGGCCGCGGCGGTGATCTACTTCTCGGGCCTCGGGAGCTGGATGGCCAAGCAAATCGGGACCGCGTTCACCTATCTGAAGGAAACGATCGGGCCAGTTCTGGCGGGACTGCAGGCCGCGCTCAAGTCGGGCGACTGGGAGCTGGCTGCCAAGATCTTGTGGGCTGGGATCAAGATCGTTTTCGCCGATGCGATGGCCACCTTGCTAAGGAACGTGCAAACGTGGGTCGGCCAGATTAGCAGCACGATCGCCCAGGTGGTCGACGGCTATGCGGTTAGCTTCAAGCTTGATTCCAAGTTCGCCCAGTTGGAGCTGAAGCGGCTGAAGAAGGAAGCCGAGGACCTGCTGAAGAAAAAAGAGAAGCAGGACCAACAAGAGGAAGAGAAGAACAGCCAAACCGACGCGCCTATCGTGCCCCCGATGCAGATGCCGGACCTGGAAGGGGTCGGCGATCAAGTGGCGAAGGCCTGGGAGCTGGCCGTTGGTACCAGCAATAGCTTCGCGGTCGAACGGATCGGCCTGCAGGCCCAACCGATGCAGAAGGTCGAGCAGCAACTGCAAGGGGTCAACGACAAGCTGAAAACAATCATCGACCAGGGGGAAGACGGCGACACGTTTTCGGATTGATCATGCAAATCTATGAAGTAACACAATCGCAAGCCGGCAAGGATGCCACCGGCAAGGGCTCCAATCGGAAGCTGCTCTACCACGTCATTGGGTCTGACGACGACGCGACGATCGCGGCGACCGTTGCTTCGGTTGCGCCGGCCGAGTTCGTCACGCCTTTCAAAACCTTGAAGCGGGACGATATCAGCAAGACGCAAATCGGCCCCGCGTTCTGGGCGATCGAAGTCAACTACATCGATCCCGACAAGCAGGAAGAGAAGAAGAAGCCCGAGGTGGGGACGCTGGTCGCCAGCTGGGACACGATGGGCGGGTCGCAACATATTACCGTTTCGCTGGAAACGGTCGACAAGGCGGGCAAGTCGGCTTCGGAATTGCCGCCTGACTTCAAGCGGGCGATCGAGGTCGCGGAAAGCGGCGTCAATGGAACCGACGTCGTGGTTGGCGGGCTGAAGCTCGATTACGAGTTCACCTTCCCCTTTGCTTCGGTTACCGACGCCTACATTCGCAAGCTAGACGAAATGACGGGCACCACGAACGCGACCGAGTGGAAAGGCTGGGCCGCGGGGCGGCTGCTATTCCTGGGATCGAGCGGCCGACAAACGTCGCAAGGCCAGGTCACGGCCCGTTTCAGTTTCCGGGCTGGCCAGAATCGCGAGGTCGATTGTGCCCAGTGGGGCCTGGTGGAATACAACACCGGCGAAGATGCCGTGCTCACAAAAAAGGCCCACGATCACCTGTGGTTCTACTTCAAGAAGTACCACGACGAAAACGCCAAGCAAATCGTGCATCGCCCTGTCGCTGCCTATGTCGAACGCCTCTACGAACCTTCCAACTTCGCCGAACTGGCGATCGGGACTTGATCAGGAGACCGACGCGGAAGCGTCGCATGAAAAGCCATGGAACGGCCCAACCTGTTGATACACACCGCGATCAGCGGCTTTACCCAATCGGTCGGCAAGTGGAACGGAATCTTGGACCTGACCGAGAAGCTGCGCGAGCAGTTCTGCGACGGCGTCCGGAGCCGAATCCACTACTACCCCTGGAATGCCAACTTCGCCGAGGTGGCCGAGTATTACTGGGCGCTGGGTGACAAGTACGGCGTCCGGCCGATTCTCGGGATCTACGCCTATAGCTGGGGAGCTGGCCGCGGGGCCATGACGCTGGCCCGCCAGTTGAACCGTCGCGGGCTGGTCGTGCGTGTGATGGTGCTGGCCGATCCGGTCTATCATCATCCCTTCGCCCCCTGGCGGGCGTTTCGCACCTGGTGCTTACCGATCGTGGGCGAGCCCGTGATCCGCGTTCCGGACAACGTCCGCGAAGTCTATTCGTTTCACCAGGTTCAAAACCGGCCAGGCGGTCACAAGCTGATCAGTGCCGGCCGAGCTGGTGGCGCGTTCATCCACCCGCGAGTTCTGCTGCGCTACGATCACCAATACATGGACAACGCCCCCGAGTTCCACAACCTGGTCCTGGAAGAGGCCCGCAAGCTTTGCAAGTTTGCCGGGGGCCGCAATCCGGAAACCCACGCCCAGTTAAAGGCGATGCGAGAAGGAGCCTAAGCGATGCGACAAAAACCAGTGCGAGCAGGCCAGCGAATCAGCGGGAACCTGTCGGCCAGTGCGGTGACTGCCATGGGCAAGTTGGTCGAAAAGGACCGCATGAGCCAACTTGATCGCAGCGGCCAGCCGATGACCACGACCGACGGGGCCGGGATCTTCATCGACGCCAAGACAACCCACGACATCAAGCGGGGCGAGTTTCATTATCTGAACTGGCCGGTCAATCAGCCGGAAGACGTGGAAGGCTGGAACCTGCAAACCTGCCAACAAGTCGCCAGCCTGGCTTACTTTCCGTTTGGAAGTGTGACGGCCCATAGCCCAGTGGTCGCCATGGCCACCGAATCAGGCAAGGCAAACGAAGTGGTTCGAATGCAGATCGCGGGCATGGCACGCACGAAGGTCCGCTACGAGCTGCCTTCGCCGCTGCCTTCCTGCTGGTCGGCCCAATATCGCAACCTGTGTCGAACTGGGCACGTTCCTTCGCTGTGGTCTTCGGGTGAGTTCAACGGGCCGATCGCCACGCCCAACGACAACGGCCAGGTCGAGATCGCCTGGCTGGGGAAGGTCGACGGCGACGGCCTGTACGATGCGATTGTCACCTGGCCAGCACGACCGAGGGCACCGCGAATCGTTCACGCGACCGGAGCCTGGCCGAACAAAACGCCTGCTTTGTGTCCGGTGTACACCTATCACTTCTCGGGGCTTCCTTACGCGGGCATCGGGGCCGATACCACGCGGACGCGGCCGAACTTTCTACGCGATGGCATCTATCGAATCACCGCTTCGCTGTGGATGGAATTCGGGTCGATCCTGGGGAGCAATTCCGGCGAGGTCGTGGTTCAGCTGAGCAAGTCGGGCACCGGTTGGCCATCGTCCAACACGCGGATCGGTGGCGTTTGGCATGGCGGCTACGACGACGGGGGACCTGGTGTTTACGCGTCCTTCGTATCGGGTTCAGTGCTGGGATCGTTCACCAACTTCGAGACGCTGGAAGTCGAGCTGCTGCGCTGCGATATCGAAAGCGGCCTGCCACGCGTGACACTGATCATCGAAGGCCCGTTTAACAACGACTATCCCGAAGCTAATACGTTTTCACCTTAAAACCTTCGCGAGTAGTCGCACACCACAAACGCCAGGGAGGGCGGTTTTCTATGTCTCGGATGATTTTCGACCACGGCCTGCAGTTGGCCCAATTCACCAGCGGCGTGGTTCGCGTGCTGCTGGAATCGCACACGTCGACCTATGTCCCTTCGCGATCGCACCAGTTTGTCTCCGACTTCCTGAGCAATGGGGGCGTCGAGTTGTCGGGACCAGCGAGCTACGCGCGGCAGACGTTGACCGGCAAGACGGCCGCGGCCGACACCGGGAAGCACCAGTTCGAGCTGGACGCGGCCGACGTCGCCTTCGGTACGTTGGAGATCAGTACGCAGCGGATCAAGGCGGCGATCTATTACCTGGAAATCGGGGGCGATGATTCGACGCCAGCCGATGACGTTTTATGGCTTCGCGACGATGGCAAGATCGACATCAAGTTGACCGCGGCCGCGGCGTTGGCGGCTACCACGCTGTATGTCGAGCCGATCGCGGCCGACCTGCGCGACGGGGCCACGATCACCTTCAGCGGTGGCGGAACCTGCACGCTGGATGGTGACCACGCGAAGGGAGCCGACGAACTGACCGTTTCGGCGTTGGCGACTTCGGCCGCGGCACGCTGGGAGGTGGCCAGTGACGTCGACACGGTGGCCATTCTGCCAGGCCTGGATTGCATCGCGATCCCGCAAAACGGTCCGGTGAATATCGCCTTCGATCCGGACGGCCTGGTTGTCTTCAAGCAGCGGTAACGCTTCGATCAGGGGAACGGCATGGCTATCGACTTGGTGGTGAAGGATCGCGTCGCGGAAACCACGGCATCGACCGGAACGGGTGACGTGGTGGTTTCCGGGGCGTTGCCTGGTGCGCGTGGTTTTGCTTCGCTGGCCAACGGTGCCAAGTTCACCTATTGCCTGGAAGAGGGCACCAACTGGGAAACGGGCGAAGCGACCTGGACTTCCGGCACCAATACGATCAGCCGCGACCTGGTGCAATCGTCGTCGACCGGATCCCGCCTCAACCTGAGCGGATCCGGGGCGACCATTTCGCTGTCGGCAACGTCGCGATACCTGCAGGCCCTGATTGATGAAATCGCCCTGAAGGTTAGTACGTCGGTATTCACGAACTACGTGATCACCAACACCAACAATCTGAACGACCTGGCCTTCGAGATCGCGGCGAAGACGGAGCTGGGGCACGTTGGCTTGCAGGTCAGTCGGTCCAGCGGTGCGCAACTGCAGATCGCAACCGGGGCAATCCATGCCAACACGCGAACGGACCTGCTGGTGGTCGCGTCGCCGATCACGCTGGACCTGACCGTTGCCGGCGACCTGGTGAACGCAGCCACCCGAACAACGAACAGTTGGTATTGGCTATTGCTGGGGAAGATCGGGCCGACGGTGGTCGCGGGGCTGTCGACCACGCTGGCCAAGCCATCGGCCTGGGATGCCTGGCAGATCGTGGGAGCGATGCGAACCAACGCAACCGGAAGCGGCGAATGGGATCCGTTCATGCAGTCGGGGAATTGGTTCTTCTACGATGGGGAAATGTATTCGTTTAACTCGGCATCGACGACGACGACCGAGCAGTCGGTTCGCTGCTGGTGCCCACCGATCAGCAGCCGCGTGAAGTTGTATTTTCGAGGTCTGGGGCCGAATGCCTACGTTTGGGCGCGTTATCGCAACGTCGCGGCGGGCACGGTGCAGAAGCTAATCCACACGAGGCCCACGCATAACACGCTTGACGAGTTCGATATGACGACCAACTCTAGCGGCGTGGTTTATCAGCAGTTTGACACGGCGGCAACCTGGGACGCGGTGGCAACGATCACGCGCGGCTTCCGTTGCCCGATCGGAGAAGCGGGGCATGTCTAACGGAATCGTCAAGCTGGAGAACAACAAGGCGATCGCCTGGGCACCGATTCACGACGGCAACCGCTGCGTGACTTTCTTCGATGACAACCCGATTATCGGGCCGCTGCCGGAAGGCTACGAATATTCCGATTCGTTGGAAGCATCGCTCACGGTGGCCCAGCTCAAGGAACGCGAGGTCTTGGCCTGGTACGCCGATCAGATCGCGGCGGGCTGGTTCGTCCAATTGCGGGACGACTTCGGGGTCGTGGTTTACGAGCCTGGCTATACGCTGCGAATTGACGACGCGGCGCGGAATGAGTTCGACCAGTTGGCCACCACCTGGACGCTGAACATCATCATGGGGGCCGATCCGGCACTTTTCACAACCAAGATCTACGGCATGGATCCGGCGACGGCCAGCGGCAACGATGGCGGGCACCTGGTCACGATCGACGTGTTCCTGGCGATCGTTCAAGCGGGCGGAATCTACTACCAGGCCTTGCTGGACCTGAAGGAAGATTACATTCAGGCGATCGAAGCCGGGAACGTCGCGTTCACGGTGGGGGATCCTTTGCCCGTTCCGGAGTAACCCGAAATGATCGGATCTACCACGATCGGTTCGACACCGATTGCGATGGTATCGCGTCGCGTGGTGATCGCGGCCGGCTGTTTCCGCTTGTCGATCGACCAAGTGGCAAGCGGGGCCGCGGTGGCTTCGCGACGAGATCTTCCCAGCTTCCAACATCGGACCGAAGCAAGCCCACAAGCGGTTGCGGCTTCGGCCGAGCTGCTTGGCGTGGTGCGTGAAGTACTCGCTGCGAATCTCGGTACCGACGCGACGGCCGCGGGCGACCTGGTGCCTGGTGCGATCGCAGCGGAACCGCTTCTCGAGGTGGGACGCCTGGCGGGATCTCGCGTGGTACCGACGACGGCGATCGGGGCCGAACTGCAACCAGCGGCCGGCGACCTGGTGCCATCGGCAACCATGCGGCAAGGCCTGCTCGAGCTGAAGGCCTGCGAGCTGACGACCGACGCAACGGCCGGCGCATCGATCGACCTGGTGGCGTTGCGACTGCAGTCGTTCGACCTGGTGGGCCTGGTGATCGGATCGCGAACCATTCCCGCGATCGCCAACCACGCGGATCTCGAGAAGAAGCCTGGCGACCTGGTGCCATCGGCCGAGCTGCTTGGCGGCGTGGTTGAAGTACTCGCTGGAAATCTCGGTACCGACGCGACGGCCGCGGGCAACCTGGTGCCTGGTGCGATCGCAGCGGAACCGCTTCTCGAGGTGGGACGCCTGGCGGGATCTCGCGTGGTGCCGGCCGCGGCGATCGGGGCCGAGCTGCAGCCCACGTCCGGCGACCTGGTGCCATCGGCAACCATGCGGCAAGGTCTGCTCGAGCTGCAGGCCTGCGAGCTGACGACCGATGCAACGGCCGGCGCATCGATCGACCTGGTGGCGTTGCGGCTGCAGGCGGTCGACCTGGTGGGGCTGGTGATCGGATCGCGAACCATTCCCACGATCGCCAGCCATGCAGATCTCGAGATGAAGCCGGAAAGCCTGGCGGCATCGGCCGAGCTGCTTGGCGACGTGGTTGAAGTACTCGCTAGAAATTCCGGGGCCAACGCAACGGCCGCGGCTGACCTGGTGCCTGGTGCGATCGCAGCGGCGACGACGGCCAGCACGAACCAGGCGGAAGGGGCGAATGCGATCGCGGCCGGCGTTTCGCGACTGCAGGCCCAGCCGGAAAACTCAACATCGAAACCGGAAGGGGTGCTTCATGGTTTCAGGTTCACCCTGTCGGGCACACCTGGCGAGGCATTACCAGCGGCCGCGGGTAACCTGGTGCCTGGTGCGATCGCGGCGGAATCGCTTCTCGAGGTGGGACGCCTGGCGGGATCTCGCGTGGTGCCGGCCGCGGCGATCGGGGCCGAGCTGCAGCCCACGTCCGGCGACCTGGTGCCATCGGCAACCATGCGGCAAGGTCTGCTCGAGCTGCAGGCCTTCGAGCTGACGACCGACGCAACGATTGGGGCATCGATCGACCTGGTGGCGTTGCGGCTGCAGGCGATCGACTTGGTGGGCCTGGTGGCTGGATCGCTAACCATTCCCACGGCGTCGATCGAAGCGACCCCGCGACTGGTTCCATTCAAGGGGGCCGGTCCGGTGCTGATCAGCCCCCCTGAACTTATCTTTCGGCTAGGCGACGCCTGGCCTTACTATTCGCTCGCTGACTGCCGGCTGGCGTATCGTTTGGACGATGACCGGCTGGCGTTTGAACTGGTCGACAATCGGCTGGGCTATGACCTGGGGCCTGGCTGGATGCAATGCGACCTACGCGATAACTCGTTCCGTTTTCAAATCGAGGAATAACACCGATGACCATCGCTAAACAGCGCGACTATGAAAAGAACCCAAGCGAGGTTCCCAGCTTCGCGGTGAACTGCGGGCCGGTGATGCGGACCGACGAAACGGTCACTTCGATCATCACGGCCGAGATCTCGCAAACCTACGAAGACGGGACCGCGATCGCCGCGGGTGACCTGGTCGCCATTCAGGGACCAACGCCCAACGACGAGAAGATCTGCGAGCCTGGCTTCGAGCCGATACCGATCGGCGGGGGAATCGTGGGCTTCGTTTCGGGCGGTGCTTCATCGCCCAAGCGGTACAAGATCACGATCCCATTCAACACCAGCGAAGGCCAGCGGCGAGATGCGGAGATCTTGCTGCGGGTTCGCTAATCACTTTCTTGGATGAACACCAGGGGGAAACATGAAACGCATCTACGATGCTGAGGGGCAAACACTTTACCAGGGCGACTGCCTGGCTGTGTTGGCGGAACTGAAGAAGCAGGGGCAAGAGTTCGACGGGCTGATCACCGATCCACCTTATTCGAGCGGCGGATTGCACGCGTCGAGCCGGAAGGCCCCGACGAGCAGTAAGTACCAGCAAAGCGGAACGAAAAAGATCTTGCCCGACTTCCTGGGCGACAACATGGACCAGCGGTCTTACCGTGCCTGGGCGATGCTCTGGCTGGGCGAGGCCATGGAGCTGCTGAAGCCTGGCGGGGTCGTCTGCATGTTCACGGACTGGCGGCAACTGCCAACCATGACCGACATCCTGCAGGGGGCCGGCGTTATGTGGCATGGGGTGGCCCCATGGGACAAGGTGAACGCGCGGCCGCGAATCGGTGGAATCAATCAGCGGTGCGAGTTCATCGTCTGGGGCAGCAAGGGGAAGCTGGAACGCAAGGGGCCGTCACTCCCCGGGGCGTTTCGCCAGAACATCGTGCCCACTGGTCGACGCGTGCATTGTGCTGAGAAGCCAGTCGAGCTGATGACCGAGCTGCTAAAGCTGATCGCCTGGCGAGAAGATGCCGCGGTGCTGGATCCATTCGCGGGCGGGGCGACCACGCTGGTCGCGGCGCGTGAGATGGGGATGCGTGGCGTGGGCATCGAGAAAAGCCCAGAGATCGCCCAGATTGCACGCGACCGGCTGCAGGGCAAACGAGTCGCGGAAGCGGCGTAGGAGGAAGGACTACGGCACTTAGCAGGCAGATTTGCCTGCTAAGTGAATGTAGTCTTTATCTATGGGTACTAAACCAGGACGGTTCGACCTCGAGCGTGCATGAAATTCGAGGGCTTAGCTCTTTGCGAGGATGGCAAGGATTGGCCCTGCGGCATTGATGCCCCTCAATACTTCTATTTGATTGACTTCGCGTCGCAAGGCCGTTCTAATCCGGGAGTGACGGCCTATACATTTCGCCGCTCGCTTGCAACCCATCTGACCGAGGCGGTCTATGACTTCCTCACGGTAGAAGAACCAATTGGTCACAGTGACGTTAGGACAACTGTTTTTTTGACGCTCCTATAAGCATGCACGACATGTCATACTCGACCGTCGGCGAATTCCGTCTCGCGGGACATCGGATCTAAAATCCAAAGGCGATCGAAGCGGTAAACGGGCGCTGCCCATGACGCGGGTTTTTAAATCTTAGGTTTTTGGTGGCGGCCCAATCAACGCCGTCGTTAGACGGCATCAGCTAGAGGACTAAATGGCGAAGAATGACGCACTATTGCTCGACGGTATACTCGACGATCGCGTTGCGGGACGCGTACCCAGCGATAGACGGGATGAGGCGTTCGAATATTTCGCGTTTGAACAACTGCTTCGCGATGCCGACCTTTCGGACGATGAAATTAAAGCCGGCTCGGTGGACGGCAGAAACGACGGCGGAATCGATGGTTTCTTCATCCTTGTAAATGGCCATCCCTTGATCGACGTCGATTCATTCGTCTGGCCTCGAAGTGGCTGCGAACTCGAAGTGTGGATCATCACATGCAAACATCATGACACGTTTCTGCAACAACCGCTCGACAATTTGGCTGCTAGTGTTAACGAACTGCTCGACCTTGGCTTGAGCAACGAAGAACTCAAGGGCGCCTATTCAGAGCAGCTTCTTATCAAGCGTACGCATCTAAGGCTCGCATACCGCAAGGTATCTCCCCGACTGCAACAGTTTCGCATTTCCTTTGTCTACGCATCCAGAGGGGACACGACGCAAGTTGGAGATTCAATCTCGGCAAGAGCAGACCAAATCAGGTCAACAGCAAATGAACTGTTTGGCAATTGCGAAGCATCTTTCGTTTTCGCTGGTGCAAGAGAATTGCTCGATACTTACCGGAAAGTGCGAACGTTTTCCATCGAGCTTCCTTTTCTTGAGGCTTTAACCCGAGGTGAACGTTACATCATCCTATGCACCCTGTCGGACTACTACGAGTTCGTTATTGATGAAGAAAAGAAACTGCGACGGTACCTCTTCGACTCCAACGTGCGTGCCTTCATGGGCCTCAATCGCGTTAACGAGGACATTCGCGATACGCTCAACATTCCAGACTCGCCCGACTTTTGGTGGCTAAATAACGGCGTCACAATTCTTGCAAATTCTGCGAGTGTCACAGGCAAGTCAATTCAGCTTGAAGGAGTGCAAATTGTTAATGGTCTGCAAACGACTGAATCAATCTATCGCCATTTTCGCAACGGTGGTGATGACCCCTCTGGCCGCGCTGTGCTCGTAAAAGTGGTTGTTTCCACTGACCCCGCCGTACGCGACTCGATCATCCGCGCCACGAATAACCAGACGTCTGTTGAGCTTTCATCTCTTCACGCTACAGACAAAATTCAGCGGGACATTGAGGACGTCTTACTCCAACATGGCATCTTCTACGAACGCCGCACTAATTATTACAAAAACCAAGGGCGCGCCGCCTCAGAACTGGTCACGCCGATGTACCTTGCTGCGGGGTTTGTCTCCCTGATTCTAAAATCCCCCACCACTGCAACCACACTCCGGACCAAATTCATGCGGTCTGATGACTCATATGAACGGATATTCTCGGCAAACAAACCGCTGTTGGTGTGGCCAAGTGTCGTCAAAATAATGAGACGTACGGACGAGGTCCTCGAAGGACTTCGTCCACATGGAAGGCCCTCAAACTCGAGATTCTTGAAAAATTGGCGTCATATAACTGCGTTTGTCGCAACTTCGCGCGTGCTTGGAACATTTGCCTTCAATGAGACGCAGCTTTCGAAGATCGACCATGACGCCTTCACGAATGAGTTGTTTGATACGTCATGGTCCGTAATTTCGTCTCATGCAGGAGATAAACTAACTGGACGATACGCCAACAAGAGAGCACACGTCATCGCAATTTGCCAGGACGTCGCCGAAAAGTACTCCATCGACGCTATACAGGCTGTAGAACGCAAGACGGTATTCGCTGAAGCACCAAGAAAGAGACGGCCGCTAACCGCAGAGTTTATTGCAAAAGTAGACGCTGCCTTACCTGAGCAACCGTGGCCACCAGGTATACACAGAATCGTGGCGAATATACTAGGGTGCAGTCCGTCCGAGGCGTACGACGCAACTCAGCAGCTTATAGATGAGGGGAAGCGACACTCTCAAAAAGACGGCGTCGTATACTCACAAGACGGGACGGTAATTGCTGTTGATGAAAGCCGAATCGCGACCGAATAATCGTCGTCAAACAATCGCGTTCACTGGAGTATGCGATTCAGGCGGTTTTAAAATTGAGAATCTTATGCGCCCCCGGTGACGCGTGCTGTAGGGCTTGCCTGATACTTGGCTGATCGTTGTGAGGCCCGCCTTTCAAAGTGCCCAAGGAGGGCGTGTCCTGGGGCATCAAGACTTGGCAATCGCCCAGATTGCACGCGTCCGGCTGAAGGCCGAACGCGTCGCGGTGGCGGCGTAGTGAAGTGGACCCCAATTTTCGGACCACGGGAGCCGGTTTCTTAAGTGGATTGCTGGGCTCCAAGTCGCTGGCTGGTGTGGACGGTCCACGGGGTTCGATTGCCTAGCGACTGGTGAGGGCGTTCGTGGCTATAGAATTTG
>NZ_JBFEFG010000230.1 GCF_040718835.1 Bremerella sp. JC817 | reverse complement strand
CATGGAAGTAGGGTAAATCAGTCAGCGGAGGTCGGTTCCGGCGTGGCCGGATCGAGCTGCCAGGGATCGTTCCGCATCGCGAACGGTGGAGGGGGCACGTCATGCTGGAGTAGCTTCTGTTGAAGCACTTCGCTTCGCTTTCACGCTGCGTCAGCGGAACTTCGACGTCGGCGTTCAAGCGTGGCGTTGCCAAGGCACCGGTCACACGACGCAGTTCGTTCTCGTGAGCACGAATGTCGTCTTCGCCGAAGCCAGCCGAACGGATTTCCAGGATCGCACGTTCCAGTTCTCGGCGGGCCTGTCGCTTCAGCAGTGCTGGTGGCAGAAGTGAAATAGCAACGCTCGCCAACCGAGGCGGGTATCGCGATCGCCTCCCCGAGACGCAACACAATGCCTCGGGGAGAACGTATATCCGAACTGCTTACGCCAAAGGTTTGATGCCGACTACGGTCGTGCTCAAGCATGCCTTTCGCGGGCACTGACGTAGCGGGTGCCTCAGCAAGCGGTCTCAACCTGCGGATAGCCGAGAGCGTCGAAGGCCGCTCGAATGTCGTCTTCATCGGGCCAGCCGCCCTGATCGTCCACGTTTTCAAGAGCGTGGCAGCGGTGATCGCTG
>NZ_JBFEFG010000229.1 GCF_040718835.1 Bremerella sp. JC817 | reverse complement strand
TACCACCGATGCGGAATGGATTGCCCAGATGGCGGCTAATCCTAAGATCATTGAACGGCCGATCGTAGTGGTGGGTAGCCAGGCCCGGCTAGGACGTCCGCCAGAAAGCGTCGACGAAATCCTGCCGTAGCGCGTTCATATCATCGCCATGGCACGGCGCGCTGGCTTCCCTTTGACGCTGGAACGATTCGACGAACTTTCGCGGACCACGCCGGTTCTCGCCAATGTTCGCCCCGCCTGAAGTCACCCCGGTCGCTCAGCTTGCTGCTCAAAAGCTTTTTGGGACCCAGGTCGCCGATGCGGGTTCGATTTTGTTGGGGCGTGGCATGTTGGCGTACGTGAGTGCGTTCATGTTGTCGGGGCCACGGATCGCCATCGATTCCATGGCGATGCTCGACCGAGTGCGACCATCTGACCAAGCCAGGTCCGGGTCGTGACACGAAGCACACGCCATCTGCCCGGTGCCAGAGATTCGAGGATCAAAGAACAACGCTTTGCCGAGTCGCATCGGGTATCTGCCGGAAGAGTCGTACCTCTACCGCTTTCTGGATGCCCGCGAAACGCTGAACTTCTATGGCCAGCTGTTCAACATGCCAGCCGACGTTCGCCAGAAACGCGTGGCGATGACCCATCAAGGTTCGGCCTTTACTTGTGTGCTGGCTGGCGGCGGATTGAATCACTGCGGTGCGTATGGCGTGACCGACGAACTTTCTAAGAAGATCGTCGAAAACCCCGTTTCGGTGCCCGACTTCTTCGCAACGATTCACGC
>NZ_JBFEFG010000228.1 GCF_040718835.1 Bremerella sp. JC817 | reverse complement strand
TTGTTGGTCCTGTTGTTGTTGGTCCTGTTGTTGTTGGTCCTGTTGTTGTTGGTCCTGTTGTTGTTGGTCCTGTTGCTGTTGATCCTGTTGCTGTTGATCCTGTTGCTGTTGATCCTGTTGCTGTTGATCCTGCTGCTGTTGGTCCTGTTGCTGTTGATCCTGCTGCTGTTGGTCCTGCTGCTGTTGGTCCTGCTGCTGTTGGTCCTGCTGCTGTTGGTCCTGCTGTTGTTGGTCCTGCTGTTGTTGGCGCTGGGTCTTTCATCTCGGGCTCTTCCGCTTTCTTTTCTTCCGCGGCTGGCTTCGCTTCGGCTTCTTTCTTCACCTGGTCGGTCGTCTGGAAAAGGTCGATCCGGTTGTTCGCCAGCAAATGAGTGACGTTGTCACGCGGGTTTATCAGCGACGTGTTGTTGCCGAGAAAGCCTTGCAGGAAAAGTTCTCTGGCCCGGTCCTTCCGCCCCCAATTCCGGCATGTTGAGGAAGATTGTCTCGCCGACG
>NZ_JBFEFG010000227.1 GCF_040718835.1 Bremerella sp. JC817 | reverse complement strand
TGCTCGGCCGTCGAGCTCCATTTCTCTTCGGTCAATGCCTTGGCCACGTTGGCTACCAACTGGCAGATCGCCACGTCGGCGGCGGGATGCTCTTGCACGTCCATCACGGTGCTGAGGTAGCACGAGCTGAGCTGTGGATGCAGCGTGCCCGCATTGAACAGCGTTGGCGCCCGGGTTCCGCGCGTCCATTCGGAAGACCTTCGTCATCGCGATGCCCACGAGTTCGTGAAGGTCTCGTTCCGTCCGCATAGTGGCCGACTACGACGATGTCGAGAAGTTCCAAAAAGCCACCGATGAGGCTTTCCAACGGATACGCGAGATCGAGCAGATTTGTAGTGATTATCGGAGTGACT
>NZ_JBFEFG010000226.1 GCF_040718835.1 Bremerella sp. JC817 | reverse complement strand
GGCCGGTGCCTTCTTGGCCGGTGCCTTCTTGGCCGGTGCCTTCTTGGCCGGTGCCTTCTTGGCCGGTGCCTTCTTGGCCGGTGCCTTCTTGGCCGGTGCCTTCTTGGCCGGCGCCTTCTTGGCCGGCGCCTTCTTGGCTCTGCCTGATGGTGGATTACTTTGCGGACCGACTTCTATTTCACTGTCGACATTCTCACCTTCACTAATTCCTGATTCACTCCTAATCGCTTCAAACGCTCCGTCTTCAAGCCAGGTTACTGTGGAATTCGCATGAAGTCGCGCACGTTCATCGATACTCAACAAATCTAGCCGCCCATTGGGTAGATCCCTAACTCTTCGCAAGCTATCGATCAATTCAATCATTGACGCGGCAAACTTGATTTTTCCTTGTCGCATTTGTTCAGCAGCAATATTAAACGCTCGCTCAAACTCATGCCGCGACAAAGGTGTCGTCATGGACGTAAACATCCTCATCTCCGATTCAAAATAGTTCATTCCCTTGTGAATCGATCATAGTTAGAACTTTATCATTCACGGAAATTGTCCACGCGAGCTTCCTATCCGGCGGTAAATGAATTGAGCTCTTAGAGATTAGGGTCCGACAACCCTCAAATTTTGGTCGCCCGTATGTTTCCAAATACCCAGAGCGTCCGCATCGCCACACTTCCCTATGGCAATCCTCATCACTGGCTTTGGCAATCGCCAAAAAACTGGCCAGAGGGGCAGCTGGGGTAAATGAACCGCCATAGACATATCGTGGCAGAGGAATTGAGCAAGTTTCGTAGTCCTCCCCGTTATCAGCGGGAAGCCCACTACTTGGGAACACACTTTTAACTTCAGGCAAAAAAAACACACGATTGCGAATCGCTGATGAAATTGCGAAAGCTATTACCTCAATTTTTACCATTCCGGGCTTAGGAAGTACGCTGGACTCCAGATCCTCAATTTCCCCCTTCTCGACGTAGTGAAGCACGAAACGATCGGGATCTTGAACCATGGAATCGAACGCACCACTTTTCAAATGGTCCAAATATTTTTCAAAACTTGAGTCAATGTCCAGCATTCGATCACCCAAGGGAAAACTTGGATTGACCATATTAAGAGTCTGAGCAACTTTAGAATGCTCCTCAAGAGACACTCTTCCGAGTAGCGTTCTGCTCAAAGCTTCACTTGCCAAAACATGCCATCTATCCCAAGCAAACTGAGCTGGTTCAGAAAAACCCTCCGCGACGAGCATCTCCAGTTGATGAAAGTTTTTTATGTCGTGCGGAGCACACAGCTCTTTCATATGTTCCTCAAAGTCACTCACAAACTTTGAGTCAACACTGACAATTTCCTTTAACGCATCGAACGTTGGCCTGAGACACATAGCCCAAGAAGGCAGGACAAATGTCGCTGAGGGAACCTCAATTATACCCGACCGAAAACTCGCACTATACTTGTCGACCATTTCGGACGCATCCGCTTGTCCGCTCTTGCTCGCGCGAGATGCAATTTGATGCTGCACACTGATTGAATAAGCATCCTCTGGCTCAAATCCACCAATTTTACGATTACCGCAGGCGAGGAATAGCCGCCATGTATCTTGAGGACTTGCACAAGACCGTGCATTAAGCAATCCAAAGGCGAATGCCTTCTGCATGCCTCCAATGCCACATAGAGTCGTAACAATTTCTTGGGTATAGCTTTCCGACTCTAGAAACAACCAACCCAAAACTTCCGCCGACTTGTCTCTACGAATCCATTTAGGGTGGGTGAGACACCAAGCGATTAACGAAATAAACAGTTCGTCATTACTTAGCTCTCCTAAAGCGGCATCATCGTCGATACATTCCGAACTTTTGATACCGCCTCCCAAGATTTGATCAACATGATCGATCACCATCTCCATCAAGTCGCCAGCGTCCCCCTGTGAAGCAAGCCCCGAACAGATTTTCAATAAAGAATTCGCTATAAACCAAGACGATGCCAATCGCTCGCCAACGATTAGATCATGAAAAACGGACATCAACTCGCCAGGATCCTCGCATGTGTTGCATAGAGCCTGTCGCGCTTTATCGATGCCTGAACCCGATCCGCTCCAAATTGGCCATTCTGTATCCTGGGCTCGCCGAAGCGCTTGGACAAGTATCTCTCTCGCTCTATCAATATTACCCAATGTGACTTGCTGTTGAGCTTTAGCTATATCACCTTCTAAATCCACAACTCCTTCACTTTTTCCGACGAAGCCAGGAACGTAAAACTCATCGTCTGCTCTCAAATTTGACTCAGAATCGTCTTCGGTGGACCGGACAATCTTTTCAAATTCCGATGCCTCAGGACTAACTCTTGGTAAAATCGCCTCAAATCTTTGCTTAACGGATCGATCAATCTCACCCAAGAACGCCTCGACGAAGTCAGGAATAGCCGCTTCGATTAGATCGCTAGTTACTACTACTCTAAGACGATTCAACATTTCATCGATGAGTTGATCATCAGCTAATTCGTGATTGATGATTCTTGCAAACGCCGCTCCAAATTTTGAGAAATACCGCGAGTCTCCAATTTGAAAGATCTCAAGAATCGCCCATCTCACACGCCAACTGCAACGCGTTTTGTTTACGAAATTAAGAACTGCCTGCTGCTCATCGATCCCCCCCCCAGGAAATCGATTTCCCCTTAGCAAATCAATCCTATCGACCGTTGGTGCCGAAAGTTCGGTAAACAATTCGTCTGTCGTTCCGCACACTTGCAACTTAAAATATCGTATCGCTTCCGACAGCTTTCCCTTCCTCGTCAAGACCGCGACTAAGCTAGACTTCGCATCTCGAACATACCTTTGAAATGTCATTTCACCTGAGGCCAATTCGAGCAGCGTCTCAATTCTGCATATAGTCGCGGAATCGATTGCCGATTCAGACAAAAGTTCAAGACCATTCGACAGAAGGTCAAACTGTTCCTCCTTGTACCAAGACGGTCCCATCGAAAATCGAAGCACATCTCGATAGCATTCGTCTGCAACTTGCGGTGCGCCAAGTGATGAGAATAACTTTACCAGTCGCAGTAGCAGGGGAACCAGTTCGTACCTATTCTGAACGCATTCTAAGATATGCTGACGCAGTTGCTGAGCAATTGCGAAAGCAGAGGCGTGAACATTTGAGTCCGCGCTTAGCTTTCCCGAAGCCTTACATACATCAAAAAGCAATTCACGAAATCCCTCGGTGTATAAACCACATTGTTTATCACTTCGCGATTGGATCCACTCAAGATACTTCGCAGCCGACTCAGGGGAGCATTCAAGCAAACACTCTAAAAGAAGAGTGACAACAAGCGGCACAACAGCCTCAGGTATTGCGTAAGCCCGGTCCCACTTTCGCCGCTCTGCTAGCGACAACTCGAAATTTGGTAACACACTACGGAATACCTGTTCACAAAGCAACGACAGCTTAGTGTGATCACCGGCAAGGTGTGCGCGACGAATTGCGCCATCCAACAGGGCGCTCTGCTTTGACGCCCTTGTCAATCTTTCCTCCCAGTTTTCGCCTTCTATACAAACAACTGATATAAATTCACTTTCTTCGCCCAGATACGCCTGAACTCGCCATCTAGCGTATTGTGCGTAGACCCCTGCAAGATTCGCGTCAACACCGTTTTCGCTTCGCAACTCGAATTCACCTGCATCAAACTCCTCTTTGGAGTCTCTTAACAACCTCGCAATGATGCTTTCTGGAGCGTTAACTCTAACTAATGCGTCGATCACCCCTACTAAATTGGGATGTTGAACAATGGACGCATGGTTACACCCCTCTTCGATGTCGGCAAGAATCTCTTCAATACACTTCGAGGCAACAGGCAAATCAAATTCATCGGACGCTCTCAAATATTCAATGAGCAAGTCAAACTGAAAGTTGATGTAGTCTTGATTGCCGACTACGTCTATATCACCTAATAGTTCTAAATCATCATTCGCTGTATAGACCTGCTTGAATGCAAAGAAGTACACCTGCGGCGCAGAAACGATTCGACTAGAAAAATGCCGGAGAGCTTGCCCATCTTGATCTGACAACGACGCCTCTAATATCTTCAAGCTACGGTCAATTACAAAATGTACATATTCCGAATTGTCTTCACCCGTAACTCGAAGAAACATTACCGCAAGAATATTGCAAATAGCAACCTCTACGAATACTGGAATTTCTATGTCGGGTTCACCGAAAATGCGCCTACATTGATTGAGAACCGCCTCCAAAACCTCAACCGCTTCGGAATAATACTCTCGTTCGATCATGGGCCATGCAACCTCCAAGGCTACCCACGGAGAGACGATTAAGTTCTCATATCGAAAGACATGACTCAAAGCATCTTGGGGCCTACCGAGCAACACAAGAGCCTTAGCTACTTCGCCGGCGGATTGAGCGAACAGTGTTTCGTATCGAAAGCTTACCCGCTGTTCGAGCAAAAGAACGCGTATCACCTGTGTCGCCAATCCACGACGCGCAGCACAGCTTACAACATCACGCACATCCCTCAGCAACACTTCTGGTTCAACGCTCAACAATACACAATCATCTACCCAATCTTGATTACAAAATTCTATGCACTGTTCCTGGAGCGATTCTGAAGCACGCAAACAATGGAACACTTTGTTTATCCTGCAATAACTCAACGCATTATTGTCAATGCAGCTTTTCGCGAGTCGTTCATTTATCGTCGTCTTTAATATCTCCGTCTTTGATTGAACGAAGGTACGAAATGACTCGTGAAACATCTCCGTCGAACTCTTCGTCCTAAAAAGGTGCCCCCATTTCGCAAAGACGGCCAAAAATGCCGCCTGCTCTATTTCGCTTAGCGTAGTAACAAACTCCTCTACTTGAATAGCGTCTCTTAATCTTGCAATAACTCCGAGCAAATAGGGAAAATTGGCCTCGTCTTCAATGCTTTGCCAAATACGTTCGTAATAATCTTCGATTGGTCCATTCAGGACAGGAAAGTCATCGAGAACACTTTCCCCCAAATTATCTTCCACATATTTCGTAAGATAGTTGAGATACAGTGGATGCCCGGCGGCCTTTGCTACAATTGCATCTATCAGGGCAGGTGAAGTATCTGGCCTTCCCGCTAAATGATTTGAGGCAAACTCTGCGCAAGCGGTATCTGACAGTGGAGGGATTTTGAGAACATTTGCATTCGTCACTCTTCCGCCCATTCGCCTAGACAATGATGCAAAATTTGGAGCAGAGAAAATGATCGCGATATTTGCCGGCAACACGTTAGGTAACAACCCGACGAAGTCCGACAATCTGTTCGCCTCAATATCTGCGACTTCATTGATACCATCAATAAATATGACTCCTGTCTTATCCTCCTCAATGCAAAACTGAGAGCATTTCTCCAAGTATGTTTCCAGGTTTAATGCCATAGCCTCATAATTTGCTTCAAGTTTTCTATCCGCTCGCCCCGTTATCAGTGTGGCAATTGCAGAAGTTATCCAATCGTACAACTGAGATGGCTGCGATCTGACATTGGTGTTCGATACCGACGATTCCCGAACACAGTAAGCTCCGATAACTCGCAATTCCCCATTTCTCGGGACAAGATTTTGACAAAACGTAGACTTGCCTATTCCATGCGCCCCCTCAAGAAAATAGAAGCCTCCCCTCGCCTTCAGAACACGAGATTCAAGCTCATCTTGAAATTCAAGTCGCTGTGCTAAATCCTGGTTCATCCCGTCTTTGGGCGTTCGCCGAGAGCTCTTGAATCCGTTTCGCTTAAGAAACGGCAGGATTGCATGTGTGCTAATGGCCCCGAGAGAGTTGTCCATCTTTACACGTAGTATGCCGCTGACACTATTTCCAACAATCAGTGGCGAGCCAGATAGGCCGCTGTATGAGCTAAGCTTCACATCCTCCGAAATTGATAAATCCAAATCAATCTTGGCTTTCGGCGAGTCCAAGACCGCTTCAATCGTCCCATAGCTGCGATGCCCAATGAGCGGCTTTGACTTAGGAAAACCAAAGGACTTCCATCCCGTCCCCTCTCGTGGTAGTTCAACGTCGAATCTTTGGCCTCGTAATGTGAGACTCTCCTTTAGGCGGACAAGACAAATGTCGATTTCCGGTTCATGATCGACAACGTCGGCTACTATGGTTGTCGCTCCCGTGCCAGGAACGTGAAATTCAAGAGCAACTGGGCTCTTGTTTTCAATTGCATCCAGTACGCAATGCCTAGCGGTGATCACCAAATCTTGCCCAACAAAGAATCCAGTACCAAGCTGGTCTCCACAAGTCACTTTACACGTTGACAGCCGTAACTCAATTTCAAACATTACTTCTCGATTACAATGCGTGGGTTATTGCTCACAACAACATCAAATTCGGATCCTGAATTACGCTGATAATTGCTTATCATCTCTGATGCTCTGGATTCGTAGTTGAAATAGAGAGTCCGCTTGAAAGACGCCGGACGATCAACAATTTCTTTGAGCACTGCCAGGCTGGGATGACCATGCTGCTCACCACTGGTAGATATAAGAAAACGAGGTGAATCGATCATCGACAGTAATTTGGGACTTGTATTACGAACGCTTCCATGGTGGGAGACCTTGATTGCATCAAAGATTATGGGGAATGACTCGCTAAACTCGTCGCTAATTCCAGAGACAGCATCTTCCGCCCAGCAGTCCCCGAGGAACAATATCCGGGTCATACCCATCGCCAGCACGAATGCTATCGAACTTCCATTCGTTATTGCGTCGTCAGGAGTATAAACGTCACTTAGGGTGGCAGCGTTTTCGTCAATAGAGGAGATCTCCTCGGAAACATTCTCATCAACGGACTCAAAGGAACACATGAACTCGAATGCATCTTCGAAGACCTCTGATTTTGAGATTATTCCTGCGAACCCTAGTTCTCGGAACTTTCTTATCCAATAACTTCGTAGTTCCACGAGACGCTCTACAGGTGGTGAGATCACATGAATCTCGCAGTTTGGTGCAACTTCGTATTTTATTCCTTTGACAATTGGCCGTGATTCATTCCAAGAATAGCCATTTTGCTGAAGAAGCGACGCTAATGAACTTCCTTGCATTGCGGAGATCTCAGAAGGCGAAGATTCTTCTCTTTCCAAAAAGCCGCGTTGGCGAACCTGCGAAAGGACTGCAAGATCTGCAGTGCCTAGCTGCCCCTCGCCACCGTTAAGACCACCCAAACTTCTGAGGCTATTGTGCCATGCGAACCTAACTGGCGCAATGCTGGGCGTATCTACATTCCCATTCTGCTTTAAAAAGGCAAGAATACCTCCAATATGGTCAGCATCGATGTGAGTTGTAATAAGCAGATCAATGTGACGTAGTTTTTGATACTCTTGTCGCAGTAATGGCAATAGCATCTTACGAAAAGTTTGTGCGTACCCACCATCCACCAATATCGATAAGCTTTCGCTTGAATCGTGCTCCACAAGAAAGGAGTCACCAGCGCCCGCTGAGAACATCGTCAGTGTTGTTTTGCCAACCATGCCAGGGTACCCAATTATTTTCGAGGATCGAGTAAGCTACTGCACTTCACGAGGCGGCACATGAGGTGCAGATTCACTCCAACGACTTGTTGCAATTCATAACTTGTCCAATGACACTTTTCATAATTCAGGAATTAGTGCCAGCCTTTCAGGAACTGACTATTACGAGAAAGCACTTGCAGTTGTCCCCGCTGCCTCAATTGGTGGAGATGTTAATTCTGTCCAACTCGCAAACTACAAGATCTTTCCCGGCAGGGTCGAATGCGGTTCCGATCGAAAAGCAACAAAAAGCCGATAAGACGATAAGGTGAGTGATTTTACCACCTTCTCAGAGGGGGTAAACTATCCCCAGCTATTGATGTCGAGACCAGCCCCGAAAAGGATGTCCGTTCGTGCCAGTTGAACCTAAGCCTCTTTTCCGTCCCGATGCTCTGCGACCCTATCTCAAGACGTTTCAGCTGCCCGAAAATATTTCGGCTCAACGAGAAATTGTCACGAAATGGGCAACCTTTCTAGGATCTGATCAGGGGGCAGCATTTCGTGAGCAGGAACTCTTGCCCGACTTCGTAGATGACATTTTCTGCAAGCTGTTGGGATATGACCGGCCGGCCGATAACCCTGACCGCTATACGCGGGCTCGCGAGAAATACATTCAGGTCGATGGAAAGTATGCTGATGCTGTCCTAGGTGAATTCCGCCAAGACAGTAACGGTCGACCAATCGTAGCCCTCGAAGGTAAGGGACCCACCGATCCACTTGAGCGGCCATTTGCTGGCCGCAAGAAGTCCGCAGTCGATCAAGGATACGGATACGCAATCAATCTGCCTTGCGACTGGATCATCGTCACGTCGATGCGACAAACTCGACTTTATCACAAAGGATCAGACCAACAAACTTACGAGCGTTTCGATATCAATGATCTGGCAAATAGCGATTCTGCTTTTCGGAAGTTTGTATTCCTTCTCGGCGCGGAACGTGTTGTTCCTTTAGTTGGCCAATGCCACTTCAAGAATCTTAAAGACGCTTCAGACAAAGTCGGTAAGACGCTGACGAAACAATTCTACCTGGAGTATGCCGACATCCGGCAAGATGTCTTTGAGACACTTTGCAAGGAAAACCCAGAAGAATCGCGTCACGAAATACTGGCTGCAACCCAGAAGCTTCTCGACCGCGTTCTATTCACAGCGTTTTGCGAAGATCGAAAGTTGCTACCAGAAGAAACGCTAAAGAAGGCGTTTGAGCATCCTAATCCTTACGACGAATCTCCTATTTGGAAGAACTTTTGCGGCCTGTTCCGCTCGATCGACGCTGGAAACCAGCAATTAGATATCCCACCTTATAATGGTGGTCTATTTGCAGATGATCCGTTCTTAGAACGCCTGACTGTTCCGGATGATGTCTGCGCTCACTTTCGCGATTTGGGTAAATACGACTATCGTCCGCCATCTGAAGTTGCGGTCGACAGTGATGATGAAAAGAAAAAGCGTTTAATCGATGTCGAAATTTTGGGCCATATTTTCGAACAATCGATCACTGACCTGGAACAAATACGAAATGAGCTAGACGGTCTTGTTAAGCCACTTGGCAAAGAAAAACACAAGACCCGACGCAAAAAGGAAGGAGCGTTTTATACGCCTGAGTTCATCACTCGATACATCATTGAACAAACGCTTGGAGGTGTGAAGTGGACCCCAATTTTCGGACCACGGGAGCCGGTTTCTTAAGTGGATTGCTGGGCTCCAAGTCGCTGGCTGGTGTGGACGGTCCACGGGGTTCGATTGCCTAGCGACTGGTGAGGGCGTTCGTGGCTATAGAATTTG
>NZ_JBFEFG010000225.1 GCF_040718835.1 Bremerella sp. JC817 | reverse complement strand
GGTCAGCGGCCCTCGACCGCCCCGCCCTCGGGATGGTCGTCCTCCGGGCCGTCGACGAGGGGGGCCGGCGGGCCGGAAGCCGCCCGCCCGGCCATCACGGCCAGACAGGACATCACCCGCGGTTCCAGGTCGTCCAGCAGTTGCTCGAACCGTGCCCGGGCGGGGAATTCCGAAACCCGGGAAGGATCGGGACGGGCCTGGTCCTCGAATTCGAGCGAGCCTTCGTCTCGGACGATCGTCCAGCCGAGGTCCTTGAGCCACCGGACCACGACCCGATTCTCCGGCAGGACGTGCGCGGTCAGCGTCG
>NZ_JBFEFG010000224.1 GCF_040718835.1 Bremerella sp. JC817 | reverse complement strand
GGCCTCCTTCAAGGGCTTCGTTTGCTCGGCCACCGCTTCCTCGGCGGCCTGGTAGGCGGCCCGTTCCTCATCGGTCGCGATCGGCAGCTCGACCATCTCGGCGGCCTCGAAGAAGGCCTGGAGCCGGTAGTAGTCGGTCGTCGGGATCGCGTCGAACTTGTGGTCGTGGCACTTGGCGCAGCCGATCGTCAGGCCCATGAAGACCGATCCCACGGTCCCCGTCACCCCCGATAATTCCGACTGCCTCCGGACTTTCGGGTCGATGTTGCCGCCGACGACCTCCCGGGGGCCGCACCGGCCGAACCCGGTGGCGATCAACGCCGACTCGTCCCCCGGCGTCGACCTGGGGCAGATGAGCATCGCCATGGGAATGATGCCTGGACCGATACCAGAAGATAGCTGGGCACCACCGGAACGTCAGACTTGGACC
>NZ_JBFEFG010000223.1 GCF_040718835.1 Bremerella sp. JC817 | reverse complement strand
CGTCCAGCAGGTGAAGCACGCCGTGCGAGATCGCGAACCACGCACCGCGCAGGGTGAGACTGCCTTCGCTTTCCTTTTCGCGGACCGACGGAAACGTCCTGAGGTTCTGCAGGCTCGTCCTGACGGCTTCGTGCTCCATCGCGCGAAGGGCTTCGCGGCCCTCGGTACCCTTTTCCGCCGTGACCTTGTCGCGCGCATCATCCAGCATAGCTATCCAGTGGGCGACGAAGCCGCCTTTGCCCATTTCCGCGCCTTCCATCGAGCGCTTCAACGCAGCTTCGCAACCACCGCACATTCCGTGCCCCATCACGACGATCTCTTCGACGCCCAGCACCTCGACCGCGAATTCCAGTGCCGCGGATACACCGTGCTGGCCCGGCGTCGTCTCG
>NZ_JBFEFG010000222.1 GCF_040718835.1 Bremerella sp. JC817 | reverse complement strand
CCACCTTGGCCTTAAACGCCGCATCAAACCGCCGCCGCTTCCGCGCCATCTGAAACCTCCTGATGACGCCACGATACCCTCATCCACGAGCCAAAGAAATCCACCTTAACCCGTGGTCCGAAAATTGGGGTCCACTTCAGTCTTACTGAATAGTGACTGTTGGCGATAATGCAAAGTAAGGACTTCTTAAATGACTGCGATGAAGTGGATTACTTTTGACCAAGCAGTGGAAATCACACATGACATGTCAAAGGGTCAGGTAATACAGGAAATTGTATTGAGGGCAGACGTTAGAACACTACGCGATGAAATACCTGTGGAACCCGATTTATTAGCCGTGTCGGCCGATCTACCGTCTCCGGCATTTCGTTGGTACGGCCTCATTGAAGATCGCGTTTTTTCCTTAGAATTTGATGAAACAGCTTATAACTCAGAGCCATCTGCGTTAATCTCTACCCCGTACCTAAGTCGTCAAGATCAGTCTGGCGACTGGACGGTTCTCACGGAGTTGCTGAGCCTTCCAAATTCGATTCAAGTTCGATGTCCCAAGTATGTTGCAAGTAGAACAATCGACCCCGAGCATGTCGTCTTCCTCCCTACTGGAAGGGGCTGGGATACTCCAGTCTATCTGGCGGCATCATTGGAGGAAGCCGAGCAGTTGGTGCGATTTTTATCAAACAACGTGCAGCAGGCGGGTTACTTTGTAGGCCCACCGGAACCGTTGGGTGATTGGAGGATTACTCAAGGCGAACAGGAGTACAATCGTTCATATGTCACTCTAAGTAGCACACTTCAAAGTGCCTGTGATTGGTCCATGCGATATCCAGAAAGATTGTTTGTTGTGCAAGACATTTCGAGAAGTAGCGATCGAATGTTTCAGATATGCAACGGTCAGATTGTGGACTCGGTCTCTGGTATATGGTAGCCGGAGTTATTGCAACTGAAGCCCACGGGAAAAATGTCCTGTCCTGTGTCAAAAGTAAATTCACGGTTCGGTCGCGGCAGGGTGGCACTGCTGGGCCATTTACTCCCCCGTGTGCCACTGGCCTCTAGCCAGTGCGAAGTGGGGACCAGGTTGCAACCTTTTTCAGCAGCAAAGAGACTGGCCAGAGGCCATTGGCACACCTAAGATGCGGAAGCTGGAAATCTCGTTGCCAGTGCCACCCGGCCGCACGTCTCACGTAAATTCCGGGATGAATTACATTCACATCCCGCATACTTTTTTCCAAGAGAGGCACAATGACGGTGGATATATTCACAAGAAGCGGAGCGACCTTCAGCCATGCCTCACTTTCTCGTGTATTGAGTGCGTTTGTCTTGGTTTGGGTCATGGCGATGGGCTGTAACAATGCTCTCAACCCGCGACAACCATCTGCAGCAACGCAGGCATCCAAGGACCTAGCGGATATTGATGACCTAAAAGTGATTTACTACCCTCGAGACCCACCCCTTGAAGTACCAGAAAACGCCTTCGACAAGGCTGCCATGCTGAGTGCTCTCAAGCAACAGCAATTTGAATCCAGTGAAGAGAGGCCCCCTGGCTTGGCAGAATGGGGTATCATCGCTTACTCATCAGGAACGGAAGCCTTCCGTCTAGATTTGTACGCCGGTCGTGGGGAACTCGCCCACGACGCCGCAAACGACCGCTACTTCTCTTGGGATTATTGGAAGGTATTCGAACAAGAACTGATTAACAACAAGAGTAAGTTTGCCTCTTATGTTAGTCCTGCAAAGTGAACAGCCTGTTGCGTTCACTTTTTGCACTTTT
This sequence comes from Bremerella sp. JC817, assembly GCF_040718835.1. NCBI lineage: Bacteria > Pseudomonadati > Planctomycetota > Planctomycetia > Pirellulales > Pirellulaceae > Bremerella > Bremerella sp. JC817. The sequence continues at coordinate 9,808 of NZ_JBFEFG010000222.1, read as the reverse complement.
ATAGCCCCAGGAATTGGCCTTCCGAGGGAGGGAAAAGTGACCAGGACGGCACTGTAGAACACTCAAGGACTTCCATGACCCGCGAGTGTCCTGACCCGTTAATTCGTTGCAATGACTTACATACCCCGGCCACGGCATGCTGGCACGGCCAGGCCATTTACTCCCCCGTGTGCCACTGGCTTCGAGCCAGTGCGAAGCAGGGACCAGGTTGACAACCTGTTTCAGCCACTACGACACTGGCCAGAGGCCAGTGGCACACGTACGATGCGGAAGTTGGAATTGGTCGATGTCTGCACCACCTGGGCCGCCCCTCTTTCGCCGACAGGAAGTAAGTAGTGAATGTCTATTGTTGCATACGACCAGCGATAGCTGTATTCGCCTATGCAGTATTGTGCAGTGGCTGTCAGGGTAGAACGACAATACCCCAGTTCAAACCCGTTAAAGGGATGTCGGCAACCGTTTATGCTGTACCCGATTTAGGGATTTCAGCTATTGCTAAGGTAGAAGTGCCTCAGGATCAGTTGCCGCTACTTGTGACTCTTCTAGAGCCCAGCGAGGTGTACCCATTTAAAATCTCTCAGATTGCCAGCTACCACGTTGCGGATATTGTTGTGGAGCACGTTGACGGGACTTCTACCCATGTAATGGTACGATGGACGGGAGATAATCCTGCAGCTGTCTCTCTCGATAACGGCGCATCATTTTTCTGTGGAGGCAGCGATGGTTTTTCCAACGGGGCACTCAGAATAGTTCACTTGCTCAACAAATATGACTACCAAAACCGCGAGGCAGGGGGGTGATATTTTGGCGATCCCCTCTGTCGAAGTTCCCGAAGACCAATTGGCCTCAGCGCGGCATGCTGGCACTGCCAGGCCATTCACTCCCCCGTGTGCCACTCGCTTCTAGCCAGTGCGAAACAGGGATCAGGTCGACAACCTGTTTCAGTCATTAAGACACTGGCCAGAGGCCATTGGCACACTTAAGATGCGGAAGCTGGAAATGTCGTTGCCAGTGCCACCCGGCCGAATGGACTGTTCCTTCATGGGAAAGTGAAATGGTGAAACGGATTTTGAATTGTTTGGTCTTCCCATTGATTGTTGCCACTATCCTTGCTTTACCTTGGAATGGCAGACTTGCGGCTCAGCCACCGTCAAAGAATCGTGCTTATGCCCAACAGTTTCAGTTATCGGAAGCCTTCCTGGCGAGTTTCGAGGCGGGCGATCTAAAACGGCAGCAAGTCGTGTTGCAGCGCATGAAGCAGCTGGTGGCGGAAACCCCTGAGGGGCCCTATGTCTACTCGCCCAAGGAAATTGATGCAGCCCTGAGAGACCTCGACAAGGCACTTTCGACATCGCCAGAAAATTTGGAGTTGGCCACTCGATTCCAGTTTCATGCCAATCAAGCGGATGAACAAAACAATCTTGGCAATCCGGCTGGGGCGTTGCGACATTACGCTTTGGCCACTCAGGCAGCCCACGCGGTTTACGGGAGGCAGTCTTTTTACTCGATTTTGCTGAATATATCGTACGCCCGCAATGAAGCGACACCGGAAGCGGATATGGCTAGTGCGATCGCACGCTTGAAAGCAAGTTTGATCGATATCGAGGCAATGGGCTTAACCGATAGCCATCAGCACTGCCACGCCGTTTCGTGTCTGTGCAGGATCTACGCCATGCAAGAAGACCTGAAAGAAGCCACAAAATATGGTCATCAGGCAATTGAAATTCATCAGCGTCGGAAAACGAACTTCGGTAGTCAATACGCTGAAATTGTCTCAATCCAGGCGCTCCTGCTGAACAGGATGGAAGAATACAAAGAATCCTTGAAAACAACCAGGGCCGCCCTATCCACCGAACTTCCCAGTGTCGGTGTCGAAGCACGATTCACAATGCGGATCTTTCGTGAGTACGCGGCTGCAAAGGTCAAGCTTAACGATCCAGAAAATGTTTCCGTTGCCTACGATCAAGCGTACGCTTTGGCAAACGCAATCCCGGGCTGCCCAGACGACACGAAGCTTACCCTCCTCACCGAGCATCTTGAATTCTTGAAGAGCCATGCGGAAGAAGCCCGGGCCAGGAATATCGAAAGTCAAATCGCAAAACTCCGAGGCTTCACCGCGACGCGCAGCCGATATTCCGATCCGCAATAATACGGCGTGTTACCTTCGAGACGGATGCGTCAGACGGCCAGTGCGAAGTGAGTGGAAGGCTGATGGGGGTAACGCTTATATGGGGTTGAACCCATCGCAACGGAAAGCATGGCCACGCAGGGCCGTGGCCATGGCACCCGGCGGCCGGGATGTCGAAAGAACCACTTTGGTTGTCAATAGCTACACATGGCGGATTACTTTGGAGTCTTGTTGCACTTGAAATATTTCGTTACATCAACACTCTACAGTGACAGGCACCATCTGGGCGGAACAGGCCGATACAGACCTACATCAAACTCCCTTAACGAGTCGTGAGAAGCAGTTTTTCCCTGCTGAAAACCAATCTTCCGTTTTCAATACCCCGGCGGCAGGCTGGCACGGCCAAGTCATACACTCCCTCGTGTGCCACTGGCTTCTAGCCAGTGCGAAGCAGGGGCCACGTTGCAACCTGCTTCAGTCATTAAGACACTGGCCAGAGGCCAGTGGCACACGTTGGAAAGGCTGCCCCTGTCAGGCACCACTTAAGCACTATTCACGTCGACGTTGGTGCGTCGAGACGCACCCTACGAACTTCCGTTAGAATACTCGCATGCACGATCGCATTTTTGCTTCTGAACTGGCGCGGTTGGTGCTTCGGCTTGGGCCGGCGGATCATGTCCAGGGCTGCGCTGCGTGCTTGATGCGACGCGACGGTGAATTGGAATTGGGGCCAGCTGGTTCGCGTGAAGAGCTGCTGCGAATCTATCGACGACGCGAGCACACCGCCCAGCGACAAGAGATCGTCGTCCCTGGCGGGCAGGAACTGGTAGCTGCCCTGGCCTCCGCGACGGTCGAATTGGTTCACGTCGTACCTGTGCACGACGCCGCCTGGTCTGGCTATGTCTTCCTCGCGAACTCAGGAGAGTGGAAATGCCTTGGTTGCGTTTCCACGCCTGCTGGCGAAGAGCGATCGCGCGTGTGAATACGAAGCACCTTCGCGCGGCATGTTTGCTACGGCCAAACCACCAAACCAACCGACACCACAATCGCCTGGAAGAAGAGAACCAGCAGGCAGACGGGGATCGCGATGACCATCAAACCGCCGCGAACATAGCGGAAGGCCAGGCCGATCAGCGTCGCGGTGATCAGGGTGGACAGCCCCTTGGGGATCGCCAGGTCGAAAGGACTGGTCAGGCCACCTGGCGGAACGACGATGGCCGGTACGTAGCTCACCAGCATCATCAGCCAGCTCGCCGAGAGAATCACCACGCCGGCCCCGTCCGACCGCCGCGACGCCGTCCCGGTACTTGCGGCCGGCGAAGCAAACGGATTCATGTCGTCGGTCTCGGCCATCATCCACTCGCGGAAAGAAGTTCGCATCGAAGGGCAGGGAACCCCAAGCACAACGCACCGAGCCTCGCCTGCCGATCGCATCTTACCGAAGACGCCCGCCAAACGCGACGCATTTCGCAGCGCTATCCCATGGGCACAACTAGTTTCTAACCAGTCCAAAACGACGACAAACCTGCCGGCTATTGGTAACATTCAAGAGACTGGCCAGAGGCCCGTGGCACACTTAAGATGGCAGGTTGAAATTGGCCGATGAGACTGGCATCTGGCCGTAGTGTTCAACCTTCTCCAACCGACAAGCGTTCTCGTTCAATTCACATGAAAGCACCGCGTTCTAAACCAGCGAAGCCTGCGGCCGCGATTCCGTCGCCCGATGGCAAGCCTGTGATTGCGTTTGCAACGACCAACAAGCTGGAACGATGGCTTCACAAGCATCATGCCGAGCATGGTGGTGTTTGGATTCAGTTCTTTAAAAAGGAGAGTGGCCACAATAGCATCACGTATGCCGAGGCACTCGACGTGGCATTGTGTTACGGCTGGATCGATGGCCCGGTGCGCAAAGGGGATGAAGTCTCTTGGATCCACAAGTTCACACCGCGGGGGAAACGAAGCGTGTGGTCTCAAGTCAACAAGAAGCATATCGAACGCCTCACTCGCGACGGCCGGATGAAGCCTGCCGGTCACGCGGCGGTCGATTTGGCAAAGTCCGATGGACGTTGGGACGCCGCCTATGCCTCGAGTTCGACGTTCCAAGAGTCGGAAGCATTCCTGGCCGCGCTCAAGAAGTCTAAAAAGGCAACTGCCTTCTACGCGACGCTTTCCAAGTCCAAAAAGTACGCTTTCTATTATCGGATCCACAACGCCAAGAAGCCTGAAACGAAAGCACGTAAAGTTGTGGAATTCATCGCCATGCTCGAACGCGGAGAAACCTTCGGCTGAGCCCCGGTGCCATGGTCACGGCCCTGCGTGGCCATGCTTTCCACCGCGAAACGATCACGCACTTCGCACTGGCAAGTGGCACACGTACGATGACAAGCTCGGGTTCGTGGCTGCCTGAGCCACCCGGCCGCCGAGACGCACCCTACCGGCATTCCGTCTTCCCCTGATGGAAATCAACAATTCAGGAACTAGTTCGATGCGTTTGTTGATCCTATTGATCTCCATCGTGATGTGCGGGGGCTGCCACTCGCAGCCTGCGATACCAAGGCTTCCGCCGATCAACACAATTAAGGCGACCGTTAACGCGGTACCGGAGCTTGATATTTTGGCGATCTCCTCGGTCGAAGTTCCCGAAGACCAACTGGCCTCATTCGCCCGGCTCGTAACGCCGATCAAACCATGTTCACAATCCATTGATCCCACAATTCATTACCATGTCGCCGACCTCACGGTGGAGCATCGCGATGGAACCTCGACTACCCTGCTTGTGAGATTCACAGGACATAACCCGGCCGCAATCTCACTTGATCATGGTGAATCGTATTATTACGGCGGCACGGATGAATTTCCGGCTGAAGCAATCAGAATCATTCGTTTACTTCATCAATACGATTATGACTCTCGCAACTGATTCTTGGAGGCATTGAAGCCAGGGTGCCATGGTTACCCGGCCCTGGGTAGTCATGTTTTCCACCGCGAAACGATCACGCAATTCACACTGGCCAGAGGCCCGTGGCACACTTAAGATGGCAACGTCGGATTCGTTGTTGTCCGTGCGGCCCGGCCGTTTTGGGTCTGGGGCTGGCCGTTCGTTCTATCGGTGCTCATCAGGGGCTCGACTCTTAATCGGTTATCCACACCATGCGACGCATCCAATCCATTGCCACTCGGAATATCGTCGTTCAGTTGATCCACGTCACGTGGGACAAGTCTGGACGGGGCGGACGCGCTGCCGAATGTCGCAACCGCATCCCCTTGGCCCTGACGCTGCCTGAACAACTCGGCTCCGATATTGGACGTCATTTTTTCGTCCACGAAAGTCACTGGAGCCACACCAACGTATTTGCGAATGAAGTCAACGGCGCCGTTCGTAAACTTAATGCGTCCGAGGGATTTCAGTACCGCTGTGTTTCCGTCCGAGTCACCGATACAGGTGCTCAATTAGACTGGACCTGGCGCGAGAGCGAGGGGATTCCGCCACGGATGGTCTGGGATGACAACGGCAACACTTCGCCAGCAAGCCATCGTGTCGACATTCCAATAAATGAATGGATGCGTGCACGTTGGAATGCGCGATTTACGTGCGTCGACACCGGAACCTGGTGGTACGAGTCTGTCGTCGCGAATGTTGGTGTAATATCCGACGCCAACATCCCAGCCGACTTCTTTACTCGCTCACAACCGATGGACGAATACCTGCAGATGGCGCATCTGCGATAAGACCGCATCGCAATGGACTCCCGGCCCAAGGTGCCATGGCAAGCTCGAGTTAGTTGCTGTCCGTGCCACACTGCCGTCAAGAATGGTAGATGGGTCTTTACTCGAACAGTCATGAATTCTAGGGAATCGTCTTTCCGAACTAGGGCCATTCGCACTGCTCAATCTTTTCGTAGAACTCTCCCAAGCAGAGCAATATTGAACCGCCTGATATTTGGATGGTGCCTCCATTGGTAAAAATGATCGAAGAGTTCAGCAGCGACTTTCCACGCAGCAACGGCGTATGGTACTTGTCATTGGGGTCGTTCGTTGAATATTCAAATTCTGCTTCGCTCACCCAAAACTCGCCAGAAGACACACTGGAAAGCACAATGTCTTTGCATCCCGTCAGGGATAGTGAACCACGAACTGCCCAGACATCGGCAACATGCGATTTCATCGGGACGGCACAGTAGCAAATAAGCGTTTCAAATTTTATCTCACAGTCACCAGTGCTTTGAATTTCGATTTTCTCGATTCTGGCATCATGAAAATCGCACATCAGAAGTTCTTGCTTCATATCCATACTGTCTCATTCTCCCGTGGGCCACAAAGAACCGCCCAGGTGCCATGGTCACGCCCCGACGGGCATCCTCGCCTCACGCGGGCTTTCGATTCCCTCCTTCACCATCGGCACCGGCTTCTTCTGCCCCATCGATGAATTCCCCCTGCGTGAAATGGATCCCTGGCGGCCCATGCCGAAGGATGAGCGAGCGAGGGACGAACTGCAATTTGTTGGACGCATCAATGGCGTTCTACAACGTAATCAGCAGCCCAAGATCGAACGGCTCGGTCAGATCTATTCGGACGTCACGGCCAACCTGCTAACCACGTTCCGGGAACTCGATCACTACCCGCATCGACAATACGGCGAATACTTGGGGGCCTGGTCAGCGAAAAAGCAGATTCGCGGGGGGGACTCAGCTGAAACTCTTTGGCCGGATGGCGAAGGCCTGAAGGTTTATGCCTATCTCAAACCTTTTCGGGCGATCAAGGATCTGCTGCGGTGGTTGGGGGGCCAGGGATGCCCGATGCTTGTTGTTGGCGACGGTTTGAATGTGGCGGAACTCGCCAAGTCGCTGCCACCCAATGTCCGCCTGGCGGATCGGCATATCGATCTGGCCACGGTGGTCAAGTCGTGCGACCTCGCGATTATGAACGGGAATCACGGAACCTGCTGTGAGTTCCTCCTGGCCGGGCGGCCGGTGTTTCATATCCCTCTCACATTTGAACAGGCCGTCTTCAGCCGTCGAACGCATGAACTAGGCGTTTCGCTCGACGCTGTGCCCAATCAAACTCAGCAAATCATTCAGCAGTTATCCGCGATAATGAAGTCTGGTTCGTTTCGCGATCGCGCTGAAATATTCGCTGCACAGTATGTGGACTTCGATTCGGATAAAGCAATCGAGCGGTGCACTGGTATCCTAGAACAGTCCCTTTAACGATTTAGTGGTAATAGACTCGTGAGTTCTCCTCGGCGATTGATTCCGGCAATGTGCTTTGAGCCGATCTTTGGTCCGCTGGCCGGTAAGCGGGTTGGACTGGTCGATGGCGTCGCTCAGAATGTAGGGGACTGCTTGATCTACGCAGCGACGCGGCAGCTGCTCGACTACTTCCAAATCAATTGGCGAGCGGTAGAGCCAGGCGAAACCGTGGACATCGATACCCTGCTACTGTTCGGCGGCGGTAACTTAGGCAGTAACTATCACGGAGAAGTGCGCAGGCGTCAGACGGCACTGGCTACCGGATTGCCTGCGATTATCCTTCCTCAGTCGGCGTACTCCCACGAACCGGTCGGCAACGCCACGGTTTACCTGCGAGAACGTTCCGGCCTGAAATTCTATCCCCAGGCTCGTATCGCCCCTGATCTGGCCCTAGGCTATCAGCACGTTCCACAGAAGTCTACCAAACCAGGCGGGCTATTCCTGCGAAAAGACGGCGAAGGACGATTTCTCAGCCCAAAGTATCAAAACCGGAGCCTCGGTGACCCGATTCACTTCGCCAAGTCCTCAACCGATTACGTGCGTTTCGCAGGGCAATTCGAACACGTAGTCACCGACCGGATGCACTTTGCGATCGCTGCCATGATGAATCAGGTGCCTACCGTCTTGCTTGAGAATCAGACGCCGAAAAATCGTGGCATGTGGGAGTGTTGGCTTCGGGACTTGGGGTGTGGCTGGGCGAACATTTCAGATAGCGATTAATTGTTGAGTTGTGGCCAGATATTCTTGTACCTAAGGTCGCCACCGCTGTTTCACATCTCTCTCACGTTCGAACCGGCCGTCTTCAGCCGTCGAACGCATGAGCTTGGCGTTTCGCTCGATGCAGTGCCCAATCAAACTCAGCAAGTCATTCAACAGTTATCCGCGATGATGAAGTCAGGTTCGTTTGGCGATCGCGCTGAAACATTCGCCGGTCGGTATGTGGAATTTGATCCCGACCACGGGATTAAACGTTGCGCTGAGCTCATTCAACAGTCCCTCTAGTCTGTGGATCTACAACTAGTAGGGAGACGCCAAACGTCAGCAGGACTCAAGAATGCCCTCTTGATCAGCTCATTTTTACGATTAAACTCGTCAGCCAACTGCCAATGCCAAGCACACTCTATCGCGTCTTAATTTATCGAGGAACTAGAAACCTGTCAGATGCCGTGCAAGCTTATTGCATGGCTCGACTGCTGCCTTTTCCGTTAGTGGGCGTGTACCGGGATGCCGCATATGATTTGATCGACAACGAATCGTTGTTCGTCGTAAACCGCTGGCTCGGAGATCGGACGCCTAGCGACGCCAATTGCCATTTTTCCTGGGGTTTTCCTCGGACGACGTATTCCTGAACAGATGAATTGGATTCATCGTAGCAGTTTTCTCTTGAGAGCTCGCGACCGAGTAACGGCATAACAGTGTCGGAAAGTCGGGATATTCGCTGAGGCAATTGGCTGCGACACGATAACCTTGCCACGCTATGTAGGACCGAGGCAAGGCACTAACCTGCCCCCCATTAAATGAACATAATTCGACAAAAACTAATTTACCGAATGGACACGGGTGAAGGGCGCAGGTCAGCCGTAAAACAGCCTGCTAATGAAGCTGTATATACTTGAGCAGGCCGTCTCGACGGAAATCCCATGTGGTTGGATGTGCACCAGACCCCTCGATTTCGTGGGCGTCGTCTTTAATCGTCTTATCTGAATTGCGTCGCAAGAATGCGTCGTCAACGGCGGCGACAGAACTAGAAATGTCCTGTTTTTTCGAGGCGCTTTCGATCAAATGTAGGTACGTGACCCAATACAATTCTTGGCCCACTAGTTCCAATTCCCCTATAGTATATTGGTGTCCCCTTATTAGGGAATCAACTCCCTTTGAGTACTCTTGCCAGAATGGAGTGCTCAATTCTGAAACGTCCTTGCGCGACGCGAGGCTCGCAAGATTCTCACCAAGGTCATTGCTATCTATGGCCCACGCTACGTGCGTAAAAACCAGCAATGGGTAGTTCCCTGCAATCGTTGAAACCGGGACTTCTCCGGAATCAGCCTTGCAAGCCAGTAACTGCATCACCTCGGTGTAACGCTCTAGCGTATGGGACAAGTCGTGCTTTGAGCACCACGAAATTGCTTCTGCGCTATTCCTGCATTCTACTACTGTTATTGCGAGGTAGTTCATTAGAAGGGAAGTGAGGCTCTTCATTTCCCTAATTAGGTTCCCCTTGGAACGCCAATTCTCAACACCTTGCCGATAAACTTCAATGAACTCGTGTCGTTTCTGTTTATTTACCATATTGCTCTGTTGAACACCCAACAACGTCAACCTCTTCCAGCTAACGCCGCAGGGCGTAGGTCAGGACTTTCAGGGCGGCTTCGGTCAGCATGGCGGATGGCTTCCTTGCAGACAGGGTGGAACCGACCGTTCGTTTCAGGCC
>NZ_JBFEFG010000221.1 GCF_040718835.1 Bremerella sp. JC817 | reverse complement strand
GCAACGAGCGGGATCAAGAGGAGGTATCGCTTCGTCATGGTCGCTCCGTCAGTTTCTCCGACGCTCAGAGATGTTTCGGACCCAGACCCTGGAAGGCCGCCAGGCGAGCCCGGGGGGGCGTTTCTCAAGGCTCACCCCTTGATTCGGCTCCCCCGGTGCTCCCTCTTGACTGAACGGCCCATTTTCCCCACACCCCTAAATCGAACGAACCGAACAACTTGCCCATCCGCCACAACCTCAGCCCAGATCGCCCGAACTGCCGTCTTAATCAGGCGGGATCGCTGGAACTAGACTTCCAGGC
>NZ_JBFEFG010000220.1 GCF_040718835.1 Bremerella sp. JC817 | reverse complement strand
TGCCCTGTTGAAAACCAATCTTCCGTTTTCAATTCCCCAGCGTTAGATTATCAGGCATGAGCACGAAGCAAAACAACCTGATCGCCGTGGCTCGCCTCAGCATGAAGCTGGCGGGCAAATTTATGCGGCCCTACTCGCACGAGCAGGCACCCAAGCGATACACGCAGCCGCAGTTGATGACCTGCCTGGTCCTGAAAGCATATCTCAAAACGACTTACCGGGGTGTGATCGAAATTATTGATGCCTCGGACAAGCTGCGGGATGCGATTGGTTTTGCCGGGCGGTTGCCGAATTACTCGACGCTGAAGTACTTCTCCGATCGCTCCCAGGTAGCCGAGATCGCCGACGCCATGCTGGTAGAAATCGTCAAGAAGTTCGCACCAGCGGAAAAGGAAGTAGCGATCGATTCGACTGGGCTGGAAACCACGTCGGCCAGCGTTCACTTCCGAGCCCGTAGCGGCAGCAAGCGAAAGAAGTTTCTAAAGTTGTCGGTCTGCGTGCTGGTCGGCTCACTCCTTCCGGCAGGCATGGTTTTGAGCTGGGGGCCTGGCAACGACAAGTGCGAAGCGATGGAGCTGATGGGCAAGTCGGCCCAGGCCATTATGCCCAAGAAGCTGTTCGCCGACGCTGGCTACGATGCCGACTGGGTTCACGTCTTTTCCCGAGAGGTGTGGAAGGCGGAAAGCTGGATCCCTCCGGTCACGCACCGGCGAGACGGAACACTCGGCGGCGAATATCGCCCGCTGATGACCGAGGAAAACTTAAAGAACTCAGGCTACACGAAACGCTGGAAAGTCGAATCGTTCATGAGCGGCCTGAAACGAACGGTCGGTTCCACCCTGTCTGCAAGGAAGCCATCCGCCATGCTGACCGAAGCCGCCCTGAAAGTCCTGACCTACGCCCTGCGGCGTTAGCTGGAAGAGGTTGACGTTGTTGGGTGTTCAACAGAGCAA
>NZ_JBFEFG010000219.1 GCF_040718835.1 Bremerella sp. JC817 | reverse complement strand
AGAACCCCCAGCCCGGCCCGTTCCAGATGCCACTGCGAAACCCTCAGAAACTTGACGTAGTCGTCGTGCAGCCACAACTTCTTTTCCTGCAGCGGGACGCCTTCCACCTCAAAGTAGCTGCAATAGGTCTCTTGCTTGCCGAGACGACAGCTTCGTCCCGGCGTAGTGGTTCGCGGATAAGTCGGACTAACGAGTCAGCTCGAGCGACATTGCCTCGGTCGGTCCCTCGTCCTGCGATCTATTTCTTCTAGGTGGTGATCGTCCATAATGGCGTGATCGAAAACTACGCGGCCCTCAAATCACGCCTGCAGCAAAAAGGATATGTCTTCCACAGCGATACCGATTCGGACTCGCGTGGTGCCGGCCGCGGCGATCGGGGCCGAGCTGCAGCCCACGTCCGGCGACCTGGTGCCATCGGCAACCATGCGGCAAGGTCTGCTGGCGAGGTGCCTTGTTCACCAGCGGATGGACCGCCGTGAATGGTTTCACCACGATGACGCCCCCCAACTCGCCCAGGTGCCAGTACGGCAGGAACGCCAACATCGACTGGGCCGTGCTTCCGCCTGCCAGCAATCACCCCGGCGGCGTCATGCTTGGCATGCTGGATGGTTCGGTGACCTTCATTC
>NZ_JBFEFG010000218.1 GCF_040718835.1 Bremerella sp. JC817 | reverse complement strand
AAGCATCGGGAACGGCGTTTCATCGAAACCTGTCTGGAAACCAACCAGTCGATGGTCATCGATAACACCTGTCCGACCCGGCTGGCGAATCCACCAGGTGGCGTAGGTGCAGAACTTGAAACCACGACGGTATTCAAACTTGTCGACTGCACGCATCAGGCCGGCGTTGCCTTCCTGCATGCGGTAGAGGTCGCATTGTGGTATTCTTGCCTTCTGTGACCAGAGAGTGGTCATACCTCATTTCATCGGAAAGTGCGTTGCGATCTTTTTGGTCTGGCCGCCACGATCCCAAGGTCATCCTGGCCGGACGCGGCGTGAACGACGGGATGGCCGGCTGGGTCGCGCGCCAATTGCACGAGGCGCGCGGTGGCACGGCAGGACGGGTCCTCGTCCTCGGGCTCACGTTCAAGGAGGACGTGCCAGACCTGCGCAATTCGAAGGTTGCGGACCTCATCGCCGAACTGCGCGAGCTGGGCCACGACGTCACCGTCCACGATCCGCACGCGGACGCGGAGGAAGCCTCGCACGACGACCCTGGCGCTCCACTGCATCGCTCAGGCCCAAAAGTTGGGAGGGATCGCAGCCTTCGTCGACGCCGAACACGCACTGGATCCTAGCTGGGCCAAAAAGCTCGTCACAAACCAACGGGACCTGCCAGGTGAGTTCTGGTCCAATCATCCCGACGTAGGCTGGAAAATGAC
>NZ_JBFEFG010000217.1 GCF_040718835.1 Bremerella sp. JC817 | reverse complement strand
GGGCAGACCGGCTTCGAGATGGTCTACGGCCAGCCGATCTTCCCCTACCTGGCCGAGAATCCGGAACCCGCCCGGGTCTTCGACGCCGCCATGACGAGCATCCACGGTCGCGAGACCGATGCGATCCTCGACGCCTATGACCTCTCCGGGGTCGACACCCTTGCCGACATCGGCGGCGGCAACGGCACCATGCTCCTGGGCGCCCTTCGACGGTACCCTTCCCTGAAGGGCCTGCTCTTCGACCTCCCCGGGGTCGTCGACCGGGCCCGCCCCGCCATCGAGGCCGCCGGGCAGGCTGGCCGTTGCGAGGCGATCGGCGGCGACTTCTTCCGATCCATCCCCCCGGGGGTCGATGCCTA
>NZ_JBFEFG010000216.1 GCF_040718835.1 Bremerella sp. JC817 | reverse complement strand
GCGCGGAACCCGGGGCACCCGGAGCCCACGAGGTTTGACGGGAAGCGGTAGTCCAAGAAGCGTCATAATCCGGCGAGGGCGGGTGATCGTTGCTCAGCGGACGACGGTGGCGAGGGCGGGGACGTCGATGTGCTCGCCGGGCCACCAGCGGGGGCCGTCGCGCTCGATGCGGTGGTAGAGGGTGTCGCGTTCGACGGGGTCGCGGCCGGCCTCGGTGATGAGGCGGCGGATCTCGTCGATGGTCATCTCCTCGGGGGTCTCGGCGCCGGCCTCGTGGTAGATGGTCTCGTGCACGACGGTGCCGTCGAGGTCGTCGGCCCCGAAGGAGAGGGCGACCTGGGCGGTCTTGATGCCGAGCATGATCCAGTAGGCCTTGATGTGCGGGAAGTT
>NZ_JBFEFG010000215.1 GCF_040718835.1 Bremerella sp. JC817 | reverse complement strand
GTTTCGCCCCCAAGAATCAGGAAGGGGCGACCGGCGATCCGCTGGATCAGGATTGAAGGGAGCAGCACGATGAACAGCAATAGCCAGGCACCGTGCATGATGGTCGCCCCGCGAGTCTGGCCGCCAGCGTTCACGTTCCTGCTGGCGACGAGTTGCCGCTTCCTGCTGCTGACGGGCTTGTTCTTGTTGTTGACGCAAATAACCAGCCGAAGATGTTATCGCTTTCGACCAGCGGAACGGCGATCACCTGACGGATCTCGCTAAGCGGCCAATCGGCACGCTCGGTGACAAGACATTTGGGCCTTGCAACGAGGGGAAGCCAGCCCATAGACCGGCGGTAAGGGAACCCGCCGAGTCACGTTTTGAATGATGGTACCGGATACCGGGCCGACAAGAACGACGCCGGGAACTACGTACATCAGATGCTCGCGGCCCGATGTTATCGCCGGCTATCGCGATCGCATGACCGACCGCGTGAACAAGGTCCTGGAGGAATTCGACGTTTCGGCGAAACCAGAGGACTGAGTCGAATTAGGAGAAACCCACCTCCATTGATAATGCCAGCGTGCATCAAGGCGGACACAGGCGTTGGCGTTTCTAGGGTGTCTGGCAACCAGCTATGGAAGGGAAATTGCGTAGGTTATGAGGAGTGGATCGAAGCGGAACGCAACGCACCGTAATTGGCTTCCATCGTCATGCCAAGGCGCGAAACGCGTTGCGTTTCACACCCTACGGATTTGCGTGGGACC
>NZ_JBFEFG010000214.1 GCF_040718835.1 Bremerella sp. JC817 | reverse complement strand
TTCCAAGTAACGCACCACCAGGCCCCAGACCATGCCCAGCGGTAAGCCGTTGAGAAAGATTGCGAGTACCTTCCAGTGAACCGGCACGACGGCGAACAGCATCAGCGTGGCGTCCTTCATATACTGGTTGAAGGTGTTCTTCCGACCCTCATTCGACGAAGCTTCTTCCTCCTGTCCCATTACACGAACATGAGGGAAGACCTCGTCACGGACGATCTTCAGCACCTTTTCCGCGTCGGAGAGACATCGTTCGAGCATGCTGGCGAAGCTGCGTACCTCGCGGATGCGTTCGATATCGACCCCAACTTCTGCCCCTTTGGTCACTGCCACGACCGCCAGTTCGCTCTTCGATTGGCCATGCTTGGCAACCACTTCCAGCTTGGCGGCGCTCGAAACTTCGTCAGGTGGAATCTGGCAAACGACCTGGCCGTTGACCGCTTGCGTCAGGCCGTAATAAACGGTGTTGTGTTGCACGTACGAGCCCCGATTAAGTCTAGAAGCTGTTTCAAAACCCTGACGTTATAAGCTTGCGCCAGGCAACGATTTGCGTTACACCTACCATCGAAAGGAGTCCTTCGATGGCTGGAAGATGCACCTGACGCACGTGATCGGTCCCGATACGAAACATGCGATCCATGCCGACTCGAAGAAGATCATTTCCGCTAAGCTCGATGCGATTGCC
>NZ_JBFEFG010000213.1 GCF_040718835.1 Bremerella sp. JC817 | reverse complement strand
CCAACGGCGCGGCGTGCATCCATCAGGGTATTCACCAGTGCCTGGCGTCTGTCTTCCGGAATGGAGGGATCGGTAGCGCGCCACAGGACGCCGTCGACGATCAGGTAGCGCCCGTCCGGCGTGTGCTCGGGTCCGGCCAAGCTATGCGGCCGCCTGCGCCTCGACGGCGAAGTCGCCGAAGGCCAGGCTTTCGCTCCGGCTGGCGCGGGTACCATCGGCCCGCTGCCCTACGGCCTTGCGGTCCACCAAGTTGAGGTCCGCCGGGCCCAGGATCCGCCCGTCATGCGCCAGGATCGACACGGGCCCGATCGGCAGGCGATCGCGCTCGTCGACCAGCACCGGGTTTTCCGACACGAAATCGC
>NZ_JBFEFG010000212.1 GCF_040718835.1 Bremerella sp. JC817 | reverse complement strand
TGGCTCAAGCTGCGGATGGAGCGATTGTAGGAATCGTGACGATCTGGGCCGACGGCGACGTAGATGCAGTAGAGCTTCTTGCCCTCGTCGTCGCCCTTGTTGACTTCCTTCTGGTTGATGAAGGTGTCGATCGCGACGGCGGACTTGCCGGTCTGGCGGTCGCCGATGATCAGTTCGCGCTGGCCGCGGCCGACGGGCACGAGCGCGTCGATCGCCTTGAGGCCCGACTGCACCGGCTCGGACACGGATTCGCGCGGGATGATGCCCGGCGCCTTCACTTCGACGCGGCTGCGCTGTGTGCTTTCGATCGGGCCCTTGCCGTCGATCGGGTTGCCGAGCGCGTCGACCACGCGGCCGA
>NZ_JBFEFG010000211.1 GCF_040718835.1 Bremerella sp. JC817 | reverse complement strand
GTCGTCAATTGCGACACTTCGCGGAGTGCTTCACGCAGCAACTCTCCCCGGCCAATGCCTCGGCCCGGGCCAGGTCGGCCCGGATCCGGGCGGGGCTGCCTTCGGGGACCCGGCCGACCAGGGTGTCGAGCTCCCGGATCGCCTGCTCCGACTGCCCTCGCTTGACCATCACCTGCGCCCGGAGGACGGCGGCGCGGTCGCTCGCCCACGAGAGCTTGGCCAGGTCCTGCAGCGCCCGGTCGGCGGCGTCATACTCCTGGGCATCGAGCCGCAGGGTCGAGAGCAGTTCCAGGGCCGGCCCGTAATGCCGGCTGTTCGACAGCTCCGAGGTGATCCCCTCCAGGGCCTCGATCGCGGCCTCCCGCTTCGACGGGTCGACCTGGGCGCGACGGGCCAGGGCCGCGGCGCCAACGACCACATCCTGGACGTCGCGAACTTTGAGGTAATGGTATTTGA
>NZ_JBFEFG010000210.1 GCF_040718835.1 Bremerella sp. JC817 | reverse complement strand
GCCGGGGGGCAGGGCGGCGTCGGTCGCCAGGAGCCCCTTGAACCAGGGGGCCTTGTCCGCGTCGTCGATGTAGACCGACGTGCTGCCGGCCGACCACTTGGCCAGGCCCCGGAACGCCTTCATGGTGCCCAGGGTGACGATGAAGGGGACGACGTTGAGCCTGGTGATCAGGGCGCCGTTGACCAGGCCGCAGAGGCCGCCGAGCAGGACCCCGGCGACCATCGCCACGGGCAACGGCACCGGCGGGACGGCCAGCGAATCGCCGCCGGCGAGGCGCCGGAGCAGGTCGCCGCCGAGGGCGCCGGGGAGCAATGGCACGGGCAGGTCGAAGCCGCCGACGAGCGAGGCGGCCAGCACGGTGACCAGGGCCACGGCCGAGCCGACCGACAGGTCGATCCCGCCGACGATCATGATGAGGGTCATCCCCAGGGCGGCCGTGCCGACGATGACCGACAGCACGGCGATCGTCCGCCAGT
>NZ_JBFEFG010000209.1 GCF_040718835.1 Bremerella sp. JC817 | reverse complement strand
CCTCTTAATCGCACGCAGTACCTCGGCTATGGTTTTCTGCTAGGTGAACTCAGGCACGCTGATTTCGATTTCGTAGTCTCGTTGGGGGTGCTGGTTCTCGAAGGTTTCGAGAAGCCCGCGATTCTCTTCTGACACGGTCTCAACTCCTGGCTGATTGGTAAACTGCTATTTTGGGGGCAGGCCGCATGGATCTGCAGATTCGTGACCGAATCTTGGCGAAGGAGAAGTCGCCCGAGCTGACGCAGTTGCTCAAAGAAAAGTCGGCGGTCTTCCCGCTCGATCGCGACTTCCAGGGACGCAAGCTGGCAGTGCCAGAGCGGGCCAATTCCATTCTTTGAGAAGCGAAGCCGCGCGTCGAAAAGGACCCGCGGCTACCGACAGGGCGGCGGAGGGCCTCGAACCGGGCCGGATCGTACTGCTTTGGCTTGGGACGCATGGTGTTGTCGCTGCCGGAGCTTCCCCAGGCAACGCTGGAAGAAGGCACCATGGCCCGCATGCCACCGCCACCAATCGCGACAAAGATGGCATGGATCGGCTTCTGATGTTGTCGCAGAATTTCAACCGCGATCGTTCCCTGGCCGGCGACTTTTTCGTTCCGCTTTGCTGGTACTTACTGCTCG
>NZ_JBFEFG010000208.1 GCF_040718835.1 Bremerella sp. JC817 | reverse complement strand
GCTGATGCTTTCGGTGAACTTTTCGACCCGAGCGTCGACTGCGGAGCTAAAAACGCCGCTTTGAGAGGGGCTGTTCCGGGACAAGGGTGCCTCAGAATTATGCAAGGTTGCCCCCGTCGGATCCCACCATGCCGCTTCTTTGGCAGGCTCGGCTTCCGGCGATTGGCCTCGCTGAACTTCTTCTTCGTAGCTGACCTGGGCGACAGCACCATCCGACGCGTTTCCAGATGCCCGTCGGCTCGCTGCAAATCGCCTCGCAGACATAGCAGTTGAGCCATCGCAATTCGCAGGTCCCATTGCATCGGCTGCTTCTTGACGTCGTGGCCGGGATCATGGCCGTGAGCAATCACCTGGGTCGGCCGGAACTGGCGTTCCTCACCTTCGCGGCCTCCTCGTTACTCGCGGGCCTGGCATGCCTGCGGCTCCCCGAACCGGGCAAGCACCTGTTGAAGGCGTCTCCCGTGGTGCTCGACCCGGCTCGACCGGGGGAGGCCGTCGCCTGATCGATCGGAGCGAGCAGCCTTGATGGACCTCGTCGTCTTCACCGCAATCCTGGCCCTGGTGCTCGTGCTTCCGGCTGTGTTGCTCGTGCAAGTCGGGATCGACTGGATCGGTGATCGGATCGAGGACCACTGGCCCGACCGGACTCGTGCGGCTTCCC
>NZ_JBFEFG010000207.1 GCF_040718835.1 Bremerella sp. JC817 | reverse complement strand
CAGCCATGCCGGCAATTGGGATCGCATGGCCGATGACGGCCGGATCGGTCTCGGCGAACTTGCCACTGCAATCGACGATCTCTGGCAGCATGCCGCGGGGAATGTGATAGGCAGCCAGAAGCTCGTCGTCCCAATCAAGCCGAGTTATCGATCAGAAAAACAAAGCGATCGCCAACCAGCTTCTGATCCCCTTCCATCCCGGGGCGAAGGACGGCCAGGATCACACAGTCCGGAGGCTCCGCCCCCAATGATCAATGCGTTGACTTGTATGGTTTCCATATAACCTCTCCCCCTCTGAACATGCCGAATCCGTGGCGGGCAGTAGTTTACTCGCGATGCGTCATCAAGGCGGCAAGCTGCTTCAAGCGTTCCGGCTTGGCGGCGTTCGGATCGATCTGACCCAGTTCCGGAAACAGCCAGGCAGTCGGGCTGTTCTTGAACCTCTTCGCACCGCAGTGGTGCGATCACCCAGGGGCGTATGCGCTGGTGGGGATGGGGACGTCATCGGGAAGAGCCAGAACCTAGTCATCACTTCGACATGGTCGACACGTTCACGCACGTTGGGCACGTACTTCTCGAGCGCGTCGAGCGTCGTTTCTGTTCTTGTGAGTCGCGAGCATGGGACCTGTGAAGCAGAGCATTCGGCCTGGATCCATCAAGTATTGGCGGAATGTTCTCAGGAC
>NZ_JBFEFG010000206.1 GCF_040718835.1 Bremerella sp. JC817 | reverse complement strand
CCTAAGAATAATATCCCAACCAGCCTGGAACTGGAATCGTTCTCGCGACCTGGTGGTCCCTTTCTCGAACGTCAGGCCATAGGTCGAAAGATGTGGGGCACCGAGTGCGATGGCGGACTGCAGATCGTTCTCCCACTCGGCCAGTGTTTCATTTGGAGCGGCGAAGACCGCATCGTCGATTCGGCGTCGCGGGGCTTCATGGTTCCCCCGCAGTTTTTATCCGGCCTGAAAGCGAAGGCATCTACGGCTTCCGGATCGTCGTCGAAGGTGGCAATGGTTTGACTGGTCGCCGGCTGGTGCGATTTTCTATAATCGAACTCTTGGTTGTGCCGGCAGGCGAAGGGGCAAGTTCGGAAGTCGGACGTGACGGCGTTCCATGTTCGTCAACTGCGAAACCTGGGCGAGCGGAAAGCGTTTTCGCCGAAACAGTTGATCCAGGAATCGATTAACGTCGTCAAAGATGACCATCGGTTTCGTTATGTCTGCCTGATCGCAGCGACGTTCGGCTTTTCGCTGATGCTATTCCCGCACTACCAGGCCC
>NZ_JBFEFG010000205.1 GCF_040718835.1 Bremerella sp. JC817 | reverse complement strand
TCCGCAGGCAGGGTCAAGTATCCGAATCGTGGCAAGTTCGTCCTGCCAGGCTTCCCAGAATTTCACTAGGGCGTCGCGTTGTGGCTTTTTCATGGGCCGTGACCGTGGTGCCCATGTCCGTGGCCATGACCTGGTGCGACGAAGAGTCTCCGACAGCTAGGTGCCGACGGGCAGGTTCACGAGCGAAAGTTTAATGGGAAACGACCAACTTCACAGATCTATCTCGAAGACGTTCTCGTTGCCGAAGTAGCCTTCTTCCTTCTTCTTCTGCATCGAGGCTCCCTGATCCTTGTCGATGTGCACGAGATCACCAGCGGCTCCGGCTTCTGGTTGGCGGGAAGCATTGTGTTTGTCATTCTCGCGGTCATTTGCGTCTTCGAGCCAGGTCCACATCGCCCGACGCGACATATCTAAGCTGTCGCGATCGTTGCAT
>NZ_JBFEFG010000204.1 GCF_040718835.1 Bremerella sp. JC817 | reverse complement strand
CCCTACACCTTCACCTATTCCCCGTCGGGCAACCTTCAGGGATGCTACGCAGGTAACACGACGACCTGCACCATTCCCGCCGGCGCTGGCGGTGGCACGGGCGTGGGCCCGAACGGTTTCAACCGTCAGAACTTCCGTACGCTGGCGGTTCCTGTCGAGCGCTACCTGTTCGCTGCACGCGGCAACTACGAAGTTTCGGACGATGTCGAAGCCTACTTCGAAGGTACGTTCAATCGCACTACTTCGTCGCGTATCATCGAGCCGTTCCCGCTCGAATCCGGCGGCGCCAACGGCGTGTTCCCGTCGGGCGGCGGCTTCAATGTCGATAACGGGCAAATTCTTCT
>NZ_JBFEFG010000203.1 GCF_040718835.1 Bremerella sp. JC817 | reverse complement strand
TCTTGATACGCTCCATCATGGGCCATTGCCGCGCAAGTGGGCGGCGGTCTGGTATCCGCTCCCGGTCCCGACCTCGAGCACCCGCTCGGCACCGGTCAGCGCGAGTTCCTGGGTCATCAGGGCCACCATGAACGGCTGGCTGATCGTCTGCTCACAGGCGATCGGCAGCGCTCGATCCTCCCAGGCGTCTGATTGCATCGCCGGCGGCACGAACTGGTCGCGGGGGACGTTCAGGATCGCCTCGAGGACTTTCGCATCGGTGATCCCTCGCTGCCTCAGATGGTTTGCCAGTTCCCGGGCACGCACATCAGGCTGATCGGGCATGAGTCTGTTCTCCGCCGGGGCTGACCTGAACGTCGCGAAGTTCGAGCTGGACTTCTCGACGGCCATT
>NZ_JBFEFG010000202.1 GCF_040718835.1 Bremerella sp. JC817 | reverse complement strand
GCCGCCTGCACCAGCGCGACCTTCAGCCAACGGCTCCCCTTGGTCGTCTTGCCGCTGCGGCGCCGACCGGCGCTCTCGTTGTTGCCCGGGCACATCCCCGCCCAGCTCGCCAGGTGCCCGGCCGTCGGGAACTGCCCCATCTCCGCGCCGATCTCGGCCACGATCACTTCGGCGATCCGGCGGCTGACCCCCGGGATCGTCTCCAGCCGCGACGCCGCCTCGGCGAATGGGGCCATCACCTGCTCGATCCGCTCGCCCAGCCGACCGATGATCCCCTCCAGCGCTTCCAGGTGCTCCAGGTGCATGCGCAGCAGGAAGCGGTGATGATCCGTCACACGCCCCCGCAACGCCTGCCGCAACGCCGGGAGCTTGGCCCGCAACCGCCCCAACGCCAGGTCGGCCAGGGTTTCCGGGTCCTGCTCGCCGGCGATCA
>NZ_JBFEFG010000201.1 GCF_040718835.1 Bremerella sp. JC817 | reverse complement strand
CTCGACGACCTCGGCGGCGTCGCCGGCGGTGGCGGTGGTCATGGCGTTGAGCAGGTAACGATTCCCGGACGTGACCACGAGGACCCGGGCCTGACGCGGGCGACCGATCGCGGCATAGGCATGATTGTCCTGCTCGAGGTCGTCCTGCAGGTCGAGCCGGACCTCGAGCCCGACCGGCCCCGGGTCGGGCAGGTCGAACTTGAACGAGCGGGCGCCCCGGGCCGGCAAGGAGACCTCGATGGCGTCGATCAATCGACCCTCGCCGATCGGTTGGTCGAGTTCGTGGCGGAGCAGCCGGGCGACCGCCTCGGCCGGCTCGTCGCGATAGTTCCGCACGCGGCCGAAGAGCTGGAT
>NZ_JBFEFG010000200.1 GCF_040718835.1 Bremerella sp. JC817 | reverse complement strand
GAGCCGCCCGGGAATCGCCCGGTCAGCACTCGCCGCTTCGGAGGTTGACGACGCCCGGCCTCCCGCGACACCGGGGAGACTCGCTGTCGCGGCAGAGGTACCGCGGGCGTCGGGAGGAGGCACGGATGCGATGGCAAGGGGGCACCAACGGGCACAGGGATGGCCCGGCCCCCTTGCATCAACGAGCGTCTGTGCCTGTCTTCCGGACCGGACGGTCTGCACACGGGGATTGCGGCCCGACGCGCCGCTGACCGTTGGATCGGGATCGGACCGATTGCGTCGCGCGTCTGTGATGATCGCCCAACCCGGTCGATCCCGACGCACCCGAGGCCGAAACACTCGTCCGCC
>NZ_JBFEFG010000199.1 GCF_040718835.1 Bremerella sp. JC817 | reverse complement strand
GCGCGATCGCCATCCGGTTGAGGAGCAGCTTGAGGTGGTATTGCGGGTGCGTGACCGCATCTTCCGGCGCGAAGGGCGGAGTGCCCGCCCCCGCCCGGCCCAGTTCGTCCCACACTTCCGGTGAAAGTGTCAGGTCGAAATCGGGCAGGACGACGGCGCCCTGCGGCATCTCGGTCACGACCCGCAAGAGGCGAGCCAGCGCCGGCGCCGCGCTGGTCACGCCGGCGGCGATCACGGGATTTGCCGGCGGATTGGCCCGCCACCGCTCCGCTGCCTTGGAGAACAGCCGGTTGCGCCGGGCCGCGCCATCGATGC
>NZ_JBFEFG010000198.1 GCF_040718835.1 Bremerella sp. JC817 | reverse complement strand
GATAGTTCATCGGCACGGTGGCGATCACGTTCTGCCGATACCAGCCGATCGGCCGCTCCATCGCGTAATCGTTGACCGTGGTCGGGGATTCGCGCGTGTCGATCGGACCGCCCATCATGGTCAGCGTCCTGGGTCGGTTGGGATGGTCATTCGCGTTCATGATCGCCGTGGCGGCGTAGGCGGGCACCGACGGCTGGCAGACGGCCATGACATGCGGGCGCGGATCGCCGCCTTCCTCGCCGATATGCTCGAGAAAGGCGATCAGGTAGTCGATGTAATCGTCGAGGTCGAAGCGCCCTTCGTGAAGCGGCACGGTCTTGGCATCGGCCCAGTCGGTGATGAAGACGGTGTATTCCTGGAGCATCCG
>NZ_JBFEFG010000197.1 GCF_040718835.1 Bremerella sp. JC817 | reverse complement strand
TTAATCGTGTCGTGATAGTTGTGCATGGCGATGCCCCACTGCTTCAAATTATTGGTGCAGGTCATGCGTCGGGCCGACTCACGGGCCTGTTGCACGGCGGGCAAAAGTGTAACCGGCGTGGTTCTGCACTATCGCGTCCCGCGGGCAAAAGATGGCGAAGCCTTCGCGCCGACAAAGAACGCTTGATCGTCGTGGCCGAAGCGCCGCGTGCCAAGCGAAAAGACCTGACCGACATCATCGCCGCGATCCGCCGGGAGTGGTTGGCAGAAACAGCTTGTGATTACCCAGGTGCCATTAGCCAATGCAAGCGGTACCAAAGCCGCCTGGCTAGAGGGCTTCGGCCAGCGATAATTCGTCGGCGGGCAGTCCACCTTGCGAGACGGGAAACAGCACGCGACGCTTGACGCAGCACATGCCTGAGCGACACGGGAGACGACC
>NZ_JBFEFG010000196.1 GCF_040718835.1 Bremerella sp. JC817 | reverse complement strand
GTAACGCTGACCGAGACCGCGTCCTCGCGCACCTATTACATTGCGGCTGCCCTCGTGCGGGCTGGTCTCGGCATGGCGATCGTCGACAATTTCACGGCGGAATCGGCGGTGGCTTCGGGTCTGGAAAGCAGGCCGCTCCAGCCGGCACTGACCTTCAATATCAACGCGGTATACCTGCAGGCCCGGCCTCCTTCACGCGTCGGGGCCGACTTCCTCGACCTGCTCGCGAGCGTGATCGACGCCGTATAGCCGCGTGCTATGGGCGCGGTGGCCCGCGCTATCTGTGTGCGCGGCCCGCACGGGCGTAGGGTCTCCCGGATTTTCGAGCTTGCCGATGCGAGTGCCTACAGACCCATG
>NZ_JBFEFG010000195.1 GCF_040718835.1 Bremerella sp. JC817 | reverse complement strand
CTCCTCGCCGGCGGCGGTCGTCGATCGATCGGGCCTGTTCCAGGGCGGGGGCCGGATCGAAGTCGATCAGGGCGTTGAGCCGGCCGTTGTGGGCCTCGATCCGGCGGACGAAGGCGCCGACGGCCTCCTCGCTCGAAAAGGTGCCCGAGTGATAGCCGTCCAGCAAGCCGGAGAGAGTCGCGCCCAGCGGGTCCATGAACAGCGTGATCCTGTCTCAATGACGATGGAAGAGGAGATTGCGAAGGAATGGCGGCGAGGGGCGAAGGCACGGGCCGTCGGGCCGTCACGGTCACTGGAGGACGGCGGGGACCAGGAACGCCTCGTGGTTCCGCTTCGGGGCGTTGCCGAGGGCCTCCTCCCGAGGGAG
>NZ_JBFEFG010000194.1 GCF_040718835.1 Bremerella sp. JC817 | reverse complement strand
CCGTAGACCGGGATCAAGATGCTGAACAGTTCGTACTGCGATTGCCCCATCGCCATTGCCTCGTTGGATGTATTTGGTATGATCCCACAGAATCAAGACATACCACCGTCCACTGGAGGGATGCCATGAGGATGCCCCGCCTCTCAATCGCCAAATTGATGATCGTGGTGATGACCATTGCCATCAATTGTGGCATATACCGTCAGGTCACTTCAACTCGATCATTTCAGGACTTCATCGAGGCGGTTGGCGTATTCTTAATGTCAAACATCCTGCTTGTCGGTCTTTACCGCCTCACTTTCTACCGTGGCGAGCGAAAGCCATTCCTGCTTGGGTTCGAGGTTTCCGGGCTGGTTGCGATGCTTGCGTTTGTCGCCTGGAATCGACTCCTGCCCAAGCAGGC
>NZ_JBFEFG010000193.1 GCF_040718835.1 Bremerella sp. JC817 | reverse complement strand
TTCGTAAGCTAAGTTCCCGCAAGGCCTTACATGCATAGTTGGCGTCAAGTGGGAAATTAGAAACACGTATCTTACCGCGAGGCCCAGAACCCCACAAGGGTCAGCCAGCAGAAATCGGGCTGGTTCCAGCGAATCTCGGGGTAACGACTGTACTTAGCTATCCATCCATCCTCTGTCGATAGTTCGTGTGGCAGTCCATCGCTTATATCGGCAATGTTGTCGACGCCAGCATCTTCGATAGTCACGCGAATTCCGTATTTGTCTTCATC
>NZ_JBFEFG010000192.1 GCF_040718835.1 Bremerella sp. JC817 | reverse complement strand
CCCCGAAGACCCGGGGATCGAGGCCCCCCCTCCTTCGCCCCCCGTTCGGTCGGCGCCCGGCGGCCCGGACTCTGCCCCACGAACCGACCCGGCCTCGGAGGTCGCGACGCTGGGGCTCGACGCCGAATTGCAGGCCATCCTCATCGCTGACCTGGCCGACCTGCTCTCCAGGATTCAAGACCTCGTCCTTCGACTCGGACGCGGCGACGACTCCGAGACGCTCCACGAACTCGGCCGCTGTTACCACACCTTGAAAGGGGCCTCGGGAAGCGTCGGCCTCACCACCCTGGCGGCCCCGCATCCACGAACTGGAAGACGCGATCGAGGCTGCGGGCGGCTCTACCGAAGGACCTCTGGTCGGTCGACTGGAC
>NZ_JBFEFG010000191.1 GCF_040718835.1 Bremerella sp. JC817 | reverse complement strand
GCGACCTGACCGAGGCGTCGGTCGTGCACACGGTCGCCGGGGCGGGGCTCGCGTGCCATTACGTGCTCGGGAATAACGACTTCGACCTCGAGGGGATCGAGCGGGCGGTCGGGGCGACCGGCGGGAGTCTGCACGGCTGGGCGGCGGAGCTGGAGCTGGCGGGGCGCCGGGTCGGGGTCACGCACGGCCACCTGACGGGCGAATTCCGGCGCCTGCTCGCGGCCGAGCCGGATTACCTGCTCTTCGGCCACTCGCATCAATAGCTCGACGAGCGGGACGGGCCGATCCGCCAGGTCAACCCGGGGGCCCTCCACCGGGCGAGGGAATGGACCGTGGCGCTGCTCGACACGGATCGGGATGAGGTGCGGTTTCACCGCGTGC
>NZ_JBFEFG010000190.1 GCF_040718835.1 Bremerella sp. JC817 | reverse complement strand
TCGACGCCGCGATCGCGTTGACCTTCGCCCCCAGGGCGTCGAAGCTCCGGGCCAGTTCGCTCGTCGGCGCGTCCCAGACGGTCACGATCCGGTAGCTCCCCGCCGCCAGCCGCTTGCCGTCCCGGCTGAACCGGATCGACTGGATCAGATCCTGATGACCTCCGAGCGTGATCACCTCCTGGCCCGTCTTCGCGTCGAAGACCTGCACCACGTTCGCCCGACCGACGGCCAGGTCGTTGCCGTCCCCGGTCAGGTCGACCGCCAACACCGGGTTCACCCCCGGCGGCAGGGCCCCCAGCTCGATGGCCGAATC
>NZ_JBFEFG010000189.1 GCF_040718835.1 Bremerella sp. JC817 | reverse complement strand
ATATTGAGTCAGCCCTTTCTGACAATCGGCTCCTGATTCGTATTGCTTGAGGTAGATGTCCTCGTATTTCACGCTTCGCCACAATCTTTCGATGAACACGTTGTCCAATGCCCGGCCGCGACCGTCCATGCTGATCTCGACTCAAAGGTGTTGGTATCGACAACGGCGATGTTGTTTTCCGCGAAGTTATTCAGGCGACCATCCTTCGTCAGTTGTTCCGCGAAAGCGAACGTTTCAATCTGAAAGCCTGGCTGCGAAAAGTTTGGCGAGATCGTCAGACAACGCCATCCCCGGCCGGCGACGTGATCACGAG
>NZ_JBFEFG010000188.1 GCF_040718835.1 Bremerella sp. JC817 | reverse complement strand
GGCGCGCACACCCCCTCCCACCGGCCCCGGCCCCTGGCTGTCGAATCCTGCAATCAGCCTCCGCCCACTCCCCGGCGCCCCACGGTGCGCCCCGCCACGGAGCGAACCAGCTCGGTGGAATAGTTGTTGCGGTTCTGTCTGATCAAGCATCTGAGTCGATTCAGGCAGGTGGGATCATGAGCACTCTGAGCAAGTCGCCAATCGCGATTCTCAAGGCGGCTCACGAGGTCGCCCGCGGCGTGCTGCCGGATTACAGCCATCGCAACAGTCCCAAGACGTTCACCCAGCCGCAGCTCTTCGCCTGCATCGTCCTGAAGCTGGCCGAGGCCGACGATTACCGCGGCATCGCGGCCAAGCTGGCCGACAGCCCGAGCTGGCGTGAGGCGATCGGCCTGCGGTCGACGCCTGAGTTCAGCACCCTGCAGAAGGCCTATCACCGGCTGCGACGCAGCGGCCGGGCGCAGCGAATCTG
>NZ_JBFEFG010000187.1 GCF_040718835.1 Bremerella sp. JC817 | reverse complement strand
AGGCCGGCGTCCACGTCGTCTACGGCATGGTCGGCCTCAAGACCCACTGCAAGGCCGCGCTCGTCGTCCGCAGGGAGCCCGACGGCATCCGGCGTTATATCCACCTCGGCACCGGCAACTACAACCCGACGACCGCCCGGCTCTACACCGATCTCGGCCTCTTCACCTGCCGCCCCGATTTCGGCGACGACTCCTCGGCCCTGTTCAACCTCCTGACCGGCTACTCCCAGGGGCACGACTGGCAGAAGCTCGTCGTCGCCCCCTATCACCTGGTCGATCGCGTCCTGGAGATGATCGACCGCGAGCGCCAGCACGCCGAGGCCGGGCGACCGGCCCGGATCATCGCCAAGATGAACTCGCTCGTCGACCCCCGCACCATCGCCTCGCTCTATGCCGCTTCTCAAGCAGGGGTTCAGGTCGATCTGATCATCCGAGGGCCGGAAGATCCGCAGGGCGTCTTGCTGGCCATGGCGGGGC
>NZ_JBFEFG010000186.1 GCF_040718835.1 Bremerella sp. JC817 | reverse complement strand
GGTGCAGGCCGTGCGCGCGGCGGGCTGTACGCTCGGCCAAGGCTTCTATTTCAGCCGTGCGGTGCCGGACCACCTGGCCTCGATGCTCCTCGCCCGCGAGCGCGAGGAGGACGACGGTGCGCCGTATACGGTGACCGGCTAGTCCTGACCAACCTCATCCATACGGGAACCGGCACGGGGGCTGTCGCGTCGTTGGAATAGCGCCGATATCGGGCGCCTATTGCAAACGCATTGCATTTGCAGCAATATGTCGCGTTTCCTGCGGCTCGGGTGTTGCAAAGCACGTCCGGCGGGCCTAGGTCGCGCGCATTCGTACCGGGTGCGGCTTCCTCGCGGGACGCGGGCGCACGCCGGGTTCAGGCCCAGGTCCCGCGCGATCCAAAGGACTACCAGCACTCATGGCCCAGAACTCCGCGGCATCCGCAG
>NZ_JBFEFG010000185.1 GCF_040718835.1 Bremerella sp. JC817 | reverse complement strand
CTGTTCGCGACGTGGAACCAGGACGGAACCCCAGCATGTTGGGAAAGCGATTCATGGCAGATCCTTAGTGGTTCCAGGCGAATTCGGTGCAGTTCATCAGGGCCCAGTAGATATCTTCCAGGTCCTGCATACGATTGGCTTTGATCTCGGTCATGTTGGCACACTGGCCGAACAAGTGAACCGGAATGATCGCCTTGGTGTTCGGCGTGATTTGTTCCTGGATCCGGGCAGGATCGATATTGAACGAGGTTGGTTCGATGTCGAACTCGTTCTCTCCTTTCTTAAGCTGTCCGGTCAGATCGATCTCATCGAACGTCTCATACTCGCCAGGCGACCGCCGCTGAAGGATCTGAACGGTCGCCAGGATTTCATCGAGCGTTCCGTCCTGGTTCCACGTCGC
>NZ_JBFEFG010000184.1 GCF_040718835.1 Bremerella sp. JC817 | reverse complement strand
GTTCCCGGCCAGGTCGAGGATCGCCGAGGCCAGCCGATCGCGGTCGAGGAAGGGCACGAGGATGCCCGTCTCCGGCAGGACGACCTCTCGCGCGCCGTCCACGTCATAGCTGATCGCCGGTCGGCCGACGATCAAGCCCTGGGGCAAGACCCTCGCCAGCCCTTCCCGATAGCTCGGGTGCAACACCACGTCGCAGGCGTTGAGCAACTCCGGGATGCGATCCGGCGGCACGAGGCCGGTGAAGCGGATCGCGTGGCGGATGCCGAGCCGATCGGCCTCGGCTTCGAGCCGGTCGCGGAGGATGCCGCTGCCGATCCAGACGAAGCGGAC
>NZ_JBFEFG010000183.1 GCF_040718835.1 Bremerella sp. JC817 | reverse complement strand
CGGGCAAGACACTCGGCATCGTCGGCATGGGGCGCATCGGGCAGGCGGTCGCGCACCGGGCCCGCGCCTTCGGCCTGGAGATCGCCTACCACAACCGCAAGCGCGTGCCCGAAGCGGTCGAGCGGATGCTGGGGGCGCGCTATGTCGCGGACCTGGACGACCTCATGGCGCAGGCCGATATCCTGACGCTCCACTCGCCCGCCAGCGAGGAAACGCGCGGGATGATCGATGCGCGCCGCATCGCGCTGATGAAACCCGGCAGCAGCCTGATCAACACCGCCCGCGGCGACCTGGTGGATCAGGAAGCGCTCATCGTGCCTATGGCACCGTAGGAT
>NZ_JBFEFG010000182.1 GCF_040718835.1 Bremerella sp. JC817 | reverse complement strand
GGGCTTTTTCGCAGGCATCGTTCTTAAGAAACTTCTTCAAGTCTTCAGGAGTGCCAAGTCCGTGCACAACGACCACTCCTACATCGGCTGGGTGCAAGGTGGCGACGTGATCGAAGTCATCGATGCCGAACGTCGCAACATCGTTGTCAGCCGTCGTTCGCTCATCGAACGTAAGCGTAAGAGCGATCGCGAATCGTTGCTCAAGGAACTGGAAGTCGGTCAAACCCGCAAGGGCGTGGTCAAGAACCGCGTCGCGGTTTTAACGTTTTCGAGCATGTCGCCTGGAGGTTGATCTTCCTGCGTGTTTGATTCCATTCAATCAAGCCTCCTGAACCTGGCTAATGGCCTGTCGAACTAGGCCGCTGTTGGGACTGGCACCGCTCGAGCTGTCGCCTTTGCTGGCGATCATCTCAGGCATGATCTTCCTGATTAAGGGAGGTATCCTGACAGGCTGGTTTTACTTCCACCAAGCCAGCTCCGGCTGTTGCCAAGGCCAGCGTCA
>NZ_JBFEFG010000181.1 GCF_040718835.1 Bremerella sp. JC817 | reverse complement strand
CCCCTTTTTTTAATTATACGGCGACCACCGATATATAAACAAATTCGCCTACACTGTTTCCCTACACTACGCTGTTCCGATGTGGATGGCATCCACTGCCGAAGGCGGCGGGGAATTACTCATCTTATCGCACCCGTTGATCCTCGTCTGCGGCCGGCGAATTTGTGGTATATGTTATTCATGCGAAGCCGTTTTCCTTCTCCCGCTTGAGCGATATCTGATCATAAAAAAACGCCGCGAGATCTCGCGGCGTTTTTCCCAATACGCCGTTGAGGGAACCTATAACAATGGTTCGTACAACGGAACAAGCCCGCGAAGCGGCTCGACGAATGCAATGCACCAATCACCTGAAACAGATTGGCCTGGCACTCCACAACCATCACGACACCTTCCAACGCTTTACCCAGGTGGCGCCCAGGATCAACCTCCGTTTGGTGTTGACGCCGCCAATACCACAAACTGGGGCAGTTCGTGGTTGGTCTACATCTTGCCTTATGTCGAAGAGACCGGTCAGGTCGAGCAGTTCCAGCACGTCGGTGATCACCGCCTTGCGCAACCTGAAACAAATCGGTCTCGCCGTCCATAACTTCCACGATACGTTCGGCGAGTTGCCACCATCTCGTATCAAGTACGAATACCTTGGCTGGTCCGCGGTCATTCTGC
>NZ_JBFEFG010000180.1 GCF_040718835.1 Bremerella sp. JC817 | reverse complement strand
GCCGCACGACATGGCCGTGGTTCGCGATCTCGAACGCACCGCCAACGTCCCACCAGTCGTCGCTCAACTTCTGATCTGCCGAGGCATCCGCGATGCCGAATCGGCCCGCGAGTTCCTCGACGCCAAGATCGCCGAAGCCGTTAAACAAAAGGACGACATTGTGATGCCTGAATTCGACGGCATTTTCGGGCTCGAAAACATTATGGAATTCGATGCCAATGCCAAGATCGTCATGGTCAGTGTGCTTGGATATCACCGTAAGTGCTATCGTGAATAAGGTTTATGGCGATCGTGAGTGCGGCGGCAGCTGGACACAGGTGAATGGTTGGCTTCTTGGCACGTTCCTTTTCTTTCTGACGCTTACGCTTCTCGCGGCGGATCTCTTGGATGGTTGGCTTCTTCTTGCCATCCTTCTTTTCTTCAGCCTTGGTTTCGGTCGATTCCGCAGACGCTGCATCGTCGCCCAAATAGAACCCTTGATCCGAGGTGTACATCACCAGCGTGTTCTCGGCGAGACCTTCGTCGTCGAGATAATCGAGCACGCGACCGACGTTCTCGTCGACCGAGTCGATGCAGCGGAGGTAGTCCTTGATGTAACG
>NZ_JBFEFG010000179.1 GCF_040718835.1 Bremerella sp. JC817 | reverse complement strand
TGAAAGCGTTCGGCATAACCGGCCAGTGCCGCAGGGGTATCGTTTTCACAATGGAGCATGCGAGTGATGCGCGCAACATCCGGCCAGGGTCGACGGCTGCCCTCCGGGCATCGCGCTGTCGGAAAGCGATATCCAGCCGTTCCTGGATGCACGCAAGCCCGGGCAGAACAAGTTCACCACCCAGCGGCAGGAGGCCGACGCGGTGCGAATCCTGTCGGGCGTATTCGCGGACGAGGACGGGCAGCAACGGACCACCGGCACGCCGATTTCCCTGCTGATCGAGAACACCGACCAGCGATCGAAGGACTATTCGGACATCGC
>NZ_JBFEFG010000178.1 GCF_040718835.1 Bremerella sp. JC817 | reverse complement strand
GCGAGAGCGAACCGGCCGGGTAACGCACCATCGTCAGCGATCCGCCGTCGAACGAATCGGCAAAGAAGCCAAGCTTCGGCCCGCCCCGCTTCTGATAACTGCCGTCGCGTGGAAAGCCACAGCCCCAACTGGTGATCGCGGTGGAAGGCTATAGTGCCGTCGTGCATCCTTTTCCCGAAGACTTCGACGGCAGCATGGAAGAGGTATGCCTGCATTGCTCTGTTGAACACCCAACAACGTCAACCTCTTCCAGCTAACGCCGCAGGGCGTAGGTCAGGACTTTCAGGGCGGCTTCGGTCAGCATGGCGGATGGCTTCCTTGCAGACAGGGTGGAACCGACCGTTC
>NZ_JBFEFG010000177.1 GCF_040718835.1 Bremerella sp. JC817 | reverse complement strand
GCCGCCTGGTCCCTGATCGCCCTACCTCTCCTCTGCATGGTGGCAATGGGACTGATCGCGAGCGTCTCCCGGCGTCGGGCGGCCGAACCCGCCCCCGAGCCGATCCAGCACCGCGCCGACCACCTGGCCCGGCGGCTCGGGCTGCGCCGGGGGCCCCGGGTGCTCGTCCACCCGACCCTGACCGAGCCGTGCCTCTGCGGCCTGGCCCGGCCGGTCGTCCTCCTGCCGGGGCGATGGCTGGAGGGGGCCGACCCCCCTCGGATCGACGCCGTCCTCGCCCACGAGCTGGCCCACCATCGGCGCCTCGACCTGCCGGTGAACCTGGCGCAGCGCCTGGTCGAGTC
>NZ_JBFEFG010000176.1 GCF_040718835.1 Bremerella sp. JC817 | reverse complement strand
CCGTGAATGAGAATCACATCAGGGCCTTCCCCTGCATGCTGCACATGGAGCCGGAGGCCATTGACCGCTCGATGGGGCATCAGCTCGGACTCCGATCAGTCGTGGAGGTGTCTGGCAAGGAACGAAGCTAGCTCTCCCATCGAAAGGTCGCGATTCGAACGACGGCCGAGCTCGGCAATCAGTTCGCCGAACGGGAGAGGTCGACCGTAATGCGCCTGGAGCGTTTCGCCGAGGACCACGGCGTCGATCGACGCGAGGCCCAGGTCGGCGAAAAAGCGCGTTTCAGGGCCAATGAGGTCGGAGTACTCTCGCCCTTGGAAATCCGAAAGCACGCGGGCCAGGTCGTCCAGTATCTCGGATTCCTTCATCAAGGATTCCCCCCTCTGTA
>NZ_JBFEFG010000175.1 GCF_040718835.1 Bremerella sp. JC817 | reverse complement strand
GCCGGACCTTGGCCTCGCGGTCGGCGGTCCCTTCGATGAAAGTCCGGCCGAGGTACCGATTGCGCATCAGGCCTTCGACGGAGGGGATATTCAGCTCGAATCCCATCGCATCGGCCGCCCCCTTTGCCGTGTCGGGCACGGGGACGACGATCGTCTCGGCGTCGCGGGGCACGTCCTCCATCCGGGCCAGCTCGCGGCCGAGTTTTGCGCTGATCATGGCCGCGGCCCCGGTCTTTTGTGCCCTGTTTCTGTTCGGCGGTGTTTCGACCGGCCAGGTCTTGCGCGTCCTTTGTCGAGGTTAATGGTGCAAGAACATGTCGTGTCTGCCGTATTCTACCGGAGTCAACGGAGGGATTCTCGATTTTCTGGGGACCGAAGGTTCAGCAACAGGTCGCCGACGTACTCTTCGGCTCAAAGGACCGCCGGTACCGAGGTGATCGCGAACGCGGATCACCAGTTCTTCGTCTTCCGGAGCCTTCACAGTCAGGTAGCTGTCGATGTTGCCGTTCGAGTCGTCGTTGCCTTGCAGTCGTTGACCGTT
>NZ_JBFEFG010000174.1 GCF_040718835.1 Bremerella sp. JC817 | reverse complement strand
TTCACAGCTAGCCTCTTCATCCGCCCCCTTTCACGGCTCCGGCAGCACATCTGGCCGCTCGAACGGTCGTTCCATCGACACACCACAACTCGGTGTCGATCGCTCCTGCGTCCACGTGAGCAGAACGCAGCAGATCCAGGATTTCATCGAGCGTTCCGTCCTGGTTCCACGTCGCGAACAGGTCGTACACCGTACCCCATTTACCGAACACCTCCGGCAGATCACGCCAGGGAGCCCCGGTTCGCAGAATCCACAGAATGCCATCGACCACCATCCGTCGATCGACTCGTGGCCGGCCTGTGCGAGCAGGCGGCGGAAAGATGCCAGCAATCAATTCCCATTGATCATCGGTAAGGCAATGGCGTGCCATGATGGACCTCTATGTGTTGAAAAGAGAATGTGCTCTTCAACGGTTGGAGGTCCGGAATTGAAAGTCAAATTACCGTTTTCTGACAGTGCCTAGTAGGTAGCACAATGAAACACTACGCAAATTGGATCTCACAACGAACGCTGCCAATATACGCTACGGTCATCTTTGCGTTATGCCTGCCCAACTTCGGGTGCAGCGACCCCGAGAAGCATTATCAGTTTCGACCACTTGAGCTCACTCTTAATGGGATACTTTGGAAGGGAGTGGCCGTTACGTCATCAAATATAGCGGGGGAGCAATTTGGTGAGATGCTGTTCATCCGCCGCGATAGCACACCTGAGCCCTGCTGTGTCAGCACAACCAAGGCAGGTGTTTCAGTCGAGAATTCACTCGGCGAAGGGAAAATCTATCCGGTTGGCTCAATTGTATTTGCCGAAGAGGATGAAACAGTAATTGTGCTTAAGAAGGTATTCGCTATCCCTGTTGATCGACAGTCGTCGGATAAGGCAATTGAATCGATATTTGCAGATGCCGTGAAGGCAATAGAGTCGAAGAACCTGGGTGCTGTGCAAAAAGTAAAACCACGAATTTGACCTGGCACAAAGATCACTTGGTTCCATCCCTCCAAAGCCAAAGGTGATGATGCGACAACGAGTGTAAGGCCGCGATGAAGGTGTTTTGCGCCCGAGTTAAAGTGAATATGCGGCCGTTCCATGTGGTAGGGCTTGACGCACTCTCGCGCGATGAAGTCGAAATACAATCTTCCAAGTCTTCCGGCAGGGTGGCACTGCTGAGCCATTTACTCCCCCGTGTGCCACTGGCTTCTAGCCAGTGCGAAGCAGGGACCAGGTCGACAACCTGGTTCAGTCATCAAGACACTGGCCAGCGGCCAGTGGCACACCTAAGATGCGGGAGCGGGAAATGGTGGTTGGCAGTGCTACCCAGCCGATGGCAAGATTGATGGCTATGAGGCCCCCAGCAAGTCGCAGACTGACAATGAAATATTAGATAAACTTGAAGACATTAAAAAGGAACTGGGAGATCTTGTTGGAAAATGCAAATTGACAAATATTCCATCAAAGCACTCCGGAAAGCCGATTCCCAAGGATCTGTAAGTTCACCATGAGATCGGAACCGACCATATATTGCTTAGTGCTGTACGACGATTTTGAGCTAACGTCCTCTGCTTGGTTGAAGTGGATCACTTTTGCCCAATCGATTTTCCGCTTAGCGGACTTGGCAATTTCACACATGTCTTTTAAAGGAGAGGCGTCGAAGGGAGAGAAATACGTGACTTATCCCCGAACGATTTCAAATCTGATGCGTCAACTCGAGGAAAGAAACCCCGTTGAGTGGGTATCTCTGATGTACCTTCCTGACGACTACAACCAGGCGATATTTGATTTTCACCTCAATTTAAATGCGAGACATGATCAACGAGGGATCTACGCAAGAAAGGAAGTGATTGAATCAATCGGCTTGCCTAGGCTTCACAAGCAAGTAGAACAATACCATCCCCTTGAAAAGTACCTGGAGGCTGAAGCATCAAGACCAGAGTCCCTGTTTACATTGACTCGTGGCCTCGCCGATGCCAGCGACTACGAGTCCTTGAAGATTTTCAATGACACACGCAGTGGCAAGTAACCTGCAAATTGTTGGTAAGTTTAGATATCTGTGATACCCAACACTGGCGGGGTGGCACTGCTGAGCCATTTACTCCCCCGTGTGCCACTGGCTTCTAGCCAGTGCGAAGCAGGGACCAGGTTGCAACCTCATTCAGCAGCAAAGCCACTGGCCAGAGGCCAGTGGCACACTTAATATGCGGAAGCTGGAAATGGTGGTTGGCAGTGCTACCCGGCCGTGAGGACACTCACGAGATACCAGTTGTCATAACCACGACAAGGCGATGTCTGAAGTGGACCCCAATTTTCGGACCACGGGAGCCGGTTTCTTAAGTGGATTGCTGGGCTCCAAGTCGCTGGCTGGTGTGGACGGTCCACGGGGTTCGATTGCCTAGCGACTGGTGAGGGCGTTCGTGGCTATAGAATTTGA
>NZ_JBFEFG010000173.1 GCF_040718835.1 Bremerella sp. JC817 | reverse complement strand
CGAACCGATGATCAACGTCGGTGGCCCGAGCACGCAGCTCGATCCGAGCGACGGCTGGACGGTTCGTACCCGCGATCGCAGCTTGAGCGCTCAATTCGAGCACACGATTCTGATGACCGAGAACGGTCCAGACGACATTCTTCCCGAGCGTGTGATTGTGCACATGCAGGATGGTTTCATCCGGCGTTAGATCGAGCCGCTGAAGCGATTCGCTGGTGGCGGTGTAAGGATCGGGGCTGCCTGCGGGCCCTGGGCCTGGCGATGCTAGCCGCCGCCGGATTGCTTCGGTCTCAATCGATCCTGGCATATCACCTTCGCAGTCGCTTGCCAGAAGTTCTGGGCTGGCCGTCAGATGAATGGCACCGGTCTGCGAGCTAACCTCGCATTTCCGGAAGGGCATGCTCCGCTGCGGAATCTGGGACTATGCGAGAAGATGCCGATCTTGCTGGGCAGCCCATATCCCACGTGCGCATCAGGCATCAACGCCGCACCCGAAGCGTTGGGCAGCTTGCAGGCCTCACGCATTTGCGAATGAGCCCCTTCGTCGATATCGCTTCCCCAGGTCTGGTGCCCAGTTCGCTTTCAGTGGTCTTCATCACTTCGGCGATGTTTTCGTCCGACTGAACGTCGAGCGGGACCAGGAACTTGGCGTTATCGTACTCATCGGTCAGCTTCGAGACGCGACGGCGATTCTTCTGGCGTTCGTCT
>NZ_JBFEFG010000172.1 GCF_040718835.1 Bremerella sp. JC817 | reverse complement strand
ATCAGACCTCCGCGGCGATTTTCATTGACAAACACGACGAAGATATCGTCGGCGACCTTCGCGGTGAACCGGCGGAACAATACGGAGGCCGAGGTGCCGGCATTGATCGAGCGCGGCGAACCGCTGGCCGGGCCGGTCGATCATTCGGTGCCGGTGTTGAGCATCGAACGGCCGGATGGGTCGCAGGCCGCTGTGCTGTTCGGGTACGCCTGCCACCCGACGACCCTGAGCTTCACGACCTGGTGCGGCGACTACCCGGGGTTTGCCCAGGTTGAGCTGGAGCGAGCGTTCCCGGGGACGACGGCGATGTTCGTCAACACGTGCGGCGGGGATCAGAAC
>NZ_JBFEFG010000171.1 GCF_040718835.1 Bremerella sp. JC817 | reverse complement strand
GCGCCGATCCGCGTCACGCCTTCGGGCAGGGATTGCGCCCCCGCCGATAGAGCCGAGACCAAGAGGATCGCCACGAGGACGCGGCGATCCGCGCGATCTCCCGCCTGCCATCCGATCGCGATCGCGCCGAGCAGAAAGGACCAGAAGACAAGCGGGACGATCATCGGTTGCCTTAGGCCTCGAGTTTCGCGGACACCGGCTTGGCGGTGTCGTTGCCCTGCGGTTCCGGGAATCCACCCGGGCATCCGAACGAAACGGCTTCCAGCGTCGAGCGACCCTGGATCGACAAAAGCTCGGCCGTGGCTGCCGCGACATTCTGGCGGATCGTGACGCTGCCGCCC
>NZ_JBFEFG010000170.1 GCF_040718835.1 Bremerella sp. JC817 | reverse complement strand
CGCCAAGGTTCCTGCGGAAATGAGTTATCGCTGAACAAGCCCGTCATGATCTCTACCCACGTGCGAAGCTGCGGGGCCAGATCCCGGTCTATCATCACGGCCGCGTGAAGCGTGGATGAGGCGAGCTTGGCGGAGCATTCGCCGCGTAAGGAGGTCGCAGGACCAAATTGGCTCGGCCGCCGCTGGTTTTGCTGGTGATGCTCACCAGGCGGTTGCGGTAGTCCCAGGTGTACTCGATCACTTCACCGGTACTGATGTTCGTCTTGCAAACCAGCTAGAACTGGTCAACAACCTTCGCCAACGGATCGAAGGTGAAGGATACGAGTCGCCTCAACCGGCGATGCTGGGCTTCTTCTTCGGCGATATTCGCCTGATCGCGGCCACCAAGCGGCCGAGCAGATCGCCGATCAGGCCATTCAGCTAGGAGTGAAGTCGGTGATTGTCTTGGATCTGGCTTCGGTTGGAGTTGGGAAGGGGAGTCGGACTGAGCCTTTGATTGC
>NZ_JBFEFG010000169.1 GCF_040718835.1 Bremerella sp. JC817 | reverse complement strand
GGCCGACATCGCCACCCGATCTTCCAGGCCCTCGACGCCCAGCCGCAACCGGGCACCCCCCGTCCGTCTCCGGGGTGCCCGAGCCCGTCGCGCAGGGGGAATCAACATCAGTACCAATCTCCCGGAAATGCTCCTTCAAAGTCTCGACCATTCTTCCCCCCCGTCAACCTTCCCCGCAACCCCTGTTGCCGAATCGCCTCGCCCGATCGGCACAACCGACCCAATCCTCGAAACTTAGCTCGCCTTGAGGCCGGTTAAGTTCTTTGGTATCATCGGGTTCTTCGGAATCCCTCCCTTTCCGTTGGGGAATGGCGTCGCGCCGATGCGGGTAGCCCAATCGCCGGCAGGTTCTCTTTCAAATAGTCGGCACTGTCTTGCAA
>NZ_JBFEFG010000168.1 GCF_040718835.1 Bremerella sp. JC817 | reverse complement strand
CGCGACCCGGCAGCCCGCACGGATGAGGCGCGCGAGGTAGCTTTCCGCCGCGTGCACCGGCACGCCGCACATCGGCACCGGTTCCCCGCCATGCTCGCCACGGGTGGTGAGCGCGATATCGAGGACGCTCGCCGCGATCCTCGCATCCTCGAAGAACAGTTCGAAGAAATCGCCCATGCGATAGAACAGCAGGCAATCCTGCGCCTCCGCCTTCAGCGCCTGGTACTGGCGCATCATCGGGGTCGCAGCGGTCGGATCGGTGCCGGGCATCCGGCCTGCCTAAGCGCCCCCCGGCCGATTCGGGAAGGGAAGGCCCCGGCTTTTCCCTAGTGCTGCCGCTACGGCTTCGCTAAGCGCTGGGCCGGACGCGATCAGGCAGACGCGAAACAAAGGAAATGACCGGCATGGCCGACGAACCCCAACGCGGTTTCACCACGCGCGAGGCGCTCTATTACCACGAGGCGATCCGGCCCGGTAAGATCGAGATCGTGGCCAGCAAGCCGATGGCGACCCAGCGCGACCTCAGCCTCGCCTATTCGCCCGGCGTCGCCGCGCCGGTGGAAGCGATCGCGGAAGATCCCGCCAATGCCGCG
>NZ_JBFEFG010000167.1 GCF_040718835.1 Bremerella sp. JC817 | reverse complement strand
CCGCCGCGAAGCTAGAATTTGAAATATTGAGTCAGCCCTTTCTGACAATCGGCTCCTGATTCGTATTGCTTGAGGTAGATGTCCTCGTATTTCACGCTTCGCCACAATCTTTCGATGAACACGTTGTCCAATGCCCGGCCGTGGATGCGCTCACCGCGATTCTTGAAGGTGGAGAGATAAGCGAATGATTCGCTGGGATATTCCGGAGAGCTGGAAGTGGACGAATGCTGGTGAGATTGCGGAAGTCGTTGGCGGTGGATCTATCAAACGCTGGTGCGGTATGTGCACTGCACGCTGATTGGCCGAACGGTCGATCAGAATCGCGGGGCCTAC
>NZ_JBFEFG010000166.1 GCF_040718835.1 Bremerella sp. JC817 | reverse complement strand
GATGGCGACGACCTGCTGCAGGAGGGCCTGGTCCTCTGCCTGGGCCGGAAGCGAGGGCGCGGGCGGGGCGCCTTCCTGCGCGGCAAGGGGCGATGCTATAAGGCAGGCTGCTGCAAGCGCGGTAAAAGTTCGCATGGCGGGAGCTTAGCAGCGCGGCTCATCTATGCCAGCATCGGGCGATGCAGCCATAACCGCCATCAATAGGTCGCCCTTCGCGCTGCCGCGCGGATTGCGGGTGCCCGGATCACCGCGTATCCGGAAGGCCTCATATGGCGGGGCGAGAGAGGCACGATGGCGCAGTTCTACCTGGGGTTCGATGCCGGCGGTTCGCGCTGCCGGGCGCGTCTGATCGACGCGGCTTTATAGTTGCATTTGGCGTAACCACCACGCTTGTTGTTGATCATCGGAAGAGGATCAGACGGGCAGGCGTAGCCGACAACGACATCGTTGGTTTGGTCGACGTCGACACCGCCACCATGACGCAGTCGATCCGCGTCAATGTCTTGGACCTGGAACTGCAAGCTCAGGCCACCAAGAACTTCCTGGTCAGCGGTGGTTTCCGCTACTCGGAA
>NZ_JBFEFG010000165.1 GCF_040718835.1 Bremerella sp. JC817 | reverse complement strand
CCTGGATGATGGGAGTCCCCTGGGGTGATTGCGTTGGAGTCGGGGGGTTGCTCGGTTCTCGGCTCGTCCTGAACGAACTGGTTGCCTATGGGCAACTCGGAACGATGGCGGCCCAATTGCAACCTCGGTCGGTGACCCTTGCCACGTTCGCCCTTTGCGGGTTCGCGAACCTCAGCTCGATCGGGATTCAGGTGGGGGGTATCGGGTCCCTGGTCCCGGAACGGCGGTCGGATTTGGCCCAACTGGGGCTACGGGCCTTGCTGGCGGCCACGCTTGCCAACGTGTTGACGGCGAGTATCGCCGGAACGTTGCTTCCTTGAGGATGCTCATGGTTTATGACCACGCTTCCGAAGCG
>NZ_JBFEFG010000164.1 GCF_040718835.1 Bremerella sp. JC817 | reverse complement strand
TCGGTCCTGCAGGATCGAGATGATGCTGGCATAGGTCGAGGGCCGGCCGATGCCGAGTTCCTCCATCCGCTTGACCAGGCTGGCTTCCGTGAAGCGTGGAGGTGGCTCGGTGAAGTGCTGGGCCGGCAGGATGTCGGAAAGGTCGACCGCTTCGCCTTCGCTCAGGGGGGGCAAGGCGCCGCTCTCCTCGTCGTCTTCCGAGGCGTCGTCGCGGCCCTCGCGATAGAGGCGAAGGAAGCCGTCGAACTTCATGGTCGTGCCGACGGCCCGCAGGGTGGCCGAGCGGTCGGTCGCGTCGATCTCGGCGACGACCTGGTCGAAGATGGCGGTGGCCATCTGGCTGGCCATCGTCCG
>NZ_JBFEFG010000163.1 GCF_040718835.1 Bremerella sp. JC817 | reverse complement strand
GACGAGGGTCTCGCCGGTGCCGATCGCCGGGGGGGAGGTGCTGACGAGGCGGCAGGCGTTCGTCCCCTGGATCGAGCGGCGGGCGGTCGACATCCTCCAGCCCGACTGCACGAAGAATGGGGGCCTGACCGAGTCGAGGCGGATTGCCTGGCTGGCGAGCGAGCACAACGTGCAGGTGGTGCCGCACGGCTGGAACACGGCCGTGGGCCTGGCGGCGGACCTGCAGTTCTCGGCCTCGATCCCGGTGGCGCGTTACGTCGAATATCTGACGCCGTGCGCTTATCTGGATGCGATC
Organism: Bremerella sp. JC817; assembly: GCF_040718835.1. Lineage (NCBI taxonomy): Bacteria > Pseudomonadati > Planctomycetota > Planctomycetia > Pirellulales > Pirellulaceae > Bremerella > Bremerella sp. JC817. Next base: position 14 of record NZ_JBFEFG010000163.1, on the reverse strand, counting down.
ACGGTCGAGCCGTT
>NZ_JBFEFG010000162.1 GCF_040718835.1 Bremerella sp. JC817 | reverse complement strand
GTCGTGCCCGGGGTCGACTGGGCCTCGCTCGGCGGTTCGCCCAGCACCACGATTTCGGGAATCAGGTTGCCGAGACTGAAGCCCTCCACGTCGGGGAAGCCGCCGTCGGTGTAGATCATGAGCCGAGGCGGTTGGACCTCGCTGGCGATTTCCCCCTCGCCGAATTGCTTCGACGGGTTGGCCAGCCCGGCGGCGACCTCGAGGGCGTCTCGCAGCGAGGTCCCCGATCGGGCCGGGCGGACGGAGGCGATCCGGTCGCGGAGCTGGGCCTTGTTCCCCGTGTAGGTCGAGACGACCCGGGCCGACTCGGCGAACGCGATCACCATCGCCAGGTCGTTCGACCCCAT
>NZ_JBFEFG010000161.1 GCF_040718835.1 Bremerella sp. JC817 | reverse complement strand
GCTCCTTCTATTTGAAGCCAGATATCATCTCCGATACTCGCCATTACGACCTCACACTGAAACTGCCGAATTCCCGCCGATGTTGTTCACTCAAACTGCCCTGCGATCGTTCGCAGAGACGCCAGGATTTCAAGCCATGCTCTTGTATTGCGGACAAGTGGATATCTAGCCAGGTCGTCTTTGACCTGACCGAGCCATGATCCATAATCCTTCGGTGCTCATCCTGGATGAACCGGCGGCCGGGCTCGATCCGCGGGCTCGTATCGACGCAGACGACGAACATACTTCTCGGCTTCGTCCTCGATCCGATCGGCGAGGGCCTTCCGCCACATCTGGGCTGCTTCGGCGCTGACTTGCACTTCGTTCGTTTCGTCCGCTTGCTCGAAAGAGGCGGTCGATGGAAACGGCAGTTTCGCTTCATACTCGATTCGCTTCGCCGGCTTTTCGAGCTCAAGATCATGATGGATCGGACCGTCTCCTCGCTGCTCGAGTCGATGGACGGCGTGGACCTCGTCCACAAGCCGATCCCGATTTCCCCGAGGATCCTGACGGTCGTGCGGACCGGGCGCCCGTTCGTGCTCGGGCCGCTGAACGGAGACATCAGCTATCCCCCGGCGTTCGCCTCGCAGGAGTCCTGGATCACGAGGGGGGTGATCGCCCTGGGGAGGCGGCTGGCGCCCTCGCTCCACCGCCTGCTCGC
>NZ_JBFEFG010000160.1 GCF_040718835.1 Bremerella sp. JC817 | reverse complement strand
AGCTAACGAACCGTTGGACGAAGAAGACTACTTGGAAGATTACGGTGTACCAAGGCCGCCAGAAGCGATGTTCCAAAACGTTTATGAGATCGCCGACTCGTTTGGAGACTTTCTCCAGCGCCTCGACCCACTCGGAAGGTGGATGATCGCTGGCACTGCTGATCCGTCATCGGTTCCGAACCTGGTCTGTTCCCCAAACAAGCATAGACCCAGAATTCTCGCTCGCGCCCGTCGACATCGATCGTGGAGAAAGTCTCCAAACGAGTCGGCGATCTCATAAACGTTTTGGAACATCGCTTCTGGCGGCCTTGGTACACCGTAATCTTCCAAGTAGTCTTCTTCGTCCAACGGTTCGTTAGCTTGATCCCAATAGTTGATCGAACGCTTGACACGCATCGATCGAACCATGGATCCGTTTCGCC
>NZ_JBFEFG010000159.1 GCF_040718835.1 Bremerella sp. JC817 | reverse complement strand
GTCACAATACCACCAACCGCAGACCGGCATAGCCATCCTGCGAACGGTCCCCATAGGCGAGGCCGAGGTCGAAGCTGGTGCTCTGCGCGGGGTCCAGCGCCGGATAGCCGAAATCGGAATTAAGCTGGAAAAGCGACGGTGCCTTGAAGCCCTCGCCGACGCTGGCGCGCAGCCGCAGATTGTCCGCGAGCGCGTAGCTGAAATCCGCACCGAAGCTGGCTGTACCGCCGAAATCCTGATGATCGTCGTAACGAAGGCCGGCGCGGCCCGAGAGCGGACCGAACTCGATCCCGAGCTGTCCGTAGACGCCGCCGATGCTGGTGGTCACCCGGTCGCTGCTATCGCTGCCGAACGCGCTCCACTCGTACTCGCCGCCGAAATTGACCAGCAACGGACCGATCGGGCGCCA
>NZ_JBFEFG010000158.1 GCF_040718835.1 Bremerella sp. JC817 | reverse complement strand
ATCACTATGTGCCTAATCCCCATGAAAAAAGCGTTGATGAAATGGGGAGGTCCGCACAGCGGACCCTACGGGACTGGGGGAGGCGGAGGGCACACCGGGCACTTTCGAGGGTTTATGGAGCGATCGAACGGGGAGAGCCGGGGGACGACGGATCGAGGTGGACGTGGGTCGAGCCGTTGCTGCCGAGGGGGGAGCGGAGCTCGATGACGCGGTCGGCGCGGCCCTGGGTGAGGAAGGCGGTCAGGTCGACGCCGAGGTCGCGGAGCGAGGCGAGGTGGTCGCGGCGGTGGGCGTCGTCGAGGGCGAGGGCGGAGCGATTTTGTTCGGCGTCGAGCCGGGCGGCCTCTCGGTGGGCGGCGCGGCGGGCGTCGTCGGCCTTGAGCGCGGCGTCGAGGCGCCGGGCGTCGAGTTCGAGCTCGTGGGAGACCTCGGCGGCCTGCTCGACGCGGC
>NZ_JBFEFG010000157.1 GCF_040718835.1 Bremerella sp. JC817 | reverse complement strand
GGCCGTCCCGGGCCTGGGCTCCGCGACATGGGGCCAGAATACGGCCCGGGACAACAACCTCCCCGCGCTCGATACCAAGCCTGAGGAGAGCCAGGCGTTTGCCCTCAGCCTCACCGGCCCATTGCTTGCGCCGACGAAGAGGGCCACGGCCACGGCCGGGGCGGCCAAGGCTGAGGTCGAAATCGGGGTCGGACCGGCGACGGTCCAGCCCAACGGCGATATCTCCGTCGACGGGAAAATCCAGATCGATCTGGAGGCGCCCGCGGAGGGGAAAGGGGGCAGCGCACAGGGCAGGGGGAGGATCAATCTCAATGGAAAACAGACGGTCACGGGCTTAACCGTTGATGGCCAAGCGGTCGTGCGGAATCGCATCGGCCCCGCGATCGGTGCGCTGAAGAAGAAGGGGGTCTACCTGG
>NZ_JBFEFG010000156.1 GCF_040718835.1 Bremerella sp. JC817 | reverse complement strand
ATACTCCTTGTATGACGGCGAGGCGGCCGAGATCGAGGCGTTCCTCCGATCGCTGCCGCCCCCCCCTGCCCTGACCGCCCCGGGCGACCCGACGTTCGACGCCGAGGCGGTGGCTCGCGGGGCGGACCTCTTCCGCGACCTCCGCTGCGACCGCTGCCACACGCCGCCGGTGTACACGTCGGCAAAGGTTTATGACGTGGGCCTGAGCGACGAGCAGGGGCAGACCGCGTTCAACCCGCCTTCGCTGCGCGGGGTCGGCCGCCGGCGGATGTACTTCCACGACGGCCGGGCACGCACGCTCGAAGACGTGTTCGAGGGGCACGAGCACCAACTTGAGGAGCCGCTCGGCCCGGACGACCTGGCGGACCTGATCCTGTTCCTGAAGAGTCTGTGACGCGGTCGATCCCCGCGACC
>NZ_JBFEFG010000155.1 GCF_040718835.1 Bremerella sp. JC817 | reverse complement strand
GCTCGGCCAGTTCCTCGCCCTGACCGGCGCGCGGCTGGACGGTGCCGAATGCCTGTGGGCCGGCATCGCCACGCATTACATCCCGAGCGAGCGCCTGTCGGAAACTAAGGCGCGCATCGTCGACGATCCGGCGAACCTGTCGGCGATTCTCGAGGAAATGGGCGAGACACCCGAAGCCGCGCGGCTGGCCGGGAACGAAGAACGGATATCGCGCCACTTCGCTTCGGACGATTTCGAGACCATCCTTGCCTCGCTGGAAAGCGACGACAGCGAATGGGCGGCGAAGGAATTGGAGACGCTGCGTGGCAAGAGCCCGCAGACCTGCAAGGTGGCGCTGCGCCAGCTGGCCGACAGCAGCCGGCTGGACAGCTTCGCCGACAACATGGCGATGGAATACCGAATCGCGAGCCGCGTGCTCGTGCGCCCCGATTTCGCGGAGGGCGTGCGCGCGGTCATCGTCGACAAGACCAACGATCCCCAGTGGG
>NZ_JBFEFG010000154.1 GCF_040718835.1 Bremerella sp. JC817 | reverse complement strand
AGTTGACCAGCATGTCGATCCGGCCGAACTTTTCGAGACACTGATCACGAAGTTCGGCGAGCGATTCCCGCGAGAGGGTATCGGCCGAGATGAACTCTGCCTTGCCGCCGGCTGCCTGGATCCGTTCGGCGCGGCTTTCGTCGGCTCCTGATTCGTATTGCTTGAGGTAGATGTCCTCGTATTTCACGCTTCGCCACAATCTTTCGATGAACACGTTGTCCAATGCCCGGCCGCGACCGTCCATGCTGATCTCGATCGCATGGGACTTCATGCATGACAAT
>NZ_JBFEFG010000153.1 GCF_040718835.1 Bremerella sp. JC817 | reverse complement strand
TACGAACCGCGCTACCAGATCAACGAACGCCTGTTCGGGTTCGGCCTAGCCCAGTTCGACCGTAACACGTTCCAGGGCTTCGACGCTCGCTACGCCTTGTCGGGCGGTCTCGGATACAAAGTGATCGACGGCGACAATTTGACGCTCTCCGTAAAGGCCGGCCCGGCCTATCGGCGGACGGAACTCGTCACCGGCGTAGTCGAGGACGAGCTGGCGGCACTGGTCGGCACGGATTTCGACTGGCAGATTGCCGACTGGCTCACGCTGACGCAGGACAGCAACGTGGTCGCCGACTCCCGCGGCAGCGCGACCGTCATCATCGACGGATCGAGCACCACGCTGAACCTGATCACGGCACTGC
>NZ_JBFEFG010000152.1 GCF_040718835.1 Bremerella sp. JC817 | reverse complement strand
TGTACCCAGACCGCGTCGTATGCGGCGTCCGCAATCGAGAAGCCGAGGCACTGTTAAATACGCTGCACGCATCGGAGTGTCGTTATCAATATGACGTGATTGTCGTGGGAGCCGGGCACGCAGGTACCGAGGCCGCCCTAGCGGCTGCACGCCGGGCCAGGGACCGGGCCCCCTGGCCCCAGTCGAGATTCGAGTCGGCCAGGATGTGCCTGCCCCCGGTCGGCCCCCCGGCCAGGGCGTTGAAATACGACAGCTCGTACGGGTGGATGCTCGCGACCGCGACGACTTGGCCGACCAGGCCGATGGCCGCCAGCCGTCGCCAGGGACGGGTTTCCTCGGCGAGCTTCGACACCCAGACGATGGCCAGCGGGGCCAGCGGCAGGAGGTACCGCAGGCCGTAATTGCGCTTCGACCCGAGCGCCGTCA
>NZ_JBFEFG010000151.1 GCF_040718835.1 Bremerella sp. JC817 | reverse complement strand
GTCGCCATCCCCCTCGACCTCGCCGACACCCTCGCCCTCGCCTTCGAAAATGGCCTTGCCGCGGACCCGGATCCAGCGGACGGCGCCGTCGGTCCGGAGGATCCGCTGCTCGACCTCGAAGCTGCCCGGCCCGTCCGGGTCGAGGGCCTCGGCAACCTGGCGGATCACGGCGTCTCGGTCTTCCGGGTGGAAGTGTTGCTGGACCCGTGTGAACGTGCCGTGGCGGTCGTCCCAGCCGTAGATGGCCCGGCCCGGCTCGTTGACCGTGACCGCGTCGGTCCGGAGGTCGATCTCGAAGGTGCCCATGCGGGCGATCTCGACGGCGAGTTGCAGATGCCGCTCGCTCTCGCGCAGGCTCGCCTCGGCGACGACCCGCTCGGTGATGAGGTCGTGGG
>NZ_JBFEFG010000150.1 GCF_040718835.1 Bremerella sp. JC817 | reverse complement strand
GTCCCAAAAAGCTTTTGAGCCGGGCCTTGCAGCGTCGAGAAGCCGGCCACGGCCGCTTCGCCTCGGCCCTCGCCGCCGCGGCCGAGGCCCACGAGCAGCTCGAAACCGAAGGGGCCGCGGACTCCCCCGCCACCCCCCCGGCCGGGTGACCCGCTGATCGATCGGCGCCCCTCGAATCGATATCGAATTTCCGAGTCCCAAGCCACCTTCCTGATCGTCGAGAACCTGAGCGATGCGCGCGAGGAAAGGATCGGCCCGCCGACGGGCCAAGAAGCGTTTACTGAAGGAAGCCAAGGGCTTCGTCGGCGGCCGTCGGCGGCTCTACCGCACGGCCAAGGAAACCTTGCTCCGCGCCGGGATGT
>NZ_JBFEFG010000149.1 GCF_040718835.1 Bremerella sp. JC817 | reverse complement strand
CGGCGCCCTGCGCAGGGTGCTCCGGCCGGGCGGTCGGTTGATCATCATGCAGCCGAACGCCCGGGTGGTGGGCGGTGCCTTCTGGGACTTCTTCGACCACACCTTGCCCCTGAGCGAGAAGGGGATGGCCGAGGCGCTCGGGATCGCCGGGTATGAGGTGATCGAGGCCCGGGCGAAGTTCCTGCCTTATACGACCAAGAGCCGCTTGCCGCGCTGGCCGATCCTGGTCCGCCTCTACCTGGCCTTCCCCCCGGCCCACTGGCTGTTCGGCGGGCAAATGCTGGTGATCGCGCGCAAGCCGGGCGGAGGGGCGTCATGAAGCCCGAGGCCCCCGGCGACGGCAACGCCGCCGCGATCGACTTCGTCATGCCCGTCTACGAAGGCCGGCAGTACTTTGACTACGACGTCACCGTGACGCCCGTCGATGAGCCGGTCACCTTTGGCGACACCAAAGAAG
>NZ_JBFEFG010000148.1 GCF_040718835.1 Bremerella sp. JC817 | reverse complement strand
AACTTCGCCAAGCTCGCCTTCGATGGCAAAGAGTCACCGCCAAACCAGCGCGACACCAATCGCTGACAGGCCAGCTGTTCAGCAAAGAGCTATAATCGACTACGGCTGTGCCGCTTTTAATTCAGCTTCGAGGAAAACTCGCGTGCGTGGTAGATCGTCGTTATGCTCGACGGCGCCGAGGTCACCACGATCGAGGGCCTCGGCACGCCCGACGCGATGCACCCGATGCAGGCCGCGTTCGTCGAGAGCGACGGCTACCAGTGCGGCTACTGCACTTCGGGCCAGATCATGTCCGCCGTCGCGCTGCTCGACGAACCCTGCGGGCCGACCGACGCCGACGTCAAGGAATTGATGAGCGGGAACATCTGCCGGTGCGGCGCCTACGCGAACATCGTGCAAGCGATCCAGCAAGTGCGCCACCCGAAGTAGACAACGTCAAG
>NZ_JBFEFG010000147.1 GCF_040718835.1 Bremerella sp. JC817 | reverse complement strand
CCAACAGGGGAGTCACTTCGCGCAAGGATGTGAACAACCAGGTGAAATTTGGGTTCAACAAGCTTCTGCGTGATTCGGCTGTAGCACTCAATGGTCATGTGCCGTTTCGCAGACATGCCCAGCAAGGTTCCTCTGAATCTTCAGAAGCGTTCTACGCAGGAAGGACGAGTTTCGTCAATCTGTCAGAAGAGGGCGGATTTCCCAGGCGGATATAATCTCCGATTAGATGAAGTCGCCAATGAAATCTCCTATCTACCCTATTTCCCCCAAGTCAAGGGCAAATCGTTCTTCTTACTTGACTTTTTGGCTTTTTGGAGCGATACTAGTCTCTAGACCGCTGGACAGAAGGGCGTGCGAATAGC
>NZ_JBFEFG010000146.1 GCF_040718835.1 Bremerella sp. JC817 | reverse complement strand
GGGTATAAAGCGCTGGCTGGACTTCTAAATTCCACTTGTTGAATCGCACGGGTGGCTGGCTGATCAACAACTGGATCCGTGCCAAGCACGGCTACGACCTCGAGGATGAATGGGGCGGCAAGACGCAGCGCGGCGACAGCGCCGAAACGAAGCGCCTGAAGGCGGAGAATGAAGCGCTGAAAGGGCAGCTCGATTCCATGCAGGACCGGATGGTCAACCTGGAACGGATCGTCACCGACAAGGGCTATTCGCTGTCCGACGAGATCGAGGCGCTGCGCGACCGGCCCTCCGCGCGCCGGGAAGACAGCGGCGTGCCGCTGAACATGGAAAAGAAGGAGCGCATCTGATGGAATTCATTACTCCTGC
>NZ_JBFEFG010000145.1 GCF_040718835.1 Bremerella sp. JC817 | reverse complement strand
TACTGACGGCAGTGCCGAAGCAATTGGTGGCGCCGTCGAAGACGGAAGAGTCAGTTGCACCGCGGGGGTGCGGCTCGGGCCCGCCTCGCCGACCCGGACCAGGCCGAGCAGGTACGCCGGGCCGAGCAGGGTCGATCGCAGGACCTCGGTCATCGGATCGCCCGGGGGCGTCTCGTCGGCCGATCGGCCCCGACGACGCTCGGCCTTGCCGCTGGGTTCGGGAAGCGTCGGGGGGCGCATCCGATCCGAGAGCCAGTCGGCCGACCCGCTTGCTCCCAGTTCAGGTAAGCTGGCACAATCACGAGGGGGAAATGACCTTCCTCGAACAACTG
>NZ_JBFEFG010000144.1 GCF_040718835.1 Bremerella sp. JC817 | reverse complement strand
GCCGAAGCGAAGGCGTTGTTGATGTCTTGCAGACGGTTCTGCAGGATCTCGCCGGGATGGTTGGCGACCGGAATCGGCTGGATCGAGGCGACCCTGCACACCTTCAACGCCTCGCTGGCGGCATGGCCGATTATCGTCTGGGTGGCGGTCTTGCTGATCTATTCGTATGTGGCGTCGGTCTTGCCGGTCTGGGTGTTGTTGCAGCCGAGGGATTATATCAACTCGCTGCAATTGATTAGTGCGTTGGGCTTGATCGTCGTCGGCCTGGCCGTGGCCGCGGTGGCGGGCGGGGCCCTGATTTACGCGTACTGGTACTTCTCGCTGGCGATGCCATGGCCTGCTCCGGGTCCCGGCGAAACGGCTCCTTCCTACGAGATTCAGGTCGATGGTCAAACCTTCACGGTCCAAGACCTGATCGAATTCGAGAAGGCGACCTGTGTTCCGAAGTCGGAACTG
>NZ_JBFEFG010000143.1 GCF_040718835.1 Bremerella sp. JC817 | reverse complement strand
CCGAGATTCGGGCCAATGCTCACGACGTCACCCTGAGGAACTTGAAAGAGTTCTTCCTGCTCTCGAAGATCGCCGACGCCGAGGAGATCAAGGTCGAGGATGACGACCTGGCGGAGGAAATCAGCCTGATCGCCATGCGGTCGGACGAGACGCCGCGTCGCGTCCGGTCTCGCCTTGAGAAGGAAGGCCAGCTCGACAACCTGGCGACCCAGATCCTCGAACGCAAGGCGATCGATCGGATCCTGGAATACATCACCGTTGAGCTGGAGGAAGTCTCGACTCCCGAAGAGGAGCCGGACGCCGACACCCTCGATGAAACGGCCCTGCCCGCGTCGTCCGAGGAGGCCGAAGCGGCCTCGGAGGCTGCGGAAGGATCGTCCGAGCAGAATGACGTACCGCAGGTACAAA
>NZ_JBFEFG010000142.1 GCF_040718835.1 Bremerella sp. JC817 | reverse complement strand
CGGCCGGGCATTGGACAACGTGTTCATCGAAAGATTGTGGCGAAGCGTGAAATACGAGGACATCTACCTCAAGCAATACGAATCAGGAGCCGATTGTCAGAAAGGGCTGACTCAATATTTCAAATTCTAGCTTCGCGGCGGTGCTCTGCAAAGAAGTTGCGATCGTGCTGCCGCTGGTCATGCTTTGGTACGACCTGGAACGACTAAGCCAGGCAATGCAGACCGCCCCGCCGGATCATGTGATTGCGGGCTCGTATTTCACGCTTCGCCACAATCTTTCGATGAACACGTTGTCCAATGCCCGGCCGCGACCGTCCATGCTGATCTC
>NZ_JBFEFG010000141.1 GCF_040718835.1 Bremerella sp. JC817 | reverse complement strand
CCTCGGCCATTTGCCGCCGATTCTGACGGCCTTGTGCCCGGAGAAGGTGTTGGGGTGCTCGTGCTGAAACGGTTGCGAGATGCGGAACGGAACCAGGATCGAATCTATGCGGTGCTCAAGGCAGTGGGCCTGGCAAGCGATGGACTGGGCCGTGGATTGGCCGCGCCAGACGCGAAGGGCCATCTCCGAGCAATCCGTCGAGCCTATCGGCGATCGGCGATTGATCCCGATTCCGTCGGACTCATCGAAGGGCATGGACTGGGGGTCCCGGCGGCCGATCGCGCGGAATTGAAAGCCTTGCGAGCTGCATTTCCCCATCGGGGTGGAGGACAGGGTC
>NZ_JBFEFG010000140.1 GCF_040718835.1 Bremerella sp. JC817 | reverse complement strand
CCGCGCGCCCCGTGGCCAGCGGCCGCATTTCCACGCGCCTCGCATGGGGATGGCTGTTCGTCCTGTGCGCGCTCGGCCTACTCGTCCTGCTCCAGCTGCGTACGGAGGCGCAACTGGTCGCGCTGGGCAGCCTGGCGCTCGTCGCGGCCTATCCCTTCATGAAGCGGATCACCTGGTGGCCGCAGGCATGGCTCGGCCTCGTCTTCACATGGGGCCTGCTGGTCGGATGGACGCAATTCCGGTGGGACAACTGGGACGCGGTCCTCGCGATGTATGCCGGGGCGGCGCTCTGGGTCATCGGATACGACACGATCTACGCCCTGCAGGATCGCGAGGACGATGCGCTGGTCGGAATCCGATCCAGCGCCCTGAGGCTCGGAAAACGGGTCCAATGGGGTGTCGCGGTTTTCTACGCCGGTGCGGCCCTGTGCTGGGCGCTGGCATTCTGGTTCCTGCGAGCCGACTGG
>NZ_JBFEFG010000139.1 GCF_040718835.1 Bremerella sp. JC817 | reverse complement strand
TTCCCTCCGCGTGTGTCGCTTGCTGGCGCAAGCAGACGTTGCTTGTCGTGATTGTACGGTCATTGACGGAATGGCTCAATACGTTTGTTCACAAGAGGTCTGATCGTCCCGGACGGTCATCGGCAGATCCTCGGACGCTGGGAGGGGATCGCCCGTGGAGTCCGTGGAAGCCGTGGAGTCCCCTTTAAGGGGGGTGGCTTCCACGGGATGGATTCCACGGGGGCGCGTGTCGGGAGGGTCATCCGGGGCCACGACGGGCAGGGCGGAATCGCCAGCCGGAGCAGTGTCGGCCCGTGGAGTCCGATCCGTAGAATCCTCGTCCCCTAAAGGTTCCTCCATGGCTTCCACGGCTTCCACGGGGGTTCCCGAGGCTCGCATCGTCCAGATGCGGGCGTCATTCGGCCCGGAATGGAGCGCATCGAGGCCCGAGGGCATGGCGGCCTCGTTCGCCCGTTCCGCCTCCCGGATGGCCTCGGGCGTCGGGGGCCAGGGCGTTTCGGGGAGTCGGAAGAAATACGGGCCGTTGAACCCGGCTCGCTTCGATTCTCCTGCGAGGCGTTTCTTGAGGATCGTCTCACGCCACCATTTCACGCGACCGAGCACTTGCTTGTTC
>NZ_JBFEFG010000138.1 GCF_040718835.1 Bremerella sp. JC817 | reverse complement strand
AGAATGATGGCGATGCCGAGAATCCATCGAACGGGGTGCTTCGACCACAACAACGCCGCCCCCGCGCTTGCGAAGGCCACGGCACCGTACATGATCAACGCAACTTTGTTCCACAGCAACGACGACAGCATCTGCTTGCCTCGATCGCCCGGGGATTGGGCGTGGTTCTTTGCTCATCGAGCGTAGTCGAGGTGGACCGACAGGATGTAGAAGGCCAGCGTCACCAGGGCTGAGACGGCCACCAGGGCACTGACCGTGACGAGGAATCCGGCACCACGAAGTGCTCCGATCGGCTGTGCATTCGCATCCTGGGCGATCTCGGGAAATGCGGGTTTCGACGACACGGAGCTGGCCTGGAGTACCCGTTCATAGAGGCGGCCGACCCAGTCGAGCAACTGATCTTCGTCAACCAGGGCCATCC
>NZ_JBFEFG010000137.1 GCF_040718835.1 Bremerella sp. JC817 | reverse complement strand
CCCGAGCGTCCGGGCCGAGGAGGAGACCGCCAACGCCCTGTCGGCCGAGGAGGTCGCCGCGGGCTGGATCCAGCTCTTCGACGGCGAGACGACCTTCGGCTGGACGGTCAGGGCGGAGAACCCGGCCGAGGCGGTTGCGGTGGTCGACGGGGCCCTGGTCATCCGGGGGCCGGCCGTGGTGCGGACGACCACCGAGTTCGGCCCGAGCACGATCCGATTCGCCAGCCGATACGCGGGGGCGGGCGATGCGCTGATGGCCTTGATCCGGCCCGACACAAAGCCCGCCGCGCTCTTGGTCCTCGGCTCGGATGGCCCGACCGCGCCGGCCCTCTATGGCGAATATCCACGTAATTGACGACGAATCAAGCGTCTGCTGGGCAATTGAAAAGCTTGGTACCA
>NZ_JBFEFG010000136.1 GCF_040718835.1 Bremerella sp. JC817 | reverse complement strand
GGATCACGATGAGCCAGACGGGGACCCAGGCGAGGCCGACGAGGCCGATCGACCAGAACGGGAATTCCCAGGAGAAGCCGGCGCGCTCGGCGGCCTCGATGTAGAGCGGGACGAGGACCGCGCCGATGGAGGCGCCGCTCTGGAGGATGCCGTTGCCCAGGGCGAGCCCCTGCGGCGGGAGGACGGCGCGGACGGTCAAGAGGGCGCAGGGCCAGTGGCCGGCCTCGAAGACGCCGAGGACGACCCGGCAGAGGAGGAGCCAGCGATAGGTGCCGGTGCCGGGCGCGTCGCCGGTCGTCTCGAACCAATCGATGATCCAGGGCTGGCCGGCGCCGGCGGTGGCGACGCCGGCGAGGGACCAGCCGATGAGGA
>NZ_JBFEFG010000135.1 GCF_040718835.1 Bremerella sp. JC817 | reverse complement strand
CTTCCTGCATCGTGTTCAAAGCGGAGAAGATGCCATCGCCACCGACTGCTTGCAGACCGAAGTAAACAATCAGAAAACCACCCACCAGCAAGCCGAAGCCGTTGATGGTATCAGCCGCGGATGGCTGAATCTTCCCAGTCAGTTGGCTGTCCCTGGGGCATCGGCTGCTTTTCTGCTCAGGTGTCGGCGACCGGCATATTGGCTTCGGTTTCACCTTCCTCGGTCGAATCGTTCTGCCAATCGAAGTCGGCACCTTCTTCGATCCACAGCTTGATCGTGGCCAGTTCGGCTGATGAAGCGTTTGCTCCATCAATATCAGGCCTCTCCGGCGGCTGGTCAGCGAATGACGGCTGGCGATGTGGTCGACGACATCGTCCGGCGTCTGTTGGTCATCTCGCGGTCATCGGAACGATGATCGGCGCGCTACTGGGTGGCGCCTTAGGTGCATTCGGCGGTGCTTGGGCTGGGGTTGAAGTCTCCCTTCAACAACAGCGTCGCGAGTAGTGCGCAAGCGAGTCGGAAAAGTGGCGCCCACGTTTTGCCGAGCGTGCTGAGGCTGCTGTAGTTCTCGCTGGTCATCCCGCTGAGCGGTAACGGAACCCCTTCGACAATCAAGTTGACTTGCTTTTCGGTCAAGTCGCGATAGGGGGCGTTGATCGGAATATCGTAGTCAGGCGC
>NZ_JBFEFG010000134.1 GCF_040718835.1 Bremerella sp. JC817 | reverse complement strand
CCCCGTCCTGTCGGCCGAGGAGACCCGCCAGCTCTTCGACAGCATCGGCGGGTCCGGGGTCGTCGACCTGCGGGATCGCGCCCTGCTGGCCGCCATGTTCTTCACCTTCGCCCGGGTCGGCGCCGTCGTCGCCATGGCCGTCGAGGACTACTACCCGCAGGGCAAGCGGATGTGGCTGCGGCTGCAGGAGAAGGGCGGCAAGCAGCACGAGATGCCAGCGCACCACAAGCTCGAGGAGTTCCTCGACGCCTACGTCCTGGCCGCCGGGCTCGAAACCGACCGGCGTGGGCCCCTCTTCCGCTCGGCCACCCGCAGCGGCGATGCCCTGACCGCGAGTCCGATGCGGCCGGCGGACGTCTGGAGGATGATCCGCCGGC
>NZ_JBFEFG010000133.1 GCF_040718835.1 Bremerella sp. JC817 | reverse complement strand
TCGGCTCCTGATTCGTATTGCTTGAGGTAGATGTCCTCGTATTTCACGCTTCGCCACAATCTTTCGATGAACACGTTGTCCAATGCCCGGCCGCGACCGTCCATGCTGATCTCGATCGCATGGGACTTCATGCATGACAATCCGGCCATCGATGCCGAAGCGTACGTGGCCCGGCTGTCGCATCTTCCGCCGGTCACGCGTCAGCGGTTGATCCATGGCGACTGGTCGGTCCGCGAAGAAGCGATTCTGCGAGGCGACTGGTTTCGCGCGTACGTTCGAGCCGGGGGCAATCGATCTTCTGCTGAGTAAACCAATCTCGCGATCGCTATTGGTGATCGCCAAGTACATTGGCGGGTGCGCGTTTGTCTTTCTTAG
>NZ_JBFEFG010000132.1 GCF_040718835.1 Bremerella sp. JC817 | reverse complement strand
GTCGGCATCGCCTGGGAGCAGATCACCCCCGAGTGGCTCTTCCTCATCAGCTTCCTGGCCCTCATCGCCATCGGGACGATCGGCCTGCGGGCGGTCCCGTTCTTCTACGCCCCGGGGGCGACGGGGCTGGGGTGGATCGATGCGCTGTTCACGGCCACCAGCGCCGTCTGCGTGACGGGCCTGATCGTCGAGGACACGGCGACCTACTTCTCGACCTGGGGGAAGCTCTGGATCCTGCTCCTGATCCAGTTCGGCGGCCTGGGGATGATCACGTTCACGACGGTCCTGATCGCCTCGCTCGGCGGCCGCCCGTCGCTC
>NZ_JBFEFG010000131.1 GCF_040718835.1 Bremerella sp. JC817 | reverse complement strand
GTCGTACTGGGTAACGCTGCGCAAGCTGACCAAACCACCGGTCGCGTTCCGCTTGCTCAGATTCACCTGATAGTTGTGCAGGTCTTGCTGGAAGAAACCATTCTCGCCGACGGTGAAGTTATTGATTCGCCGGGCCCTGCGTGATAACGGTCGGCATGCGGCCCAAGTGCTGCTGACCGCTGAAGATCTCGACGATCGCACGCGCCGACCTATTTGGTCGGCCACAATCTTAAGGCTCTTGTGAAGCCTGACAGAAACGCCGGAAGCGGCCGTTTCGCCGAGGCCGTCGGCCTTCCCGAGTCTCGCTGGTCGCTCGTCTACCAGAGCCGGAGCGGTCGGCCGCAAGACCCCTGGCTGGAGCCGGACATCGTCGACCACCTGAAGGACCTACGGTCCCAAGGGGTCGCCGACGCGGTCGTCCACCCGATCGGCTTCATCTCCGACCACATGGAGGTCCTGTTCGACCTGGACGAGGAGGCGAAGCTGGCTTGTAACGAGATCGGCCTGAACATGGTCCGGGCCGACTCGGCGGGGACCGACCCCAGGTTCGTCGCCATGCTGGCCGAAC
>NZ_JBFEFG010000130.1 GCF_040718835.1 Bremerella sp. JC817 | reverse complement strand
CAATCGCGAGGTGAAGATCCTGGTCGGTACGCAGATGATCGCCAAGGGCGAAGCCGAACACGATGTAAGGGGAGCAGGTCAGCATCCAGGCCGCGGCGATCATCGCCGCCGATCGCCCCGCCCCCACCTGCCGGGCCATCGCGAAGACGGCCATCCCGGTCATGACGTGGAACGGCGCCTGGCCGACCTTCGCCAGCAGGTCGCCCCCCCAGCCGATCATCAGCCAGGCGAACCAGAGATCACCGATCGCCGAGAAGTAGGTCACCACGTTGTCGCCGAACGGCGCGGCGACCAGGTCGAGCGACCCCGATTCCC
>NZ_JBFEFG010000129.1 GCF_040718835.1 Bremerella sp. JC817 | reverse complement strand
TGAATCTCTCCTCCGCCTGGACCGGGCGGCCGACGATCTCCGTGCCCGACTCATCCGCACCGAGGACACTGGAGCCCCGGACGACCTGCTCGATCGCCTCGCTTCGTTCTCCGACGCCGTCGGAGAGGTCAGGCGGTCGTTCTCGGGAAGCCTCGCCCGTCGCCTCCCGAACGCCTCCGACGAATTATTCAGCACACTCTGGAACGATGAATCGCGGGACCGACTTCGATGCCCCGCCGAGCTCGAACTCCGGGGCCAGGATGCCCGGGAAGACCAGCCGACCCGGCGGCTCGACGCCTTCGGCCAGCGCCTTGCCGCCCTACTGCACGCGCAACGACTCGTTG
>NZ_JBFEFG010000128.1 GCF_040718835.1 Bremerella sp. JC817 | reverse complement strand
TTGTTGGTCCTGTTGTTGTTGGTCCTGTTGTTGTTGGTCCTGTTGTTGTTGGTCCTGTTGTTGTTGGTCCTGTTGCTGTTGATCCTGTTGCTGTTGATCCTGTTGCTGTTGATCCTGTTGCTGTTGATCCTGCTGCTGTTGATCCTGCTGCTGTTGATCCTGCTGCTGTTGATCCTGTTGCTGTTGATCCTGTTGCTGTTGATCCTG
>NZ_JBFEFG010000127.1 GCF_040718835.1 Bremerella sp. JC817 | reverse complement strand
GCGCATCTCGGGGATGGCGGTCGAGCACCATCATGACGGCGAAACCGGCCATCGTCCCCAGCGTGGCGAGGTCGGTATTGCCGTGCTGCTGGCTCTCGGGGACCAGCTCCTCGACCACGACGTAGATCATGGCCCCGGCGGCGAAGGCGAGGGTGTAGGGCAGGATCGGCTCGATGAACAGGACGGCCGCCGCTCCCAGGAGGGCGGCCATCGGCTCGACGATCGCGGAAAGCTGGCCGTACCAGAATGCCTTGAGGCGACCGACCCCCTCGGCCCGGAGCGGGAGCGCGACGGCGATCCCTTCCGGGAAATTCTGGAGGCCGATGCCGATGGCCAGGGCGATCGCCCTCCCGAGCGAGCCGTCGATCGACCCGTGCTGGGTGGCTCCGAAGGCGACGCCGAGCGCCAGCCCTTCGGG
>NZ_JBFEFG010000126.1 GCF_040718835.1 Bremerella sp. JC817 | reverse complement strand
TGCCGCACGTCTGAGAATCTCCAGATAACCCGCAGACCTCACCCGCTCCTCTCCCTGTCTCTCTCTCTCACGGAGTCCCTCCCAGCGATGGCTATGACCCCCGCCGACGTTCAGAAGATGGCCAAGGACGCCGGAACCCAGATTGTGGACCTGCGCTTCATCGACCTGCCCGGCATCTGGCAGCATTTCTCGATCCCGGTGCGCAACCTCACCGACGACCTGTTCGAGGACGGCCTGGGATTCGACGGCTCGAGCATCCGCGGCTACCAGCAGATTCAAGAGAGCGACATGCTCTTGCGGCCGGATCCGAGCACGGCGAAGCTCGATC
>NZ_JBFEFG010000125.1 GCF_040718835.1 Bremerella sp. JC817 | reverse complement strand
CCCGGGCCGATCGGCGATCGGCCCAAGCGGGAGGACCTCGGCGCCGGGGCGCACCACTCCCCTACGAATCGTCCCGTCCTCCCCTCGACTCCCCCTTGTCCGGGGGTCGGTGACGGTTCGAATTGCGTTCGATCGCCCTCGCCGACGATCGCAGGCGCCCCCAGAAACAAGAGAACGCCGAGCCGCACCCCGCACAGCCGATGCACCCCGTACGGCCCCCCGACCGTCGCCGAGACCGCTCCCGTGATTCCCCCACCACATCCCCTTCACCCGCCGCGCTCGACCCCGCTCCCGCCCTCCTCGCCGACGAGGC
>NZ_JBFEFG010000124.1 GCF_040718835.1 Bremerella sp. JC817 | reverse complement strand
AAATGGCTACTCGTTCATCAGTACCATTCGCGACGCCTTCTCCCCCGACCGCGCCGAGCCGGTCCGCGTCGAGTTCTTCGGCGACGACGTCGAGTCGATCCGCCCCTTCGACCCCGAATCCCAGCGCTCGCTCGGCACGCTCGACGCCGTCTCACTCACCGCCCCCGTCGCCTCGGCCGATCACTCCCCCGACGCCCTCGGCCATCTCGCCGATTACCTCCCCGAAGGCTCGTGGGTCGCCCTCGTCGAGCCGGACGACCTGAAAGAGCAGGGGGGGCACTACCTCGGCCGGGTCGAGAATCGCCGCGGCCTGTTCACCGTCAACGGCACCTTCAAGCGCCTCACCGAACGGCCTTCGATTGCCCTCTCGGAGCGGTCGTCCGCGACCGCCGGATGCAATCTGCCACAGGCCC
>NZ_JBFEFG010000123.1 GCF_040718835.1 Bremerella sp. JC817 | reverse complement strand
CGGCAACGACGCATTGCATTCTGCCAGATGGTTCAATCGACCTCGTGGTCCAGTGGAACGGAAGCGAAGTCGCGAGTTGGTTATTTGGTACCTCGACCGAAGCGACAACGTCGGTCTTGAACTCTTCGTCGCGGCCGGAACCTTCACCGGACCCTTCACCGGAACCTTCACCGGAACCTTCACCGGAACCTTCACCGGAACCTTCACCGGACCCTTCACCGGACCCTTCACCGGAACCTTCACCGGAACCTTCACCGGCTCTCCCGTTTCGGGGATCGTGGACGACAACGGGTGAACAAAGTGGATTTCAAAGTCAAAATCTTGTCCATCCAGTAAATGTTCGCTCCGAGAATGAATGTGAATTCGCTCAAGGCTGGCAGACATTCCTTCGAAGCCAACCCACTGAGCCAGTTCTTTCAGGTCTGCCATGTCCATGCCGACGACAAGC
>NZ_JBFEFG010000122.1 GCF_040718835.1 Bremerella sp. JC817 | reverse complement strand
CTGCAAGAGATCATCACGCTGCCCAATCGCGAGAAGCAACTCTACTTCGATCAGGCAGAGGCCTGCGACAAACGGCTGCGAGGCCCGCGCCGCAGCTCCGATCTCGGAGGCGACTTCCACATGGCCGATCGACCTCCTCGGCCCCTTCGGCCAAGGCAACCCCAGGCCGCTGATGTGCGCCAGTGGCGCCAAGCTGGCGATGCCGCCGAAAAGGATTGGCGTCAAGGTCGCCCGCCCCGGCGCGATCGCGGAGGAAAGCCCCGCCTCCACCGACCTCGCCCCGCAGGAAGGTTGACCGGGGCCCGGCAGGCTCGAATCAGGCCACCGTCTGGTCGTCCTCGGGGAGCTCGGTGTCCTTCGTCTCCGGGGCGATCGCCAGGAGGGCGATGCCGACGAGGAAGACGAGGCTGACGACGGCGACGGCGGGTCGGACGCCGATGGTCGCGAGGCGCTGCGACTGGTAGTAAGGTTCGCAAGGACCGCCAACATCGGGGCCTTCGTCCCAGTCGATTCCCAGCCAGCGGAAACCATCCAGGATCGGCCTGAATCGGGTCTGTCGGTATCCAATCGCTGGACGCCTCCTTCCCGC
>NZ_JBFEFG010000121.1 GCF_040718835.1 Bremerella sp. JC817 | reverse complement strand
CCTCTTCCAGGCCAACGGCCACGTCTATCCCGTCGGGCCGACCGAGCGTTACGACCAGCCCCCCATCCTCCTGCGCAACGCCGGCGGGCTACGCTTCGAGGACAGGACCGTTGCGTGGGGCCTCAACCTGGACGAACTCCGCTCCGGTCGCTCCCTCGCCGTGGGCGACCTCGACCTCGACGGCGACCTCGACCTCGTCATGACCACGATCGACGGCCCGCTCCGCGTCCTGATCAACGAGGCTCAGCACCTCGGCCCCTCGGTCACGCTCCGGCTCGTGGGTCCCCCCCCCAACCTCGGCGCCACCGGCGCCATCGCCGAGCTTCGCGCCGGCGAGACCACCTCGGTCGCCACCGTCCGCCACGGCGGCAGCTTCATGGC
>NZ_JBFEFG010000120.1 GCF_040718835.1 Bremerella sp. JC817 | reverse complement strand
GGACCAGGCGCGGGCGGATCATGAGTGGAACTCCGAAGCGGCGAAGTGGAGACAAGAAACGGGGGACCGGATCCCGAGAACCGAGACACGCGACGCACCGCGGGAGGGGACCTCGACAACGAGGCCCCCTGGACGCGGGATGATTAAAGGATACCAGGCTGGGCGATGGTAATCCCCTTCAGCGCCATCTTCAACGCCTCGGGGCTGGGAGCGACCTCGAAGGCCGTGGCCCGTTCCACCTTCTCGGCCTGGACGAGTTGCTTCAGGCTCTCCGTGAAGTCCTGCATCCCGTCTTCCTTGCCGATCC
>NZ_JBFEFG010000119.1 GCF_040718835.1 Bremerella sp. JC817 | reverse complement strand
GATCGTCGGTCCGGGTACTGGTCCACATCAACTTGGTGCCATCGGGTGAAAACACGGGCAGAACATCGGCAGCACATCAAAACCCGCTTCCGCCAGCAGCTGGGTGGCACCGGTCTGCTTGGTCCACGCATCCTGATAATCCCAAACGTAGGCGGTCACCGCAGATGGTTTCGCCAAGCCATTGGCCGAGATGGGGCTCGACTCGCTGATGGGGATCGAGCTGAAGAACGCGATCGAAGCCGAACTCGATTTTCGTAGTAATCCATCAGCGAGCCCGGCTGATAGGGCGCGTCTTTATCGAAAGCAGGCCAACAAGGTCGACCGCGAACCCAACAAAAAAGCCCCGTTCGTATGAACGGGGCTTTGAAGTGTAAATGAATCCGGCGATACCTACTTTCGCACTGGTGGGCACTATCAT
>NZ_JBFEFG010000118.1 GCF_040718835.1 Bremerella sp. JC817 | reverse complement strand
GTGCCGCTCTGCAATCAGTGCCCGGGCGGTCCGCCGGACCCATCGCGGGGCCGACCTCCATGTCCACACGACCCACTCCGACGGCTCGTGCACCCCGGGAGACGTCGTCCGGGCCGCCGCGACGGTCGGGCTGTCGGCCCTGTCCATCACGGATCACGACACGCTCTCGGCCTTCGCCGTCGCCCGGCCCGAGGCCCAGCGCCTCGGCATCGAGCTGATCCCCGGCATCGAGCTGAGCGCCTCCGACGGCACCCGAGAGGTCCACATCCTCGGCCACTTCATCGACCCGGACGATCCCGACCTCCGGGCCACGGCCGACGCCCTGCGACATGATCGCCAAACACGCCTCG
>NZ_JBFEFG010000117.1 GCF_040718835.1 Bremerella sp. JC817 | reverse complement strand
ACTTTATGGCCAAGGCTCGCTTTCAGCGTTGGTTGGCTTATCCGTCGCTTGCCAAGCTGGATCGTGAAGATTTGGAGGAACACAACTTCCGGGCTCCGGACGACCTGGACCGCCATGATTCATCGCTGCACTCACAGCGACGCCGGTCGGCCGGCCCCCGGGCCTCCCGGACCGTGGCGTTGAGGTCGGTCTTCGCCAGCCGGACCTGCAGGTCGGCCAGCGTGAGCATGTCGTGCCCCAGCTCGGTCAGGCTGCCCTGCAGGCTGTCCGGGACCTCAACGCCGAAGAATGTCAACGTCTTTTGATGAACCATCCGATCAGGACTCCCATGGCCATGGCCGCGGCCAGCGAC
>NZ_JBFEFG010000116.1 GCF_040718835.1 Bremerella sp. JC817 | reverse complement strand
GTTACGCGGCACGATCTGGCGGCGGGGATCGTTGGTGACGACCGACGTCGCAATCGCGTCCGCCGTCGGCGAGATCGCCTCGGTTGGAGCGGTCTCTGAAGGCGTAGCCGACAAATTTCCGGAAGGCTGAGCCACAGCATCATTGTGCTACCTACTAGGCACTGTCAGAAAACGGTAATTTGACTTTCAATTCCGGACCTCCAACCGTTGAAGAGCACATTCTCTTTTCAACACATAGAGGTCCATCATGGCAACGCACCGACGAGTATGGCGGATCGAAAGAGAACCGGACTCGGTTTCTGCTGGAAGTGATCGCCATGCATGTGCGAGATCCAGCTTCAACGGTTGGAGGTCCGGAATTGAAAGTCAAATTACCGTTTTCTGACAGTGCCTAGTAGGTAGCACACGCGAAGGAAATACGTGCGCATGAATCTCCACCTCGAACAAAGAAAAAACAACTGACGCGAAGCTTTCCTCGAACAGGCCACTAATAAAAAAAGGCTCGACCAGTATTGGTCGAGCCTTTTTCGTTGGATTGAAGTTGGATCGGGAAGTTAAACCTTCACCGTGCACTTGAAAAAGAGCCCAGATTCCTCCAAATGGTTCATTCAGCGGGATTTAGTGCAAATCTGTTCACCACCTGGACTGCCAAGTAGTGTACAAATTTTCAAAATGAAGGCAAGCAACTTTGTCGAAATGACA
>NZ_JBFEFG010000115.1 GCF_040718835.1 Bremerella sp. JC817 | reverse complement strand
AACCCGCAGTACCGCGGCGTGAAGAAGTACGGCGGTCAGTCGGTTACCGCTGGTAGCATTCTGGTTCGCCAGCTCGCAACGGTCATCCGACCTACAAAGGACGCGAAATCGCCCAGACGATGCACTACGCAGGGGCGCGCTGGTCGCCATCGGGAAGATCGATGTTCATTGCCCGGCGAAAGACCCAGTCGCGGAAGAATTCCGACGCCGATTTGCTGATCCGAGGCTGTCCGTTCGCTTCGACAAAGAAGCAATTACGCCTTCGCCAAGATGGTCTTTCACGCGAACGCAAATGTGATGGTACAACTCGTCGAGCGTCATGTTGGCAATGCCCGGCAAGCCATTGCAGGAAGTCATCACTTGCCGGCATTGCATCAAGAGATTGAATCAATATCACAATACCACTGCCATACGCTGTTCCAATAGAATCAGAAAGGAGATAGAAAAACTTCACCTCAGCTCTCGAAAAATATATCAAATATCTCGATGACGACA
>NZ_JBFEFG010000114.1 GCF_040718835.1 Bremerella sp. JC817 | reverse complement strand
GCCCGATCGACGAGCCTGATTGAGTCGCGGAGCATCGCTCCGGGGTTGCCTCTCCCGATGCTTCGGTACGCAAAATGCGACTCCAAGGGGTTCATTGAAGCCCTACAATGGAGAAGGATCGAAGCGCCGGGCCGGCCCATTCCGTTTTGAGATCGACGCTCAGACGAGGACCGGGCCGGTCGCATCCTGGAGAGGCACCCATGAATACGATGAATCGAATGATCTTGCGGAGTCTTGGCGTGGGCCTTGTCCTCGCGGGCCTCTCGGCCGGCGAGGCAAGCGCCCAGTACGGGCCGAGGGCCAATCCGATCACCGGGCTCCGGACCGGGATGCGCTATCAGCCGGCATTGGCGTCTCCGTTCG
>NZ_JBFEFG010000113.1 GCF_040718835.1 Bremerella sp. JC817 | reverse complement strand
ATGAAGTGGACCCCAATTTTCGGACCACGGGTTAAGGTGGATTTCTTTGGCTCGTGGATGAGGGTATCGTGGCGTCATCAGGAGGTTTCAGATGGCGCGGAAGCGGCGGCGGTTTGATGCGGCGTTTAAGGCCAAGGTGGCCCTTGAAGCGGTGCGCGGGCTCAAGACGATCAACGAGGTCGCGCAGCAGTTTAAGGTGCACCCGAACCAGGTCACGCTCTGGAAGAAGCAACTTGTGGCTGGGGCCGAGCAGGCCTTCGAGGGGGCCAGCGGCAAGGCAGCCAAGAGTGATGAACCGGATGCGTCCGAGTTGTACGAGCAGATCGGTCGCTTGAAGGTCGAGCTCGAATGGCTCAAAAAAAAAGTTGCCGAGAACTCGTGACGAGGCCCTGCGATGGATCGACCACGGACACGCGAAAATCAGCGTTCGACGACAGTGCCAACTGCTGGGCATTCAACGCTCGCAGTTGTATTACGAGCCGGTGCCTGAGACGGCAGAGAACCTCGACTTCATGCGGCGGATCGACGAGCAGTACCTCAAGACACCGTTCTGGGGCAGCCGTAACATGACCACGTGTTTGCAAGGCCAGGGCTTTACCGTCAATCGCAAGCGAATCCAGCGTTTGATGCGGAAAATGGGGCTCGAAGGGCTTGCACCGGGACCTTCTACAAGCCGTCCGGCACCACAGCATCAGGTCTATCCGTACCTGCTGAAGGACGTCGTGATCAGCCGTCCGAACCAGGTTTGGTCGAGCGACATCACCTACGTTCCGATGCGCCACGGTTACCTGTACTTGGTGGCGGTGCTCGATTGGTACAGCCGTTATGTTTTATCGTGGCGGCTTTCCAATAGCATGGATGGCGAGTTCTGCGTAGCCGCTTTGGATGAAGCATTGGACCAAGGGACGCCTGAGATTTTCAACACCGATCAAGGAGCCCAGTTTACCAGTCGTCAGTACGTCGATCGGCTGAAGTCCCATGCGATCGAGATCAGCATGGACGGTCGCGGCCGGGCATTGGACAACGTGTTCATCGAAAGATTGTGGCGAAGCGTGAAATACGAGGACATCTACCTCAAGCAATACGAATCAGGAGCCGATTGTCAGAAAGGGCTGACTCAATATTTCAAATTCTATAGCCACGAACGCCCTCACCAGTCGCTAGGCAATCGAACCCCGTGGACCGTCCACACCAGCCAGCGACTTGGAGCCCAGCAATCCACTTAAGAAACCGGCTCCCGTGGTCCGAAAATTGGGGTCCACTTCA
>NZ_JBFEFG010000112.1 GCF_040718835.1 Bremerella sp. JC817 | reverse complement strand
TTGGTTCAGTGGCACACGTTGTTGGATCGTTCCCGCGACGGCACTTGGCGAAGACGTGGAAGTCGATCGTGATCGTGCTGTTGGTTTTGTCGTTGGGTATGGTGCACTCGAACTTGCCTTCACCGACGCGATCTCGCTGGGGATCGAAGCCCCGGTTCGACGGAAGCTGCCGCTGCTGCGGCAACCGCTTCGCTTGCTTCACTGCTGGCGGCGATGTTCGAAGTGGTTTCGGCGCAAGCCCAACCCGCTGGTCCGCGTCAGCGAGATCTTTCGATTTCAGCCGACCCGCATTGAATCGTTTATGGACCTGACCGGCGCCAATCAACGTGGAACATTCA
>NZ_JBFEFG010000111.1 GCF_040718835.1 Bremerella sp. JC817 | reverse complement strand
GTGGGATAGGATAAGACAATAATGGCCCGATCGAGCCGATCCGGCGGGCCGACCCGCAACGATCGCCCGCAGCAGAGGACCCGATGATGCTTGCCGCGACCCTGGCCACCGCCGTCCTGCTCGTCCCGATGGTCGAGGATCCCCCTCGTCGAGCCGAAGGCGCCGCGGAACGGGCGGCCGAGGCGAACCGCCTGACCTTCCTCGACCAGAGCAACCCGTACCACGTCGGCCTGGACTTCCCGAAGCTGACCACGCCGCAATGGGTGGGCGAGGACGGCGTCGACGCGGTGGTGATCCTGGCGATCGACGACCTCCGGGACACGATCCCGAAATATGAGGGGTACTTGCGGCCCATCCTCGACCGCCTCA
>NZ_JBFEFG010000110.1 GCF_040718835.1 Bremerella sp. JC817 | reverse complement strand
CGCCTGGCGCACCTCCTCCGACGATCGGGTCCGACTGGAGCCGTCCGGCTACCTCGTCCCGAACGAAGGAGGGCAGGGGGGCACCGAGACCGTGACGGCCATCTTCGAGGACGGCGATTCGGTCTCCGCCGAGGTCGTCGTCGAGCGATCCGCCGAGCGCCCCTGGGATTTCGCGACGGACATCGTCCCGATCTTCACCCGATTCGGCTGCAACGGCGGCAGTTGTCACGGCAAGGCCGATGGCCAGAACGGCTTCCACAAGGCAGAAAAATTCCGATTACGCAGCTCGCCGATATCATCGTCGAAGATGGCCCATCGGAAATCAGTCGCCACGCGATCCGGCGACGCTTGCTGGTCCAGTGCAACGTGCGCGGCCGGGACCTGGCAATATTGCTGGTGCAACGCCGTGGACGCGGCGATTGGTGTGGCCTTCGCCCTGGAGGTGACCTGGCCCGAAGCCGGGAACATCGGTGGAGGTGGCCGACGCATCTCTCGCTGCCAGAACTGTCGCGGCTTTTAAACCTGGCCCGGCAATGGTTCCCGCTGGCGGAAGGAGCCGAGCTGAGC
>NZ_JBFEFG010000109.1 GCF_040718835.1 Bremerella sp. JC817 | reverse complement strand
GCTAAATCTCCTGGTAAAGAAGGAGCAATGAAGTGGACCCCAATTTTCGGACCACGGGTTAAGGTGGATTTCTTTGGCTCGTGGATGAGGGTATCGTGGCACAAACAGATAGCCGCCGCGAAACTTCTGTCGCAGTTCCTGCCAACAGGCGACCACCAAATCTTCGAGAATCCCAAGCATCCGTACACTAAGGGTCTGCTCGCTTGTCGACCACGCCTCGACACGAAGTTCCGTCGCCTGCCGAGGATCAGCACGAAGTGCAAGGACGCGGCCGGCCGGTGTATGCCAAGCAGTTGCCATCTGAAACCTCCTGATGACGCCACGATACCCTCATCCACGAGCCAAAGAAATCCACCTTAACCCGTGGTCCGAAAATTGGGGTCCACTTCATTGCTCCTTCTTTACCAGGAGATTTACTAC
>NZ_JBFEFG010000108.1 GCF_040718835.1 Bremerella sp. JC817 | reverse complement strand
CTGCACAATGCCGGCACAAAGCCAGAACATGCACGAGGCCAACAGTGCCTTCAGGATCGCATGATCCCGCAGGAAGAGCTCACGAGTCTTCTTGGGAATGCCGGCGGCCTGGGGGGTGAACTTTACATCTGGCGTGGCTGTTGGCGTGTGCCGCATCGGGAGCAGGTCTACCAGTGGCTCAGCGATCACCGCTGCCACGCTCTTGAAAACGTGGACGATCAGGGCGGCTGGCCCGATGAAGACGACATTCGAGCGGCCTTCGACGCTCTCGGCTATCCGCAGGTTGAGACCGCTTGCTGAGG
>NZ_JBFEFG010000107.1 GCF_040718835.1 Bremerella sp. JC817 | reverse complement strand
AGCGCGCTATCGACGCCCGAAGGGGGCTCGACCTGGCCGAAGTGGATGTTGAAGCCGTGCGAGCAGAGCAAGAGGTTGCCCGGCTTGAGGTTCCCCTTGATGTCCCGGTTGTAGACGTCGGCCTGGACCTCGTCGGGCAGGAGGATGTTGACGAGGTCGCCGGCCTCGGCGGCCTCGGCGGCCGAGACGGGCTTGAAGCCGTGCGAAACGGCCAGCTCGTAGTTCTTCGAGCCGGGTCGCTGGCCGACGACGACCGTGCAGCCCGAGTCCCTCAGGTTCTGGGCGTGGGCGTGCCCCTGGCTGCCGTAGCCGATAATGCTGATCGTCTTGCCCTTGAGCAGG
>NZ_JBFEFG010000106.1 GCF_040718835.1 Bremerella sp. JC817 | reverse complement strand
GGTCGAGGCCGTCGAGGATGGCTCGGATGCGGTAGGAACCGCTGGGCAGTTCGGTGAACCGGGCCAGGCCAGTCTCGTCGGTGGTCGCGGCGAAGTCGATCGATTCGTCCCAGCCGGGAGTGACGAGCAGGGCCGTCCCCGGGGCGGGCCGGCCGTCGGCATCGCGCAATTGGATCTGGAGCGTGGCGGGCCCGCGACGGACGGCGCGGAGCGGGATCGGCTCCCCATTTGGCTCGGCGGCGGAGACGGCGACCTGGGCGGTGGCCTCGTAGAAGGGCTCGGCGCGGTCGGGGTTGGGGTGGAGCTTCGAGTCGCGGAACCGGACGAGGACCTGGTGGATTCCCGCGGCCTGGAAGGCGTG
>NZ_JBFEFG010000105.1 GCF_040718835.1 Bremerella sp. JC817 | reverse complement strand
CCTAACAGTCCTGAGCCAACGTGGGGTTCCGGTACCTATGCCCGCAACATCTCGACGGTGGGGAGTTATCATCCCGGCGGTGTGAATGGCGGAGCCGGTTTCAAGGCCGAAATAGATCGCATCGGCCCCGTTAGCAATGGCCGCGCGAGCGCAGTCCCAATCTCCTGCCGGAGCCAAAAGCTCTGGTCGCTGGAAGATTCGACCGTGTAGTCTTCTTCGTCGGTCATTTCGCCCAGCAAGACGGTGCCATCTTGCAGGGTGATCTCGTAAAGTTGCCCAGCCAGTGAGTGCACCGCAGCCGCAGACTTCGGCAGTCGCTGCTCCGGTTCAACCACCTGCCGCACCGATCAAGCCGTTCGTGATCGAAACACAAGATCCTGCCAGTGTCGCTCGATCGGCTGTGATTCGTCCAG
>NZ_JBFEFG010000104.1 GCF_040718835.1 Bremerella sp. JC817 | reverse complement strand
GGTGCGGATCCTCCGGTCGCGGATGTGCATGTACTCGACGCCGATCGTGCCGCAGTAGGTCCGGCGGAGCTCGCCGATCAGCTCCTTGAGCGTGGCCTGCGGCGGGTCGAACAGCCGGGTGAAGAACGGCTGGTTCAGGTGCTGCTCCCCCAGGTCGAACTCGCCCAGGTCGAGCGGGTCGTACGTCTCGCGGCGGCCGGCGAGCTGCAGGGGGTCGAGGTCGGCGAGATAGTGGCCGACCTCGCGGTAGGTGTCGACCAGGCGGGTGACGGCGGCCTGGGCCCTCGCCTGTTCCAGCGCCTCGGGCTCGACCTCGACGGGGGTCGAGGCTGCACCAGGTACGAAGCGACCAGTTGATCGAA
>NZ_JBFEFG010000103.1 GCF_040718835.1 Bremerella sp. JC817 | reverse complement strand
GCGCAGCAGTTTAAGGTGCACCCGAACCAGGTCACGCTCTGGAAGAAGCAACTTGTGGCTGGGGCCGAGCAGGCCTTCGAGGGGGCCAGCGGCAAGGCAGCCAAGAGTGATGAACCGGATGCGTCCGAGTTGTACGAGCATCGAAGTCGATCATGGCAGCCATCCTGGATATAAGGGGCGGCAGATCGTACGGAAAACATCGAGACGTTTACCTTCGAGAGGCAAGAGATGAGCAAGGGATTTTTGATCGACATGGATGGCGTCATGTATCGCGGCAGAAATCGAACAGGCCATCGTCTGGAATCTAACCGACGCGGCCGGCAACCATGTCGGGCAAGCGGCGACGTTCGATCACTGGACGTTTCTCGAAGCGAAGTAGTTCGCGACTACGAGTCGGCAACGGTCGCTAAGCGGTCTCGTACCTCGAGAGTTTCCAGCGGCGAATTGCGTCCTCGTCCTTTGCTTCGACGCTTCCGAAGCTGGGAAGTACGTGATTTGCGATTTCGTTTCATCCGTGTAGTAAT
>NZ_JBFEFG010000102.1 GCF_040718835.1 Bremerella sp. JC817 | reverse complement strand
GATGACGTCGAGGCCGTTGGACAGGGTGTGCTTCCGGAAGGCGATCTCCGGAGGCCGGGTGAAGGGAGTCATGCCGGATCGGGTCTCGGTCGGGTGGGGCTCGGGCCGTTGCGAGGGGGATCGGGACGGGGAGGGACATCCCGGGTCCCGGGTCGGTCACAATCTCACCTTAGTCGAAGTACTCTTCCGTGCCTACCATGAGACGCGTTACCCTTGAAGAAGACGCAATCCTCTCGAGATCGGGTGGAGCTTGGTCCGATTCCGGTCGGCTGGGGTCTGTTGGGCCGTGGGATCGGTCGGTAAGATCGGCTCAATGCTCGCGGGCGATCATGGATCGACCCGGGCCGGG
>NZ_JBFEFG010000101.1 GCF_040718835.1 Bremerella sp. JC817 | reverse complement strand
TCTGCCGGAAGTCGATTGGGGAAATGTTACGGCGCGGGAAGCGTGCCGGTGACATGAATATACGTTTCGCCATCTTCCACGACGATATGGGCCTCGACCGAATAGACCGCGGCGATTGTTTCACGAGTCAAGCGACTTCATTCGCAAAATCGTCTGGCAACAGATTCCCGCGTTAGTCGATCGTTATGTTCCTTCGACCGTCTATCTGACCAACGGTCGTGAGATCAGCTTCCGGGCGAGATCCTCGTGCGGCATCGGCTGCGGATTCTCGGAATCAGACACGGGGACCTCCGTCCATCAATCGAATCAAATCGAGTCGAGGCATCACGGAAAGAAAACGGTTTTCAGGGTCGTCGCGAGCCGGAGCAGGCGACACGCCGATCGGCCGATCCTAGCACATCTCGACCCTCCGCGGGCAGACGCTTCAGTTCAGCGTCGACGTTCGCCCGAGAGATGAATCGACGTGTCACGCGAGGTTGCTGGTCGTCGACCACCATCGCTTTTGCGATAGCGCAGAAATGGCCCAGGACTTGTACCGCACGTTGAAGAAAGACTGGAACGTCTTCTACGACGAAAAGGGTGCCGTGGGGCGTCGTTATCGTCGTCAGGACGAAGCAGGCACGCCGTTCTGTGTTACGGTCGACGGCGACAGC
>NZ_JBFEFG010000100.1 GCF_040718835.1 Bremerella sp. JC817 | reverse complement strand
CTTATAGATCTTCTTGAACTCCCCTTTGGAACTCGCCGCGGTGCCGGTCATTCCGCCCAGGTGCCGATAACGCTGATCTGGTGGAATCTGGTTTTTGAAGTAGTCCAGATAGTCGAGCATCTGTTGGGTGAAGTCGACGTAAGAGTAATCAGGCGAAGCCAAGGGATTGACCCAGCCTGGATCGCCTGGTTCGCGTTGCCGGGCCTGCCTGGTCTTGCTGGCGACGGTGTGTCTGCTGAACTCGGTCCTGGCAGCCGAACCGGCCGGGCAAGCTCGCCTGCGGATTCAGCCAGTCTCCCCTTCCCGCTCCGCCGCGCAGCCCACACCGGGCCACATTCGGATGGCAACGGGTGAAGTCATAACCCGAAAACCCCACTAGCATATCAAGCAGTCCACGACACGACGCTATACCTGTCACTAGAGGC
>NZ_JBFEFG010000099.1 GCF_040718835.1 Bremerella sp. JC817 | reverse complement strand
AGCCTTCCTTCAGGAAGCGGCTCCCTACGGGATCGTCGTGGAGCCCGGCGGGGCCATGGACGTCTCGGGCACCCAGTTCACCCGGACCCCGGGCAACGCGTCCCGGACCCAGATCCTCGTCCAATCGAACGGGCAGATCTCGACGAGCGACAACACGACTTTCGGCCTCCATGGGCTGGTCTTGAACGAGGGCTCGACGAGCTCGATCCGGAGGAGCATCTTCAATACGAGCACCACAATTCACAGTGGCGCAAATATAGATATTTCAGGAAATCACTTCAACCAATCTCAGGTGTTCGCC
>NZ_JBFEFG010000098.1 GCF_040718835.1 Bremerella sp. JC817 | reverse complement strand
GCTGGGTCTTCGGCAAGCTCGACAACGGGATGCGCTACATCATCCGGCGCAACAACCGGCCCGAGGGCACGGCGCTGGTCCGGATGGAATTCACGGCCGCGGCGCTGGACGAGGAAGACGACGAGCGCGGCTACGCCCACTATGTCGAGCACATGGCCTTCAACGGGTCCACCAACGTGCCCGAAGGCGAGATGATCAAGCTGCTGGAGCGCAAGGGCCTCGCCTTCGGTGCCGATACCAATGCGTCCACAGGCTTCGAATACACCCAGTACAAGCTCGACCTGCCGCGCGCGGACGAGGACTTGCTCGACACGTCGCTCATGCTGATGCGCGAGACGGCGAGCGAGCTCTTGTTCGACGAAGAGGCCGTCCAGCGGGAAAAGGGCGTCATCCTGTCGGAG
>NZ_JBFEFG010000097.1 GCF_040718835.1 Bremerella sp. JC817 | reverse complement strand
CCGGCGATTTTTCAGGGGCCGCGAAGAGGGGCTTGCCACCCTGCTTGGGGAAGTCCATGGCCGGCGGCTGGCGGCGCCCCTGGCGGATCAGGTCGACCTTCTCCTTGTAGTCGGCGATCTGGTCGGCGTTCTCGTCGTCGGCGAACCAGGCGGCGGCGCGGTCCCTGGTCTGGGCCAGCTCGGCCTCGGCCTGGGTGAGCTGGTCGGGGGTGAACTGGTAGTGGGCCGAGGCCCGTCGCAGCTCCTCATCCCACCACTGGTCCAGGAGTTCGGGGTCGAGCCGGTCGAGGCTGTCGACGTCGGGGACGAGGTTGCGGAAGTTCTCGGCGAACGGCCCGGTGGCGTTTCGGAGGTAGGAGTCGGAGGAGAAGGGCTGGGCGGTGTCCTGGCTCCGGATCTTGTCGCGGCCCTCGTAGTAGAGATGCCAGCCGATCGCGATG
>NZ_JBFEFG010000096.1 GCF_040718835.1 Bremerella sp. JC817 | reverse complement strand
CGAATCTCACGTTCGCGCTAACGGCGTTTCTACAAGTCGAACAAGATCCGACGATTGATCCGAAAACGAAGAAGAGCATTCACTACTGTAAGATCCTGCTCTACGACCCTCTGGAAGAACCTGAGATCGCAATCAACGGGTTTTGGTTCAAGTGGTTTTCACGAACCCAACGAACCCAAAAGTGGGACGACCACCGATCACTCAAGCAAGTCACTACCTTATTTATATTGAAATGCCTCTTAGAGCTTCACCGCTCTAAGCCGCTTCGTACAAGAAGCGGC
>NZ_JBFEFG010000095.1 GCF_040718835.1 Bremerella sp. JC817 | reverse complement strand
GGCTCTGGGGCCTGATTCCCCGGGCCTCGACCCCGTCCCAGAAGAGGGTCTCAGACTCGTTCGGATCGAAGATGGTGTTGCTGTTGTGGATGACCGCCTGACCCCGGTCGTTCAATGCCATCCCTTCCGTGCCGGCACTCTTAGGGCCGAGGATGGCCTCGACCGTCCCCGCCCGCTCTCCATAGCTATGATAAATGGCCGCGAAGGAGTTCCAACCCGCGTTGTTGGCCGTCGGGCCCGATCCGATGACCTGGCCCAGGTTGTTGAGCCCGCTCGCGCGGAACGGCCCGAGCCGGGTCAGGTGGTAGGGGGGCGTGTCGATCTCCGAGGCGTCGGCCGCCGGGATCGGCGACCAGCATGCTCCCATCGAC
>NZ_JBFEFG010000094.1 GCF_040718835.1 Bremerella sp. JC817 | reverse complement strand
TTGCTGGCAACCCGGCGCTGGCCGGAAAGGCCAAGCTGGTCGTGCCGTCGGGCCGGCTGGCAAAACTGCAGGCATCCGGCTTCGCGACCCGCGCGGACGCGCAATAGGCGTGCGATGCGCTGAGGCGGAGCGGCCAGAACTGCCTCGTCACGCGGTGACTGTGCCGGTCCGGTAATCGCGGCGTAGCGGCCGAACGGCTGTTCCGTTTCCATCGCCACACGACTAGAAGCATCCCCTCAAGGTGGGGGATTACATGACGAACGGGCAGGCATCCGCCGAAGACATCGCGGCCGGGACGATCGAGGCGACGCCCGATACTGCGAGCGCGCCCGTGAAGCGCGAGGATCGCATTGCAAGTCTCGATTTCATTCGCGGGCTGGTCGTTTCGTTCAGCCGTCTCGTCGAACAATCGCTGCATCTCGTCGAGC
>NZ_JBFEFG010000093.1 GCF_040718835.1 Bremerella sp. JC817 | reverse complement strand
GTTCATGATCAACACCGAAGCAAAAACAATGAACAGGGCGAATCCGCTCCCGCATACCGCCCAGCCAATGCCGGTGACGGCGAGCACGATCACCGGCTCCGCCGGCCCGGCCCAGCTCTGGGAAACGGCCTGGTCACGTCGAGGATGCTCAATCGACCAGCGTGCCCAGCCCTGCACCCAGGCCGCGATAAACATCATCAGCCAGATGAAGAGGAGGCTGATTCCGGCAATTTCCTTTCCGACGCTCGGCTCGGAAATCGTGAACACCTGGAGGAAGACGGGGAATGCAATGATAATCCCG
>NZ_JBFEFG010000092.1 GCF_040718835.1 Bremerella sp. JC817 | reverse complement strand
GGCGGCGAGGCTTTTCTCCAGCGCCTGCTCCGTGCCCACCACCTGGCAGGGAACCGCATGGTCTTCCGGGAGTTTGCCCTCCGCCTGTAGTGACAGCAGTGCTTCCAGCCGCCTTGCCCCTTCGATGACGCAGTAGCGGCCTGATTCTCCTTCCGTGACCACCAGGTTTTGCATCAGGCCGTGGCGAGGATTGAGGCTTTCAATGAGGCGGATGCACCTTTGGTGACGGTGCGCCGTGCGTTGTCGGGCGATTTATCGAGCAGGTTGATTTGAATGAGGTGATGTTGCACCGGCCAATTCCAGGTCGAC
>NZ_JBFEFG010000091.1 GCF_040718835.1 Bremerella sp. JC817 | reverse complement strand
TTGCGGTGCATCAGGGTCGCTTCGGAATAATTGCTGAGCACATAGGGGAGCGAGCGTTCGTCGCCGCGTTCGAGCCGCAAGGAGGCCATCTCTTCCGGCTCGATGGTCTCCGTGCCCAGCGCATAGAGCGGGTCGCCGATTTCGAGGCGCGTCTCGCTGTAGCGGAGCTTGCCCGACCGGCGCGAATCGCGGTGGCGGGTGAGGATCTCGGCCTCTTCGGGCAGGACGAGCAGGCAGCCGTGGTCATCCTGACAGCGGAACGGGATCTGCGCACGCGTACAACACTTCCAGAATCGCTCGATCGCGTCGCCAGTAAG
>NZ_JBFEFG010000090.1 GCF_040718835.1 Bremerella sp. JC817 | reverse complement strand
AGGCTCCCGGCAGGTCGAGAATACGCTTGGAAATGACGTTCAGCATGACTTCGCTGGTTCCGCCCTCGATGCTGTTGGCCTTGGTGCGCAGCCAGTTGCGGCTCGGCTTGCCGCCGTCCGTGTCCTCGCTTTCCCATTCGAGACTACGGCTGCCGCCGACGCTCATCATCAGTTCGTGGCGGCGCTTGTTCAGTTCGGTGCCGGCATATTTGATCATGTTCGGCTGGGCGGGATGGCCCTTGCCGACCTTGACCTCGTCCAGGAACTTCTCGCCCATGCAGGCATAGGCCAGCGCATCGACGTCGAACATGGCGAGCTCTGCCCGCAGGACGGGGTCGATCTCGCCCGCGC
>NZ_JBFEFG010000089.1 GCF_040718835.1 Bremerella sp. JC817 | reverse complement strand
TCGCTGCCGAAGGGGGCTTGCCACCGCCCTGGCGTCCGGCTGGCTCATGGTGATCCTCGGCGCGTTCCAGATCGCCGGGGCCGTCATGGCGCGCCGATGGATCGGTTCGGTCGTCGCCACGATGAACGGATTGCTCTACGGCGGCATCGGCATCGTCCTCTTCTCCGATTACGCCGGAGATTCGGCCGGATTGATGCTGGCGGTCGCCGTCCTCGTGACCACCATGGCCCTGTCGAGGATTGGGCTGGGATTGATCAAATCGTACACGCATCGCGAGGTTTCGGTCTTCCACGGCGCCTTCGGGCTGCTCATCGCGGGGATGATCCTCGCGGCCTGGTACGGAGGGCTCCT
>NZ_JBFEFG010000088.1 GCF_040718835.1 Bremerella sp. JC817 | reverse complement strand
ATCTTCCGCACGTCGTCGCCGCTGATCGTGAGGTCTGCCCCGGCGCTGGTCAGGAAGTCGTGGGGGATCTTCGGGTTCGAGAGCCAGCGATACAGCGCGTTCATCGCGTCGCCGCTCGTGATGTCGGCCGGGGTCGGGTTGTTCAGGTGCCGGTCCTGGATCTCGCGGCCGGCCTCCCGGGTCCGGGCCTCGCGCCCGGCCATCTTCTGATAGTATTGCTGCTCATGAATCTGCTCGGACTCATAGAGGTATTCGTTGAGCTGCATGTTCGTCTGGGTGTTGATCGCCCGGGCCTCGGCGGTCTGCTCGTTGTAGACGCCCGCGCCGGCGGCGTAGGCGCCCATGCCTCGGGCCCGGTCGCCTCCGACCGTGGTCGACCCCCATCCGCCCCAACCGTACGGC
>NZ_JBFEFG010000087.1 GCF_040718835.1 Bremerella sp. JC817 | reverse complement strand
CGGCGCCGGTGCTCCGCGACCCCCCGAGGCGGCTCGACCTGGCCGGCGTCTGCTCGATGGCGTCCGAGGGGGCCGCGATCTCGGGCCGGTCGAGCTGGGACTGGCTCATCCAGGGGTTCTTCCCGAGCCCCGCGGCGACCGCCGAGCAGTGGTACGGCGAGGTCGCCGAGGACGGCTCCGGGCTGCGGATCTCGGTCCGGCCGGACGGCCGGGTCGCCCTGGATTACTTCGGCGGCGTTGAATTTGGCAATGCGAATCGTCTTCGCCGCGTCGTCGAAGGCAAACTGATCCATGAAGGCCTGCATCAAAACGAGCCCACGATTGCCAATG
>NZ_JBFEFG010000086.1 GCF_040718835.1 Bremerella sp. JC817 | reverse complement strand
TCCTACAGCGTGCCTGGCGGGCTAGGTCAAGGTTTGCATCAGCGCACGTTCGGCAGCTTTCATCCAGGCGGATGCTTGTTCCTGCTGGGGGACGGCTCGGTTCATTTCCTCAGCGAAACGATGGACCTGACGATTTATCATGGCACCAAGTGTCTTCACCAGCACGACCAACGGAAAGCCAATCAGCACCAGCAGCGGATCATGAAGCAAGGCTTCAATATCGAGCAGGGCCCCCAGCGAGATGACAGCCAAATCGCGCACCGGCCTTCTGCTTGTCGTCAGACGACCGCCGAAAAACTTTCGCGTAATGTATGTGTCAGGGCATCGACCTGCTGGGTGAAGCTTTTTCCTCCCAGTATCAGACCGGCCCAAAAGGCACCAAACGCGGCCGGAAGCCCCAGGATATGTGCCACAAAGCAGCCACTTCCCAGCAAAGCCAACGCAAGTCGGCTCGTGGCAACGCAGTGACATCCGTTTTCGCACGGCGGTAGAAATGGTTCGCCAAGGCTGGGTGGATTCGTCGAATTGCATGATGATTATATCCTCGCGTCAGCGCGTGAATGTTTTGAGCGGGCCTTAGCTATCCGAGTCTTCTTCAGGCGATGGTTCCGGTTCAGGCGCTTGTCTGAAAGACCTGACCGGACTGAAGTCGCTGGAAGC
>NZ_JBFEFG010000085.1 GCF_040718835.1 Bremerella sp. JC817 | reverse complement strand
CATCGGGCAGGTGATGACGGGCGATGTCACCCAGCGTTCGGCTGACGACATCGGCGGCCAGGAATTATCGTATGCGGAAGTAAAAGCCATCGCCTCCGGCAATCCGGCGGTATTGACGCTGGCCGAGGCCGATTCCGAGCTGCAACGCTTATCCATCCTCAGGAAAAACCACGCCGACGAGCAGTTCCCCGCCCGCCGGGCTTTACGCGATTTGCCGGAAACGATTGCCCGCACCGAAAAACGGATTCTCTCGCTCGAAGCAGACCATGCCATGGCCAATACCCATTCCGAAGCCGCCGTTGCGGCTGG
>NZ_JBFEFG010000084.1 GCF_040718835.1 Bremerella sp. JC817 | reverse complement strand
CTCACATGTTCTCGCGAGGCGATCTCCGGCACGACCCCGCCGAACCGGTCATGCAACTCCACCTGCGACGCCACCACGCTCGACCGCACCCTCGGCACCCCTCGTTTCGGGGGCCTCGGGCCTTCCAGCACGGCGGCGCCGGTCTCGTCGCAGGTCGTCTCGATCGCCAGCAGGAGCAAGGAATCGGTCACAATTGCCATCGACTCGAAGGGTGCCACAATTCATCCACAAGGCTCGATTGAACATCCAGGTCCAGGACCGCCCTGCCCGTGACGCGGATCACGAGTCGGGCACCATGCCGAAGGGCCTCGAGCCGGCAATCCGCCTCGTCGCCCCGCCAGGTCGTCACGAGCGCCTCGGCCTGCAACTCCGCATCAAGCGCCTCCCACGAGCCATCGGGCAGCAGGATCACCGGGACGGCGCCCCCCGTCATCGCCCGGACCTGTTCCGCGTCGAGCGGGGTCACCAGACGACGCATCGCA
>NZ_JBFEFG010000083.1 GCF_040718835.1 Bremerella sp. JC817 | reverse complement strand
ATCGCCTATGGCACGGAAAAAGCCAGCGCCTCTCGGCCCCCTTAAATTCGAGCGGCGCGACGTGCGTGCGGGCGAGATCGGGATCGAGATCAGCCATTGCGGCGTTTGCCATTCCGACCTCCACCAGGCGCGCGACGACTGGGACAACACCGTCTGGCCCTGCATCCCGGGCCACGAGATCGTGGGCACCGTCACCGAAGTCGGCGAAGGCGTGACCCGCTTCAAGGTCGGCGACCGGGCGGGCGTTGGCTGCATGGTCAACTCCTGCCAGCAATGCGACCAGTGCAAGATGGGCGAAGAGCAGTATTGCAGCGGCCCGAAGAGCTGCACCCTTACCTATAACGGCCCCAACAAGCCC
>NZ_JBFEFG010000082.1 GCF_040718835.1 Bremerella sp. JC817 | reverse complement strand
TTCAGTTTTTTGAAGAGTGCTGGCATGAACATTCGCGGGCGGGGCCGGGGTCGCCTCGGGTCGGTCCCTGGCGGATCGATCTCGGGCCGGGATGGTGGCCGGTCGGAACCTCGTCGGAGTCGGCGCCATGGGAGTGAAGGTCTCGGAGGTCTGGAAGACCACCGTCGGCCGGGACAAGCCCCGGATCGACTGGAAGGCCGAGCGCGAGAAGATCGACCTGGCCGCCGTGACGACCTCCCACCTCGGGCCGGCCCCGGGCCGCCGGGGCGAGAATCGCCGGCGTCTCTGGTGGAGATGCCCGTTCCACGAAGATTCCAACCCGTCGTTCTGCGTCGCCACACCATCGCGATGACCAATACGGACGCAACAATGGCCGTGTTCTGCCAGGTTGCCCCTTCCAAGGTTCCAAAGATCCAAAAGACGATGGCTCCGACCGGGTAAGCCAAGGTCGCGGCACCGACAACCCAGGCCGATGCCGTCCGAACGCCAGCCAGAATCGTCGGCGCGGCCAAGGGAAGCTCCACGATTCGCGTCGTCGATCGTTTCCATTCGCTTGCGCGTCAGCGGACCGGTGTCTTTGAAATTCGGCAGAGGTACCGAGATCCCTGAGCCCCAGCCCACCATGGTTGCCAGCAGAATAAACGTGATAACACGTTTACCGAGCGAGCCTTTCGCGTTGGAACGCTGCGGGGTCATCGACTG
>NZ_JBFEFG010000081.1 GCF_040718835.1 Bremerella sp. JC817 | reverse complement strand
CTATCGGACGAGGAATTCCGAAAGATAAAGACGGACATCAAAGCCAGAATCCAAGAGCCAGCAACAGTTTCGGAAGAAGCGGAACCCGTTTTTGCCGAAGATGCCAGCAAGGCGGATTATGGTGAATTTGTCTGGTTTTGCGAAAGATCAGGACCACGGCAACAGCCCTGAAACCTGCATGAGCGCCATCGAAAATGGCTTCACCTCGGTGATGATGGACGGTTCGCTGGAAGCGGACGGCAAGACCCCAGCTTGGCCGCCCTGGCCGAGAGCAAGCCCAAAGGTTCGGAGGCGATTGTCGCTTCCGCCATGGCGCCACGCCCTGACCCGCTATCGGGTCGACCGCACCGGCTCCCTGCCCGAGGGCTGCTGCCGGCTCCTGCTCTGGCCCCGGACCGGGCGGACTCACCAGTTGCGCGTGCAGGCGAGCACGCGAGGGGTCCCGATCCTCGGGGATGCGTCCTACGGGTCCGATCGCCCCTTCCCGGTCGGCATCGCCCTGCACGCCCGGTCACTGACGATCCGGCACCCGATCCTCCGCACCCGGCTCCAATTCGAGGCCCCGGTCCCCGGGCACTGGG
>NZ_JBFEFG010000080.1 GCF_040718835.1 Bremerella sp. JC817 | reverse complement strand
GTTTACTTCGATGGCGAGTACCATTTGTTCTTCCAGCACAATCCGCACGACACCGTTTGGGGCATTGAGCGATATCTGATCATAAAAAAACGCCGCGAGATCTCGCGGCGATTTTGGGTTTTAATCGACAGGTGCCGGGCGGGGGGACATTATAACCTACACATCCTAATTCAACAAAATGTAAAAGCCCCCACAACTGCCAGGGCATTATCACGAAT
Source organism: Bremerella sp. JC817 (assembly GCF_040718835.1). Lineage (NCBI taxonomy): Bacteria > Pseudomonadati > Planctomycetota > Planctomycetia > Pirellulales > Pirellulaceae > Bremerella > Bremerella sp. JC817. Next base: position 396 of record NZ_JBFEFG010000080.1, on the reverse strand, counting down.
CATTTCGGCCGGTCGGTTTTCGTTTTGAATCGACTGGTGCAGGGCGGGGGGACTATTTCCCCTCCGCTTCCTTCTTCAGCTTCATGTACTCGCCCGCCCTTTTCCTTCCGGAAGCTCGCCTTCCAGTTTGTAGGGAACTTCGGCGATGTCGAATGTGGTTGAGGCAGGCTTGGTGTCGATCCGATTTCAGCTTGCCCTCGGCTTCGTAAGAAACGCACACGATCCGCGTCAGACCTTTATAGGGGAATGGTGCCTGGCGATCTTGCCGGTTCTCGATGTTCACCGTGCTGTTGGCAAAGTTCGGCGCCGACGAGATGCTGGCGCGGGCCGTCGACACCAAGCCTGCCTCAACCACATTCGACATCGCCGAAGTTCCCTACAAACTGGAAGGCGAGC
>NZ_JBFEFG010000079.1 GCF_040718835.1 Bremerella sp. JC817 | reverse complement strand
CGAATTTCGCAGCCAGGGACTGGTGAACCTGCTGTGCGCTTTCGTGGGTGCGGGCATCGCGCTCGGCCTCGCGCTCATGGGCTGGGGCGTGTGGGCGCTCGTCTATGCGCCCATCGGCATGGCAGTGGTCCGGGCCATGGGCCTGACCATCGCGGCCCGCCTGCTGGTCTGGCCGGTGTTCGATTTCCGGGGCGCGCGCGACATCGTCACCTTCGGCGGCGCGCTGACCATCTGCCAGCTGCTGTGGATCGTGCAGAGCCAGAGCGACATCTTCATAGCGGGTCGCACCTTCTCGACGCGTGCCGGCGATTGCCTCGGGACGGTATGCCGTGTTGAACGTGGGGGCCGGATGGTATTCCAAAACCTGGATTCCAGCCCTCCCTTTTCCCGCTTCTTACATAAGATTTACCCATTGTCGGGATCTGATCAGACGGCTTTCTCTGGCCCAACAATGGCCCCCCAATGGAACCAACTTGGCCGGCACCTCCCCCTACCTCCCATGCCGATATCCTCGCCTGCGCGTCACTACAAGCATTGGGGGTCCAGCGT
>NZ_JBFEFG010000078.1 GCF_040718835.1 Bremerella sp. JC817 | reverse complement strand
GGCAGGCCAGGTCGTCCCGCTCACGATCGACCGCACCGACCCGCAACCGCCCCCGCTCGACGGCGACCGGGCCATCCCCGAGCAGGCCCGACCAGGCGGCATTCGAGTCAGCATGGCCGTAGAGCACGACGTTCCGATCCGGATCGGCGGCCGGGTCGAAGGCCGTGTCCGGGATCACGTCGATCGACCCGTTCCCGCGATAGCCGAACGTCTCGGCATCGTACCGGGCCCGGGCCAGTGCCCAGGCGTTCTCCTCCTCCGAGCCGACCGTCCCATAGACCAACACCACCCGATGACGGAACGCATCCTTGAACGCCCCATA
>NZ_JBFEFG010000077.1 GCF_040718835.1 Bremerella sp. JC817 | reverse complement strand
CAGGATCAACAGCAACAGGATCAACAGCAACAGTATCAACAGCAACAGGATCAACAGCACGGACCCAATACAACCGCGGCCAGGTAATCACGTGCGAGACGATCTTCGGGACTCAGGTCGGTTCGCCATCGCCAGAAAACGCCCAGTATGGCGACTTCACTTCGTGGCCCGACGAAGGACCGGCGTTGTTTCTTCGCACCTCGATGTTCTGGGAACTGTTGGTCCTGCTGCTGTTGGTCCTGCTGTTGTTGGTCCTGCTGTTGTTGGTCCTGTTGTTGTTGGTCCTGTTGTTGTTGGTCCTGTTGTTGTTGGTCCTGTTGTTGTTGGTCCTGTTGTTGTTGGTCCTGTTGTTGTTGGTCCTGTTGTTGTTGGTCCTGTTGTTGTTGGTCCTGTTGCTGTTGATCCTGTTGCTGTTGATCCTGTTGCTGTTGATCCTGTTGCTGTTGATCCTGCTGCTGTTG
>NZ_JBFEFG010000076.1 GCF_040718835.1 Bremerella sp. JC817 | reverse complement strand
GACGATCGCCCCGTCCTCGCCCAGCACCGCCGCGCCGACGCGGAACCGGCTGTACGGGCAATATGCCGCGTCGCTCGCCCGGCGAGCCGCGTCGACCATGGTCCGGAGCGTCTGGTCATCGACGGTCATCATGGGACCTCCCCTCCCGGTTGGCAGGCCCCTCATCCTATCGCGAGCAAACCCCGCGTGAGAAGATCTCGCGCAGAGCCGGGGAGTCGCGGCGAGAACACCGCACCCTCTCCTCCGAATCTCCGCGCGAGAACCTCCGAACTCATCCCCCTCACGCCTGCGTCGCTTCCTCCGCCGCTCGCACTGGAATAAACGCATTCATTGGATCAGGCATCGTGGTAATCGATTCTTACCACGATGCTGCATTCCCATTCATTCCTTTTTTTCGTCTTCTATCGGGGTGTATCGAAATGACTCGAGTTTCATTTTCACAGCTAGCCTGCTGCCTGTTGCTTTCGTTCTCTGTGCTACTGTCGGTTGGTTGTTCAAGTGAGCCCCACAAGCTCACCGTAACCGGAAC
>NZ_JBFEFG010000075.1 GCF_040718835.1 Bremerella sp. JC817 | reverse complement strand
ATAAACGATGCAATTTCATAGAGTTATATGGTTATTACCAAGAAGTGTTGCTTTTGATTCAGCTTCGGCTGAAACGGAGCAGTGTCGATTGGGAGTTAACCGTTCTCAATAGAGAATCTGGATGTCTATCGGCGCGACATGATTGCCAACATGAGCCATGGCGGCAAGATCGCGATGCTCGGCATTCCGCCAGATGAAATCTCGATCGACTGGAATGATGTGATCTTCAACATGGGTATCGGCCTGGTGGTGATCGTCAGATCGCTTGTCCGCAAGATATTGAGGATGGCTTCCTGTTCCTTCGATTCGAAAGGGTCGCGTTTCTTCAGCGGCCGTTGCCTAGAAGCTGTTTCAAAACCCTGACGTTATAAGCTTGCGCCAGGCAACGATTTGCGTTACACCTACCATCGAACACTTAAAAGCACGCCGAGGAAGAACAATATGGCAACCGTCATCATCCTATT
>NZ_JBFEFG010000074.1 GCF_040718835.1 Bremerella sp. JC817 | reverse complement strand
GTCGCGCGTTGGGATGCAGCGAGCCGCAATGATTGATTCCGACTTTTACTGTTTCGTCGACACCGCCATGGCCATGAAGATGGGCAAGCACTGCTTCACGCAGAAGCCTTTGACCCACAGCATCTGGGAAGCACGTCGCCTGGGCGAAATCGTACCAGCGCAGTCGAAGCCCGACTCCACCGAGCCCGACAACGAATGCGCGAGCGGCCCATTGGCGACTTGATCAAGGCTCTGCAGCAACTCGGCGCCGACATTCAAACCGAAAGCGCCGAACACAACGCCTCCGCCTATTCCAGAACCAGTTTCGTCGCTTCCGCTTCCAAATCAGGCGGATAGCCGTGCTTTCGGAGTCTGTTCAGCAGGTTTCTGGCCGGAATCTTCTGCTGGCAGTTCCTTGGCTGGTTTATTGCTAGATGGGTCGTCGGAGAGCGCATCTTCCACCATCTGTTCCACGGATCCGCCTAGCGAATCGATCAATTGTTGATCGAGC
>NZ_JBFEFG010000073.1 GCF_040718835.1 Bremerella sp. JC817 | reverse complement strand
TGCACCTGGAAGTGGGTGGGCCCGAAGTGACCGGGTCGTTTCTGCCGGCGTTCCCCAACGCCGACCTCGAACTGCTCCGGAGGGGATGGCATCTTGCCTACCTCGCCGTGCCCGACCAGTTCGGCTCGCCCCGGGCCATGGACCACTGGGAGACGTTCTACGAGATGCTGGTCCGAGATCACGGATTCTCGCCGAAGCCGGCCCTGATCGGACTGAGCCGGGGGGCGCTCTACTGCATGGCCTGGGCGGCACGGCATCCCGACCGGACGCTGCTGGTCTACCTCGACAACGGTGTCTGCGACTTTCGGAGTTGGCCGGGCGGGCGTCCCAAGGGGCTGGGCGAGGGGAAGGGCTCGCCCGAGGAGTGGTCCAAGCTGCTGCGGGCGTATGGCTTCCGGG
>NZ_JBFEFG010000072.1 GCF_040718835.1 Bremerella sp. JC817 | reverse complement strand
GCCGAGTTCTTAAACGAGCACCGCAAGGTTTCGCGGGTCCTTTATCCAGCGAATTGTTTGCAGGTCCGTTGCCAGGGGGGTAACTTGAAGGGGCGCGAATAGCTCTCTTGCTTGGAGATCCCCCATGTTCTTCCGCCGAGTCATGGCAAGTCTGCTGGTCTTGCTGTGTGCCGGAATCGCTCCGATTGGTTGACCAGCATGGTCCCACTCGCTACCGCGTGGTATTCTCGGTTATGTTATTGATGCCATCTTGGGGCGGGATGATCAACGGCCTGCTCACCTTGCGTGGTGCCTGGCGTAAAGTGACCGAAGACCCAGTGCTCAAGTTCTTCGTCGTG
>NZ_JBFEFG010000071.1 GCF_040718835.1 Bremerella sp. JC817 | reverse complement strand
TTATCGATATGCTGCTGCAGGCAATAATTGTAGTTCTGCGGCTTGTCCCCATCATGCGAGCCATCGACCAGCGCATGCAAGCCACCCCCACAGGCCGAGGTCAGCCCGTAAGAGGCGAGCAGCAACGCCGTGATGATTCGTTGGAATGCGGCCGTCATGGGTCGCCCAAGAGTTCAGCCTTCGAGATGCCTGGTGAAGGCCGGGAACCGGGACCGACTTACTGGTTTGTCACGGATATATTGCGCGAACCACCTTCCAGGGTCAACGGGTGCTCCACGTGATTGTCAGGCCCCGATCGAAATGTCCGGTCGATGCGCCCTCC
>NZ_JBFEFG010000070.1 GCF_040718835.1 Bremerella sp. JC817 | reverse complement strand
TCCGTTTGAGACGCGTTTCGATCTTCGCCAGATCTTCTGGGCTGACACACATCCGCAGGAACTCGCTTGCAGCGATAGCTTCGACCCCGGTGACGTCGACCTGGGCCGAGAGGCAGCAACTGGCACAGCCGGCTCCACATGCTCGCTCGCTTGCCGGAAGCTTCGTCCCGAAACTGACTGCGCAGGTTACGGTGATCGAGGAACAAGCCGGTATCGACGTAGTCCGACAGGTTGACCTCGAACTTCAAGCCACCTTCTTCAACGGTGATGATGTGCGAATCGTCG
>NZ_JBFEFG010000069.1 GCF_040718835.1 Bremerella sp. JC817 | reverse complement strand
GTTTCCTCTCGCCACACTTCGTCACCGACGAAGACAAGCAGTTGGTCGAGCTGGAAGACTGCCTGATCCTGCTGTTTGAAGAAAAGATCTCGTCGGCCAAGAAGCTGGTTCCACTGCTGGCGAGCTGGTGCCCTTGACGTACTTCACGCGGACGTCGCCAGCATCGAAGCCAGCGTCGTTAGCGGTAAGCAGGACGTCGTTGTTCTCGCCGAAGCCACGCTGGCAGTCATCATGGTACCGATGTCGACTTCCATCCCCCTGACCCGATTGGAACGACCGGCCCGCTCGCCCTCCTGGCCAACCAACCCACGTTCCCCTCTGATCCCGTACCCCTGCCCCGAGGCTGATCGATTCCAGCAGTGGAACCAGCTTCTTGGCCGACGAGATCTTTTCTTCAAACAGCAGGATCAGGCAGTCTTCCAGCTCGCCGCTGGTGCCAACACGATTCATCTGGTGGCTGCGGGCATCCCAATCATTGAAATCACCGACGACCGAAACCGCCTTGGCATTCGGAGCCCAAACGGCGAAGGACCGGTGGTCGTATCGAAGTGACCTGAGAAGTAAGGGAGCAGGTCGCCTGCTTCGCTGTGTCCAAAGAACAGTTTCTGGGCGGCGATGCTGCCGGACGAGTACGTTTTGTACGGTTCTTGTCGAGCTGGTTGACGACTTGCAGGTAAACCAGCACGTCGACACGGTCGCCAGGCAAAATCAGACCCGAAGCGGCACTTTCCGCAGTCACCTTGATCGAGTGAACTCGGTAACCCTTCGGAA
>NZ_JBFEFG010000068.1 GCF_040718835.1 Bremerella sp. JC817 | reverse complement strand
ACGGCCAGGCCCATCCGACGGCAGTCGTCGATATGCTCGACGAAGAACTTCTCCCGCTCCGAGCCGTCCATCTCGGACGTGAGCACGGCGGCCATGTACTCGGTCGGGTAGTGGGTCTTCAGATAAGCCGTCTGATAGGCGACCAGGGCATAGGCGGTCGAGTGGCTCTTGTTGAAGCCGTAGCCGCCGAAGAACTCGATCAGGTCGAAGATCTCCTTGGCCTTGGCCTTCTCCAGGCCCCGCTCGACCGCCCCGTTCATGAAGGCTTCGCGACCGGCCGCGATCACGTCGGTCTTCTTCTTCGAGAT
>NZ_JBFEFG010000067.1 GCF_040718835.1 Bremerella sp. JC817 | reverse complement strand
GAACGGTGACGGCATCAGCACGATCGCTGTCTTCCGTGGGGGCATGTGGCACATCGATTCCGATGGTGACGGCCGCTGGAACCCAGAAGTCGATCAGATCTTCGCTTACGGCCAAGAAGGCGACATTCCAGTTGTAGGTGTCTTCGCCGCGAAGGTCGCCGCCCAACATTGCCGCTCAGTTCGGCCGGGGCTGGCAAGTCGAGCAGCGATACTTGGGAACTAGAAGGCCCGGCCCGACCTGCTTCGAGCCTGGTCCGCAGTCCGAGCGATCGTCGAGACCGCCTGGCGATGGCTCGAATCCCACCCCGACGGCTACGGCCCGAAGCCGTCCCGAGCCTGAGCATCTCGCCTCGAAGGACCTCGCATCCGTGACCGCCCCCCTGCCCCGACCGGAGCCCTCGACCTCCCCGGCCCTCGACGCGATTGGCGCGGTGGCGATCGGCCGCAACGAGGGGGATCGCCTGATCGCCTGCCTCGATTCGCTCGTCGGGCGGGTGGGGCGGGTCGTGTATGTCGATTCGGGATCTCGGGATGGGAGCATCGCGGAGGCGAGGGCGCGCGGGGTCGAGGTCGTCGCGCCAAGCAGTTGCTGGTCGAAACGCCGGATGACCTGGTGGTCGATCACTA
>NZ_JBFEFG010000066.1 GCF_040718835.1 Bremerella sp. JC817 | reverse complement strand
CAACTGCCGCCCGCCCCGCAGCCGGCGCCCGCGTACATCCAGCCGGCCCCGCCTCCGTCGAACGGATACACGCTGGGCGTCTACACGCAGGTGGTGCCGGTGCCGTCGTTCGGGGCGCCCGGCGGCGGGCCGGCCCTGGCGTACGTCAATCCGGGGCAGGGGGGGGGGCCCCTCGCAGTACGGCCTGATGATCACCAGCCTGACCCCCGGCGGGCCGGCAAACCGCTGACGGTCGAAACCTACGCACGGGTCTTGGACATCTGCCAACAGCTTCGGCACGAACTTGCCGACTGGAACGTGATCCGGCAAACCAACTTGGTAATCGAGCCGTAGTCGTGCCCGCCAATCACGAGGGGAGTCCGGTTGCCCGGATCGTCGATCGTGGTGTCTATGACTTCGTTTACGGTGGCCATTCGTACTCTTGAATATGAAC
>NZ_JBFEFG010000065.1 GCF_040718835.1 Bremerella sp. JC817 | reverse complement strand
TGTTCTGGAAGACCGGACAGTTGACCAGCACCCGGATCGAAAACTCAGGCCAGTCCGATAACGACGACGATTATCAGCAACATCGCTCGCAGGGACAAAAGCAAAACGCTTTTGCGAGTGTGAAAGCACTCAAAACGATCTTTGACAATTTGCCCGAGATTTCCCAGTAGACTTCCATGCTGGTGGGTGAAAGGTTTTCGACATCCTGCTCGCCATAAACATTGAATGTGATCCCGAGTCGGATCATCGATCGTTCGGCGGCCGTCTTCCGTTTGCGAAGGTCGGTCGAGGTCAGCTCTTGCTTCGTGGTAGAGATGGATGGTCTTGACGATCTTCGCCGTGGAATCGATGACGGTCAGCTTCCGTTCTTCAATCTGCTCG
>NZ_JBFEFG010000064.1 GCF_040718835.1 Bremerella sp. JC817 | reverse complement strand
GCCTCGACCGGCTCGGTGCTGGCCGGCTTGACGGCCTACGGCACGGCCCGGATCTTCGGCGACAAGGGGGCCAGGATGCTCGCCAGCGAGGACGAGCTGGCGCGGTTCCGGAGCTTCTTCGACTCGTGGGGGGTGGCCGGGATCATCGCCTCGCGGGCCCTGCCGATCCTGCCGGAGGTGCTCACCCTGCTCGCGGGGGTCGCCGGGATGCACTTCGGCCGGTTCCTGATGGCCCTGGTGCTGGGGTCGGTGCCGATCGGCATGCTGATGGCCGGGGCCGGGGCGTGGGCGGGCAGCTCGTCGACCTTGCTGGTGGTCGTGACCTTGATCCCGGCGGGCCTGTGGATCGGGTATGTGATGGTGGTGGGGGGACGATCG
>NZ_JBFEFG010000063.1 GCF_040718835.1 Bremerella sp. JC817 | reverse complement strand
GGCCAGCACGACGAGGGGCACGATGATGGCCCACACGCCGACCCGGCGCCGATCGCAGCTCTGGTGGCGACCCTGCACGGCTACACTCCTCTCTCGACCCGAGAACCGAGCCCGGTCAGGACCCTCCGAGTGGACCCCCCGCCAATCCCTCGGCGAAGCATCGAAACACTCGGCCAGATCTTCCAGGCCGGTATTGGCGGCCTCGATCCTCCGCAGATCGCTCGGCCCGGCACATCGAAATGGAGTCGCGTCGAAGGGGTCGCAGGACGGTACGAGCAGACCGCGAGCGGATGCGAGACGTGAAGATCGGCCGGACAAT
>NZ_JBFEFG010000062.1 GCF_040718835.1 Bremerella sp. JC817 | reverse complement strand
TCGCGGCCAATTTTGGGGGAGGGTAGCGACTGTGACAGCCGCAGCGAGTTCGAGAAGGGCGGCGGCGTCCCCTGCCTGATCGCCACCGGCGACGGCTGCTCCGAAGCGGGCAAGGCCCTGGCCCTGGCCTACGCCAAGGGGATCGGCGGCACCCGCGGCGGCGTGCTCGAGACCACCTTCGCCGAGGAGACCGAGACCGACCTCTTCGGCGAGCAGGTCGTCCTCTGCGGCGGCGTCTCCCACTTGATGGCGTCGACAATGTTCGATTTGCCGGAACCATTGGGGCCGACAACCACCGTGATTCCCTCAGGGAATTCCAGGCGCCGACATGCACTTCATTCACGAACGTTCGACCAAAACCGGTC
>NZ_JBFEFG010000061.1 GCF_040718835.1 Bremerella sp. JC817 | reverse complement strand
CCGATCAGGCAATGGTTGGGTTCGAGTGCGACTTGCGGGACCTGCCGCCCTTCGCGATTCGTCGGGGACGAGCGCAGGAACAGGGCCGCAACGATCGCTCCGACCAGCAGCGTCGCAAGGATCCCGGCGATTGCCATGCCGACGGCGCCTCCGGGGAAGCCTCGCCCGGCACGGACCGGCGAGGCTGCGATGGAGGGCTCGGTACCGGCAATGGCGGACGCTTCGCCCGCAGCCTCACTTCCGACCGGAGTTCCGTCCCGGTTGACCTTGCGCCGGTCGGGATAGGCCTTCTCGCGCGAAGCGAGTTTCAGATTGTACGTTCCGGACGGAAGGAACAC
>NZ_JBFEFG010000060.1 GCF_040718835.1 Bremerella sp. JC817 | reverse complement strand
CGGTGCCCTTGACGACGCGGCCTTCGAAGCCGCCGTCTTCCGCACCGCCGAGTTGTTCGTTGAGAAGCGCTTCGAAGTCGTCGCGCGTCGGCATTTCCTGGGTTGCCATAAGGTCAGTCAGTCCTGTTCAATCGTTTTGCTACCGGCCACCGGTTTTTCCGGAGGTCTTGGGCCCGTCTCCCGCACCATTGCGGGGGCAAACGGGGCAAGAGGGCCGTTGCCGCACGGGGCCGCATGCCGTCGTACGGGTCCATCGAATCCAACGGGTATCGAGAACGGTCGCGCGCCTATGCCCAAATGCGGCGAAAAGCAAGCAGAACCGCCCCGGGGAAGGACGAACTGACCGAGACATGGACCGCC
>NZ_JBFEFG010000059.1 GCF_040718835.1 Bremerella sp. JC817 | reverse complement strand
ACGCGGGCGTCGCGAGCGACGCCGGCCACTCGGGCCGGCGCCGACGCGGTGGCCCAGGGAGGATGGCCCCATGGACAGTCCCCTGTTCGATCATGACCTCGATGGCCCGCCTCATCTCGGCGCGGCGGACGTCCGGGTCAGGCGAGAGACCGACGCGAAGTCGGGAAAAGGCCCGGCCGGCGGGCCGAAACCGCGCATGGAGCAGGCCGGGGATCGCCCGGGCATCGGGTGGATCGAGGGGGTGCCGGTCTGCGAACTGCTTGGCGGACGCCATGGCGAAGACTACGTTCTCTACCGAGCGATTTCGCAGCAGTCGCCTGAACAAATGGCGGCCAAGGTTGCTGGTTGAAAGACGAGATACCGAAACGCTTCAATCTCGGCGAAGTCCATCGAGTCTTCGACCCGGGCATCGATTGACTGCTGCTGCATCAGCCCCAGCAATTGCAGATCAAGCAGGGCCGAGTCGACATCGTTGTCGAGCACTT
>NZ_JBFEFG010000058.1 GCF_040718835.1 Bremerella sp. JC817 | reverse complement strand
TTTGCCCCCCGAGCCGGGTTGCCCCCCAGCATCCAGGCCAGGGCCAGGCCCAGAAAGGCGCCGGGGAGGCCATAGCCCAGCATCCGACCGATCCTCTGCTCCGACGTCGTCCCGATCGGTCCCATCGCTCTCCTCCTTGTCTCGATCCGACCCGATCTCCTTCGTTCGAATTGATCCGGGATCCCTGATCGCCACCGGCGAGGGTCGCGATCGAGGAGGGCCCGGATCCGGGCATGGCCGAGGGCCGACCGTTCGGTGACGGCGTGTCACGACGACGCTTGCGAGACCAGTCTATCACACCGCGTGACGATCCAGGGGATGCGTCCCCAGAAGCGCGGCGGCCAGGACCGGCCAATCGGGGCGACGTGTGTCGGTAATGCTCCACGTTCCGAT
>NZ_JBFEFG010000057.1 GCF_040718835.1 Bremerella sp. JC817 | reverse complement strand
GCGCGACTGCAGATCTCGACGTCATCGCAGTTTTCAGAGATACAGCCGAGCATCCGTTCCATACCGAACTGATCTCCCTGCGTCAGCGCAACAAAAAAGCCCCGTTCGTATGAACGGGGCTTTGAAGTGTAAATGAATCCGGCGACTGGTGAACCTGGTTGGCAACGCGATCAAGTTTACCGAGATCGGCCGCGTTCGCCTGCGTGTCAGCTATGCGAAGTCGGACAAGCCCAGTCGCTGTCGAATGTGATGAAACTGGTCGGATGCCAGCGCCACGTCGTAGTAGCGCGCATCCTTGCGAAGGGCCGCGTCGGGATCGGCCGGTGCGCTGATGGGTGTTCAAACCGATTCTTTTCGCTCGAATCGCCTTCGGCGAGGTCAATCCAGCTCCGGCGATTTGAGATCGCTTTTAAATCTGCGCAACATCTCTCCGCCAGGGGTTTCTTCC
>NZ_JBFEFG010000056.1 GCF_040718835.1 Bremerella sp. JC817 | reverse complement strand
GTCAGGCGCTCAGTTCGGCCATGGCGGGGCTCGGCCGCACGGTACTGCCGCTGATGCTCGCGGAATCGGCGCTGGCGAAAAACGAACTCGCGGCCGTCGAAGGCCCGATGGATGCGCGCCGCGCTTACTGGCTGCTTGCACCGCTGCCGCAGTGGCGCCAGAAAAAGGTCAGGGCACTCGCCGACTGGCTGACGCGCGCCGACGAAACCTGATTTCCGGCGCCACCTCGCCGCGCTGCATCATCAAGATGCTGGCCAGCGTGGTGAAAGTTCCACCGGTACCAAACAGTACCTGCGGAACAAAACAATTCGGTACGACTCGACCAGTTCGCTTTTGAACTCGTTGCGATTGAC
>NZ_JBFEFG010000055.1 GCF_040718835.1 Bremerella sp. JC817 | reverse complement strand
TTTCATTTGCCGATTCCGTTGATCCACGGCAAGGGCTACAATCAAAGCTGAACCGTCGCAAACCCCACTCCTGATTCGATTTCGCAAGGACGTCGCCATGCACAAATATGTGTTCATGGGCGTACAGGGTTCCGGGAAAGTCGAAACGAGTCCTTCGATGGCAGGAAAGCCTGAGGTTCTGCTCACCGGCGAGCAGTGGGAAATGGTGACACCGTTCTTTGCTGAGTCGACAGCGACGACAGCACCCATGGTGTTATCCACGTCGATCACGATCTTACCGTCGACTTCTTTCGGCTGGTCGAGCATGAACCGCTCGAGGCCTGGTTCGGCTTCATCGACAAGATCCAGCTCCCGCATCTTAAGCGTGCCACTGGCCTCTGGCCAGTGTGAAGTGCGTACTGGGTTACCGAGTGAATAGCACTTGGCTCTTCCAAGTGGCCGAAAACTGCACCTCAAGGAGGGCAAGAATGATCCCCCAAAATCTCCGAATCCTGCTGGTCGAGGATGATGACATCGATGCAGAAGCTGTACGCCGCGGATTCAAGAAGTCGGGTGTCGAGCGGCCCC
>NZ_JBFEFG010000054.1 GCF_040718835.1 Bremerella sp. JC817 | reverse complement strand
TTTTGGTTCAAGTGGTTTTCACGAACCCAACGAACCCAAAAGTGGGACGACCACCGATCACTCAAGCAAGTCACTACCTTATTTATATTGAAATGCCTCTTAGAGCTTCACCGCTCTAAGCCGCTTCGTACAAGAAGCGGCGGAAACGATCGCACGCGAAGCAGCCTGTCTGATCGAGTGTCTTGCGGCGGTGCAGGATTTCCATCGATCGATCGATCGCCTTGCACAGTTCGGTCTTACCTACGCCTGTTGGGCCCAGCCATCTTGGATGGTACCGGGGGAATCGAAATTGGCGCGGGATGCCAATGGTCTGGTCGACGAGCGAGCCCGAGATGTTCCGTCTGTATTGCGACACTGATTTGCTACGCAGCGCGCATGAAAAAACCTCTTAGAGCGGTGAAGCTC
>NZ_JBFEFG010000053.1 GCF_040718835.1 Bremerella sp. JC817 | reverse complement strand
ATCCGACCTTCTTCACCATCACCATGGGTCCGTTGATCATTGTGGCGACGATCATCATCCCGTCGCTGATCGCCGGCTGGCTCGCCGGGCAGAAGAAGGCGGGCAGGAATGTCCTGACGCAGGATGCGGCGCCTGCCGCGAACAGGGGCGGCTTCGCGATGGATCACCTCTACCGCGCGCTGCTGCTGCCGCTGGTCGAATTCGTCGGACGCATGGGCTGGTCGCTGGTGCTGATCATCTCGCTGGTCCTCACCTACCGCATCTGCGACGCGATCTGGGGGACGTTTGCCTACCCGTTCTATCTCGGCGAACTGCAATACACGAACGACGACGTGGCCTTTGCTTCCAAGTTTTTCGGTGTGGGTGCCATCGTGCTGGGGCACCCGCGCGGCCGACGTAAACGGAAAATACCCCCAACCGAAGAGCG
>NZ_JBFEFG010000052.1 GCF_040718835.1 Bremerella sp. JC817 | reverse complement strand
CAAGACACCGGTCGGGAAGTAAAGCGTGCGGCCGCTGGCCGCTTCTAATTCGTACCAGGCCTGGTACGACTGACGGAGCAGGGGGACATAGTCTGGGTGCTCGAAGTAGGCCATCCGAATCACCCGGGTTTGGCCGTGCGCCGAAGCCCACATCCTTTCGACCTTGGCCGCGGCTCACGCCGAGAAGGGCAACTTCGAGGATGCTCGTAAATGGTCGAAGAAGGCTGTTGAAGCGTCGCACCTGGTAGGCGAGATGGCAGGCTACGTGACTGAAACCATGTCGTCATGTACGAAAAGCCGATGCAAACGCCCTTCAAATGGGCCACCCGGGCGCACAGAAGGTGCTGGCACTACAAAAAGCCAATGAAGTCGATAAACGGTCATTACGACATTGCAACCTGAAGTTCTTTG
>NZ_JBFEFG010000051.1 GCF_040718835.1 Bremerella sp. JC817 | reverse complement strand
AGCTTCGATCAGGCCGAAATCCAGCACCGGCTGATCGAGCGTTATGAGCGCATCCGCAACGAAAAAGTCGATCCGAGGGAAGATAATGCGCTCGCGATCACCACCGACGGAAGGAAGCTGGCACTTGATGCCAGGCTGATCAGCCCGGATGCAACGGATCATCCGGATTCCAAATCGAATGCCCTGGCCAACAATGTCGCATCCATCTGGGAGAAAACAAAGCCCACACGCGGCACGCAGCTCATCTTCTGCGATATGGGCGTGCATCCGACCCAATGGGGCTACAGCGCGTATGGCGACATCATCCAG
>NZ_JBFEFG010000050.1 GCF_040718835.1 Bremerella sp. JC817 | reverse complement strand
TTCCCCGAGCACGTCGCAAAGCTGCGAGGCGAGCCGGGCGAGACAATCCAGGGGGATCGGGTGACGCTCGCTCAGTTCGCGGCGCAGTGAGCGGCCCCGGATGTATTCCATCTCGATGTAAGGCACACCGTTAGCGACCCCCGTTGCGTGCACGACGGTGGCGTGGGGGGTGCGAGGAGATCCTGGCCATCAGCTTCGCTTCGCGGTTGAACCGCTGGCGGAGCGACTTGCTCCCGACCAGGCTCGGATTGATGACCTTCAGCACCCGTTTGGCATCCAGGCCGGTATTCCGGACGAGCCAGACGGCCCCCATACCTCCCTCGCCGAGGTGCTCGAGCACCTCGTACTGGTCGAGCAGGACCATGCCCGGATGGATCAGCCCGATCTGCC
>NZ_JBFEFG010000049.1 GCF_040718835.1 Bremerella sp. JC817 | reverse complement strand
ACGCCAACTGCGTTGTTTGCCATCGTGAAGGGGAAGTCGGCCCGTTTACGCTGACCAGTTATATGGACGCCGCCAAGCGTGCCCGGCAAATTGCCCGCGTGGTCGACCAGAATGCTTTGGATCGACGCAATGGACCAATGCTTGGCAATCGCAGCCCAGCGTGGTCGGCTGTTGGCTTTCACCCACGCGCACACGGTGATCGCCCCTTTTTCCGGTATGGTGTTCCGTGGTGCTGCCGATCACCGTCTGCAAATTGTCGCCGGACGAGTCGGTCACGACGAAAAAACGAGTCTGGTGCCGCGGTGTGAACCAGGTCCTCGTAATCGGGTAGGGACTCTCATTGCGGTAACAGTGCGCGACGTGTGAACGTTGCGACTGATTGAGCCGCACGAAGTGCTGGCCCGGGAACGCCTCCATCGCGCATCGGGTCAGGCTGACATCGAACCCCCCCTCGCTGTAGAGCGTGTAATCCGACGCGGCCCC
>NZ_JBFEFG010000048.1 GCF_040718835.1 Bremerella sp. JC817 | reverse complement strand
GCTGGCGACCAGGAACGGCTGAACACCGATATCGACCAGACGTGTCAAGGCACTGGGCGCATCGTTCGTGTGCAGTGTACTGAAAACCAAGTGTCCTGTCAGTGAGGCCTGAATGGCGGTGTTCGCCGTCTCCTCATCGCGAATCTCGCCCACGAGGAGGATGTTCGGATTCTGCCGGAGCATGGCCCGGATGATCCGGGCGAAGGTCATCCCGATGCGGGCCTTGACCTCGCACTGGTTAATCCCAGGCAGGTAGTACTCGACCGGGTCCTCGGCGGTGATGATCTTCGTGTCCGGGCGGT
>NZ_JBFEFG010000047.1 GCF_040718835.1 Bremerella sp. JC817 | reverse complement strand
CTTCGCCAACACGCTGGCCCGGGAAGGGTTCATCGATGACCATCCGTTTGACAACACCGAGGGGGTCGAGCGGCTGGTCGGGTTGCTGAGGGATTCGGACCCCGGGTCGTTCTCGAAGGCCCAGAGCGCCGCGGCGGCCTTGCCGTTTCTCGATCCGAGCGCTCGACAGCCCTTGATGGCCCTGGCGATGGATCACCCTGCGACGAGTGTGCAGATGGAGGGGGCCAGGGCGGCGGCGAAGCTGGGCAGCGAGGCGGGGATCCGCTTCCTGGGGCGGCTCTGCCTGGACGTGAACCACAGCCTCCAGGCGAGGCTTTACCTGCAGGAACTGGACCGACACGAGGCGGTGCCGCCGAGGGCCCACGAGCCGAACTTCGAGGCGATGGCCAAGATGGTCGACTGGCTCGGGCACCCGATGGAGTTCGGCCGGGCTCCGGATGATCTGGTACTCGGCCTGACGGG
>NZ_JBFEFG010000046.1 GCF_040718835.1 Bremerella sp. JC817 | reverse complement strand
TCGCGGAACACATAATCCAGACGCCTCGCCGGGGTGTCGGGAGCCACCGGGACGTAGGTGGCCCCCGTTTTGAGCACGGCGAGCAGGGCGATCACCGCGTCGGCCGACCGATCGATCAAGAGACCAACCTTGTCCCCGACGGCCACACCGGCATCCCGAAGTCGGGTGGCCAGTCGGTCGGCGGGACGACGCAGTTCTCGGTAGGAGAGGATGCGGCCGCCATCCTCGATCGCGGGCCAGTCCGGGCTGGCTGTGGCCCGCTCGTGGAAGAGCTCGACGAGCGATCGTTCTCGGGGGTAATGCGTCGACGTCTCATTCCAGGAGGCCAGTTGCCGGCGCTCCGG
>NZ_JBFEFG010000045.1 GCF_040718835.1 Bremerella sp. JC817 | reverse complement strand
GTTCGCGCACTGTTCGCAGGGTTTACCTCGGACGGGGCGTTTCACAAACATAATTCCAAGGAACAAGGAGCTCGTCCGGCAGTTGTTGAAGGGTATGTCATCAGTCGGCGACCCGCTGATAACGGGGAGGACTACGAAACTTGCTCAATTCCTCTGCCACGATATGTCTATGGCGGTTCATTTACCCCAGCTGCCCCTCTGGCCAGTTTTTTGGCGTCCCAGGCGGGGAGCTCCTCGGGCCGGGGCGTGAGCCTCGTCCCCTCGGGGATGACCTTCATCTCCAGCTGCTTCGCGTGTGTCAGCTCGCGCTGCCTGTCCCAACCGTGGTCGAATCGGCCCTTGTATCTGCCCCGCCAGTCGGCCGGGACATGGTGCGGAGCGTGGACGGCGCCGGTGCTGAAGTAGGCGAACCAGGGCCTGTCGGGGTCGGCCGCGCGGACGTTGCGGGTCC
>NZ_JBFEFG010000044.1 GCF_040718835.1 Bremerella sp. JC817 | reverse complement strand
GCTGGACATCCGCCACCGGATCGACGGCGTCTTGCAGCCGATGGCCCTGCTCCCGGTCCGGGTCGCGCCGAACGTCGTGGCGCGGCTCAAGGTGCTTGCACAGTTGCTCACCTACCGGACCGACGTGCCCCAGGAGGGGCGGATCGCCTCGCGGCCGGGGCAGGCCGAGGTGCGCGTCAGCACGTTCCCGACGCTGCTGGGGGAGCGGGCGGTGGTGCGATTCTTCGCGGGGTCGGGGCGGCTGGTCGACCTCGATCGGCTGGGACTGCCGGGGGACCTGCTCACCTCGTTCCGATCCGCCCTCCGCCAAGACCGCTCTGGGCGTCATTTCGGCTGGTAGGGGGACC
>NZ_JBFEFG010000043.1 GCF_040718835.1 Bremerella sp. JC817 | reverse complement strand
GCGTTCGGGCTGGTCTTGAACCTGCGGGTCGGCCGGGACATGGAGGAGATCACCTCCGATTACCTCGTCCGCACCTGGCGGGTGATCCGGGTGAACATCTTCGGCGACCTGTTCCGCTTCATCATGGACTTCTTCGCCCGGGTGCTCGAATACGTCGACCGCCTGCTCTACACGGTGGACGAGTGGCTCCGGTTCCGGGGGGGCGAGAGCCGCGTCTCGGCCGTCATCAAGGCGATCCTGGGCATCTCCTTCGTCATCTTCTGGCACGAGCTGGGCCACTTCCTCCTGGCGAAGTGGAACGGCGTCTACGTCAAGACCTTCTCCATCGGGTTCCCG
>NZ_JBFEFG010000042.1 GCF_040718835.1 Bremerella sp. JC817 | reverse complement strand
ATTTGAATTGCCTTCCTTGATGACGGCCATCCGCACAGCGTCCACAAGCAGAGGCGTAAGCTGCTCACAGGCGTCCGGAGGAAAACGGTCATTGGTCGTTTGGGGCGTGTATCCAGATCGGGAAGAACTGGTCGAGAACTTTCGGCAGGATGGCAGACGACGATACACAATCGTTCCCTATGACGGCCATCCTGAAGTCGCCGAAAAAATTGGAATAAATATACAACCAGATTCGGATGATTATTATGAAGGCACCATGTCCAGCCTTCTGTGGCTGATTGTTCCTGCCGGCAAGCCAGCTTACGTCCACCTTGAGGAAGGGGGACGACTTGTGGCCGATCACCAAGATAATGATGGAGGGCTGATAGCAGTACAAAGTACATTTAAGGAGCAGCCGCTTCTCATCCTCATTGAC
>NZ_JBFEFG010000041.1 GCF_040718835.1 Bremerella sp. JC817 | reverse complement strand
GTCCTGACCGAGCTGAAGGCCCAAACCGTGGTCCTGGTGAACGTCCTGACCGAGCTGAAGGCCCAAACCGTGGCGCGTCGGCTTCCTGCTTCAGGTGACTCCAACGCAGGTGCTGCTTGCCGCGTGGAAAGTAGACCCCAGCGACGGAAGATGCGGACGTGGATTTTATTGTTCGAGAACGGAATCCCCAAATCGTCGCGGAGTTCCATCTTCAGGTCGAAGTCAAAGTGATTGTTCTGCTCGCTCACGTCGGCATTGAGTTGCGTCCGTGCGTTGTATTGGGCCTTCAGCTCGGTCAGGACGTTCACCAGGACCACGGTTTGGGCCTTCAGCTCGGTCAGGACGTTCGC
>NZ_JBFEFG010000040.1 GCF_040718835.1 Bremerella sp. JC817 | reverse complement strand
GCCTCGCGCTGGTCCAGAGTGCGACAGTCGACCACCGCGGCGGCGATCTCGGACAGCAGCGCGACCCGCACTGCGGCCGCCTCCGCACCAGCGGCATCGACGCGCGCCGATGCTGCCCTTTCCCGGGCCCGAAGCCTGCCGAACAGGTCCGGATCCCAGCTCGCCGTCAGGTTCGCCGCGTAGGCGACGCGCTCAGTATCGAAGGCGATGCCCGGCGGCAGGGCCGCCCCGAACTGGTTCGGATTGGTCCGTTGCCCCGTCACGGACGCCTCTGCACCGACCGAAGGCAACCAGTTCGCCCCGGCCCGGTCGGCCGCCGCCCGCGCCGCATCGATCCGCGCCACCGCCTCCGCCAGCCGCGGCCCCTCGGCCAGCGGAAAATCGAGCTCTAAATTGCCAAGTCGTAGGGGCATGGATCGAGAAAACCTCAGATTCTATTAGTTCTGTCGCAATTTCAAACGCGACCTTGAGTTCGATCAGTTCCCGATCACTGCCGAGCGTTTGGCAACGCTGCTCAAGGCGATCATGAACAAAGAGATCGACACGACGCGTGCCAAGGATGTCTTCACCCAGATGCTGGAGAGCGTCGAAGTGATTGAAGGCGATCGTCGTCTCGATCGTACGCTGGAAGTCACCATCACCAGTCCGGCCCAGAAAGAAAAGCATCGGCAAGCGGTCATCGAGATGATCGAGTATCTGGCCGAGTCGGCACATCGC
>NZ_JBFEFG010000039.1 GCF_040718835.1 Bremerella sp. JC817 | reverse complement strand
CCGCGACCGAAAGCCAAAAGCGGGAAGCGACGAAGTTGGGGATTCAGTTCAACGATTCGATCACGGCTCGCGAACTTTCCGAGCTGATCGAGTGGGAAAAGAAGAACCTGATCGTGATAGGCCTGCATGTCGGGGTCGTTTCCAGCCCAGGCACATCGTTTCGGCGAACTGGTAGCGGGCATAATGCCTTCTTGAACCGGGGCGATAGGATCGTCTTCTTGTTGGGCGGCCAACGCCTTCAGCATCCACGATGGTGGGCTGTCGGTAGAGCCGGCCAGAAGCTGGTCGAGCGAGTCGGTTCCAAAATCATTTCGCCCGTGTTTTCCCGTGTTAAATGGTTCTTTCCACGAAATTCCGTCGTGGAAATCACTGAGCCCGTTGACGTAACCTTCCATCGCGGCCTGCAGGGCGTTGATTGGATCGATTTCGGTGATGATCACGCGAGGAAGGTTCGTGCCGCTCATGGTTAGGTCTTCACTTCCTGGAAGCGTTTGTAGTGGTCGCGCGTGACGAAGATCAATCAGTCATTCGAGTCGACCAGGCGTTCGGCACCGCGATGCACTCGCAAAAGCGTTTTGCTTTTGTCCCTGCGAGCGATGTTGCCCAACTGGGAAGAGAGAAATGTACCAGATCAGGACCGGGCGTCAACGGGCTCAGTGATTTCCACGACGGAATTTCGTGGCCGAGTTGTTCCATGATGTCCTGCTTGCCAGGCAGGAAGCGTTGCCCGATGAGCAGCATGTACAAACTGCCAACCAAGGCGCAAGCCGAGTGCAGCGTTTCATCCAACAGCTGCCAGTCGTCGCGGGTCAACCCATACGTCAATGGACCACGCTGCTCCGAGATCGCTTCCGATGGCGGTTTGACCGTACGGACGATGATATTTTCAGCCCCCAGCTTTTCAATC
>NZ_JBFEFG010000038.1 GCF_040718835.1 Bremerella sp. JC817 | reverse complement strand
GACTTCGACGATGCTGCGGCCATCGATACGGACGTTTGGGTAGCCATAGGGCGGTCGTAATATTGCTACGGCCATGGCACCCTGGCAATCGTTCTAAACGCCATATGGGTAGCGACGATTCTCTTGGCTGCGTGATTGTCGAGGCCCTGCGGACGGTCGGCCGGAAGCGTCTGGAGGCCGGCGACCTGATCGGCGCGTGGCCGTATTTCCGGACGATCGGCGAGAAGGAGCCGGTGGCCGAGGCGATCGAGCAGGTGGACCCGGCCGCGACCGACGGCCAGGTGCTCGGGCAGATCATGGAGCTGGCGCTCCAGCACGGGGTCCACCCGGTCCGG
>NZ_JBFEFG010000037.1 GCF_040718835.1 Bremerella sp. JC817 | reverse complement strand
GGCGACCCGGAGGGCGGCGGTCCGGTCGAGGACGGTCTGCTCGATCCCGTCCCGGGTGACCTCCAGGCGGGCCTGCCGCTCGGCGATGGCCTGCATCTCCCGGACGCTCCGCAGGCACGACCAGATGAGGAAGATGTCCTCGAAGGCGACCCAGCCGCTATGCTCGATCCATCGGAACCGCTGGAAGTAGGGGACCCCGTAGATCGAGGCCGGCCAGACCATCCCCCGGATCAGGTGGTCGAGCACGACGACGGCCGAGGCCGTGACCAGCACCCGCCAGTCCCGGTAGAAGGCCAGCAGCGCGAGCGACCCGAAGATGTGGAAGTGCGTCTCGATCCGGCCGCCGGTCAGGTGGATGAGCAGGGCCCCCATCAGCGACTGGCCGACGGCGACGGCGTGCCGGGTCGAGGCCGCCCCGGGGCGGGTGAGCACCAGGAGCACCGGCAGGCTGACGCATAATAAGTCC
>NZ_JBFEFG010000036.1 GCF_040718835.1 Bremerella sp. JC817 | reverse complement strand
CTGCGTGCCGCCTGAAACACGCCGACAAACGTTGAATTGACATCGAGCGCGAACGCATCGCGCACAAGCTGGAACTCCGCCTCGATTGTGGTCCCGGTCTCCGCGGCCAATTCCGCCAGCATCCCCCGGAACTCGGCCTCGACCGCGTGCCGGTCGTATCCGGGGACCCAGCGCCGGGTCCCCTCCAACCAGCAGATCGGCGGATCTTGATTGTAAATTTCCCCCGCGTGCAGTTGCCCCACGAACACGCTCGACCGCCCGGCCACGGGGTCCACCTGGCCGGCCAGCCGATCGTCCAGCTCGTGAAGCCGCCTCACCAGCTCCGCGCCCACCGGGATCACCCGCGGCGCCTCGGGGTCGCGCATCACTTCATGCACCGGAGGCCCCTCGCGTCGGA
>NZ_JBFEFG010000035.1 GCF_040718835.1 Bremerella sp. JC817 | reverse complement strand
GGGGAATCGCGATCGCTCCATGAAACGAAGTCAGGCGAGTCCGGTCGAGGGGGACGCAGCCTCCCCTCGACCCGGCTCGCCCCGATGCACAACGCTCCGATACGCCTTGCGAGCCCCGGTCGGTCACGCCTCCGGGTCGCCCGACGCATCCGGGAGGCCCGGCGGCGGACCATCCAGCCCACCCCGGCGAGCCCCATCGCCATCGAGAGCACGCTGGCAGGCTCCGGGATCGGCACCACATTCACGGCGTCGCCCGGCAGCTCGAACAGGGCCGGGACCTTGTCGCTGCCGGCCCCCAGCGGGATCGACTGGAACCGGGTCACGAACCCTCGCAGGCCCTCACCGCTGCCGGGCGGCACGCTGAGCGTCTCCAGGAACGACGAGGCCGTCAGGCCGTCGAACCCCGAGCCGGTCAGGGCG
>NZ_JBFEFG010000034.1 GCF_040718835.1 Bremerella sp. JC817 | reverse complement strand
GGTCGAGAACCGGGGCTTCCCCCCCCAAGGTCACCGTAAAGGTGGTTTTCGATGAATGTCACCGCGGCTACAATCTCGATCAGGAAATGAGCGATTCCGAGCTTGAGTTTCGCAGCGAAGCGGAATACATCTCGAAGTATCGCCGCGTGATCGATCATTTCGACGCCGTCCGCAAACTCGAACGGCCACGGCCCATTGGTCGGCGTCCGAATATTCGATCAGTTGATCGAATCTCGCCAGCATCTCCACCCGAATGATGACATGCCCGATGGTTCGTTCTGGGTCGAGAAGTCGGTTTCGCAGTACGCATTTGAAAGCTGCCTGGAACTGGAAGCGCAGGAACATCTACATCTTTGGGCGAATCGAAAAGAATTCATGAGCAGTGTAAAAGCAATCCTGGCGTTGGAAACGATCGACGAGCTATCGACCTTTCTGGAATCGCAGGACGTGGACGAGGTTCGGGTGGAGATGCTGGCGAGGTACCTCGTCATCGAGCACTACATCTATGCCCGATTCGATGGTCAGCTGCGTGGTTCGCTGCATGTGCTGGCCGCCGTGATCGAAGCGGAAGAAGACTCGATCAAATGGCAACCACTGGAACATGCCATCGA
>NZ_JBFEFG010000033.1 GCF_040718835.1 Bremerella sp. JC817 | reverse complement strand
GCCAGCACTTCGGCCGCGTCGGCAGGCTCGGCGATCGGCCCGCCGTGGCACAGGACCAGGACATCGGGCCGTCTCGCGTGGGCTGCGTCGGCCATCGCTTGAACGCGCCCGATCGCCTCGTCGATGCCCAAAGCGGATTGCGCCCCGATCATCCCCTTCGTGGTCAGCCCGACGTGAGCGACCACCACGTCCGCCCCTGCGCTCGCCATCGCGGAGGCCTCGTCCTGATTGTGCACATAAGGACAAGTCAGGAGGCCGAGCTGATGGGCCCGAGCGATCATGTCGACCTCCTTGTCGTAGCCCATGCCGGTCTCCTCAAGCCCTCTCCGG
>NZ_JBFEFG010000032.1 GCF_040718835.1 Bremerella sp. JC817 | reverse complement strand
GAGTTGTGGTGTGTCGATGGAACGACCGTTCGAGCGGCCAGATGTGCTGCCGGAGCCGTGAAATCGAGGGTCTCGGGATTCACGGAAGAGGGCTCAGTGGACATGCCGGGACTATTCATATTGAGATTTGAAGGTTAAAGGCCGATCGGACGATCTGCCCGATGACGATCACCACGGGCAATTCGCACTTCCAAGATGGCGTGCAACGGCGTTTCGTTTTCAACGCAAACCGAAGCCAAAGCTTCCGGTTCGGCAGGCGTATCGTTCGAAGCGAGTTCACAGCTAGCCTCTTCATCCGCCCCCTTTCACGGCTCCGGCAGCACATCTGGCCGCTCGAACGGTCGTTCCATCGACACACCACAACTCGGTGTCGATCGCTCCTGCGTCCACGTGAGCAGAACGCAGCAGATCCAGGA
>NZ_JBFEFG010000031.1 GCF_040718835.1 Bremerella sp. JC817 | reverse complement strand
AAACCGGAGGGTCTGCTCGGCAACGACCTCGGGCGAGTAATTCCTCCGGCAGTGCTCCGCCGCGGCCGCCCCCATCGCCGCCGCCCGGGCCGGGTCGGCCAGCATCCTCGACAGCGCCGCCGCCAGGTCGCCCGGGTCGGCCGGCCTCACATACAAGCCGTGTGTCTCGTGCTCGAACGCCTCGGCGGCCCCGCCGGCCCGGGCGGCCACGATCGGGCAGCCCACCGCCAGCGCCTCGATGATCGCCATCGGGAAGTTCTCATCGCGCGAGGGCGAGACCGTCACGGCCGCCCGCCTCCTCAACGCGTTCAGCTCGGTGTTGGGCCTCTGACCGAGCCACTCGACCCGGCCATCCCCGAGGGCCCCGGGGTCT
>NZ_JBFEFG010000030.1 GCF_040718835.1 Bremerella sp. JC817 | reverse complement strand
ATCGTGACCCCGCACGAGGGCGAGCTTGCAACGCTGGAAAAGGCGTTTGGGTTGGCCGGGGACGGTTCCAAGCCCGAACGGGCGCAGGCGCTTGCCCGCGCGCTTTCCGGCATCGTCGTCGCGAAGGGGCCGGACACGGTCATCGCGTTCGGGACAGATCTGGTGTTCGCGCTGCCCGCCTCGCCCTGGCTCTCTACTGCCGGAACCGGGGATGTGCTGGCCGGCGTGATCGCCAGCCGGCTCGCGCATCACGGGGACGGCCTGCGCGCTGCCGAGGAAGGCGTGGCGATCCATTCGCATGGCGCGCGTACGCTCGGCGCGGCGTTCACGGCGGACGAGCTGGCGCTGG
>NZ_JBFEFG010000029.1 GCF_040718835.1 Bremerella sp. JC817 | reverse complement strand
ATCGGTCTCGGCAGCACGGTCGTCGGGGCGCTGGTCGGCCTGCTCGGTTTCGGCCTGTTCCTGTGGCTCTACCAGTTCAGGGTGTTCGACTTCGGCGAACAGTGGTGGACGGTCTGGTGGGCCTGGCCGCTCTGCTTTGTGCTGGACGATCTCGCCTATTACTGGTCGCATCGCTTCGGCCACCGCGTCCGCTGGTTCTGGGCCAGCCACGTGAACCATCATTCGAGCCAGCATTACAATCTCAGCACCGCGCTTCGGCAAAGCTGGACCGGGTTCCTGACACTGGGTTTCGTCTTTACCCTGCCGCTGGTGCTGCTGGGGTTCCATCCGGTGATGATCGCCATCTGCGGCGGGTTCAACCTGATCTACCAGTTCTGGATCCACACCGAGGCGATCGACCGGATGCCGCGTTGGT
>NZ_JBFEFG010000028.1 GCF_040718835.1 Bremerella sp. JC817 | reverse complement strand
CAGACCGGGCCAAAGATCCAATTCGGTGGATTGATCTTCTCGGCGTTCGTTCCGATGGGCTTCTGCCGATTTGCTTGCCCGACCGGAGCGGTGATCTCGCATGTCCGCTGGAATGCCTCGAGCGACCAGTGGAGCGTTCGCTTCGACGAACGAGAAGAAGTTATCCGAATAACCACGATCGTTCGGAAACGATTTGCCGTCGTAGATCGCGTCGCAGCGGCCATCGAAACCAGTCAGGTCTTTTAGGCGCAGCGTGACGGTTTCGTTTTCGATGTCGACCACGCCGCCATCGTGCCAGAACCAATCGGCGCTCGTGGTGCCGAAGGTTTCTTCAAGCGGCTTGCCATCG
>NZ_JBFEFG010000027.1 GCF_040718835.1 Bremerella sp. JC817 | reverse complement strand
GTGCGTTGCCGTTCCTCGATCGCGGTGCCAATGGTGCCACTTTGCCCAGGGAATGCTGCTGACCGGAAAACTGTTTGGCATCCAATCGACGCTTGTTCGCCGTTACCTGCCAGAAGCATTAAAAGCTCATTCGTTCGATGGGTCAGTCGTGGTCGAGGCCGAAGGAGACGACAAGATCGCAGCTGCTCTGCGTGAACATCTCACCAAGATCTGCCCTCCAGGTATGAAGATGGAGTTGTCGGCACATCATGGTTCGCCTGGTTTTGTGGTATCGACCTATAGCCCCTAAATCCACAGAAGCTCGTGCAAGCACGTGGACTAGTGGGCTTGGCCGGGCGAAAGAACGGCGTGTAGAGGATGGCCATGCGAGTCACACAGCAGGTGGATCTTCGTGCTAAATCCCCCTCGAC
>NZ_JBFEFG010000026.1 GCF_040718835.1 Bremerella sp. JC817 | reverse complement strand
AGAACTCGACGTGCCGATCGGCACGGTCAAGCGTCGGCTCCACACCGCTCGGAAGCGGCTGAAGGCCCAACTCCGGGCCGATGCCGGCGATCCCGAGGAGTGGACCGATACGGTCGAACTCGAAGACGCGGAAGAGCCTGTGGCGCTTCTCGTTGCAAGTTAACTCGCCTCGATTCGAGAACCCCTCCGTCGTTCCTTGCAACGGCCGAGGGGTTTCGCTCATGCGCGGTGCGGATCGGTCGTCGTCCTGCTTCCGAGCGCGTCAGGGTGCTTGAGAAGGGCCCCACGCCCGCGGATGCATCAGAGCGACTCGTCCT
>NZ_JBFEFG010000025.1 GCF_040718835.1 Bremerella sp. JC817 | reverse complement strand
CGACCCGCCGGGCGTCGATCGGTCGCGCATCCGGGGCGCCCTCGATGCCCTGCCGCCCCCGGGAGGTTCGGCCGACCTGCCCGCGGCGCTCGGCGAGGCCTTCCGCGTCCTCGAACAATCGGGCCGCCACCCGGCCGCCGAGGTCGTGGTCCTGACCGACGGCGACCGCAACCCCTGGCGGCTCGACGAGCCGGGGCGCTGGCGATTGCTCCGCGCCCTGCACGATCGCCTGCCGGTCCCCCCGGCGATCGCCGTCGAATCGTTCGACGTGTCGGTCGATCCCGAGGCCGCCGACGGGGCGGTGATCGATGCGCTCGCCTCGCGTCGTTTCATCGTACCGGGGGGGACGATCCGGGTCGGCGCGACCGTGC
>NZ_JBFEFG010000024.1 GCF_040718835.1 Bremerella sp. JC817 | reverse complement strand
GGCTGGGACGGGCGGTCAGGACCGCGAACAGCATGAAGAAGAACAGAAGCAGGAAGGCGATGACAAGGAGATCCTTGATCGCGACGATGATCTTCCAGACCTTGCTGACGAATTGCATGACTGCCCCTGTTACGGTTCGATTGAGTGCGGATGCGAAAGTTGAGCGCATGAGCCTAGCAGCACGGATACGCAAGAAAAGGCGAAAGCGCTTGAGCGGGTGATGCGGCTCGACTAACGGCTCGGCTTTGATGGACGACACCGCGCCCGACAGCCCGCAGCGCCGCTTCCCGGCGGGGATTCGGGCATTCCCACACCGCGACCTGACCGGCATCGGTCACC
>NZ_JBFEFG010000023.1 GCF_040718835.1 Bremerella sp. JC817 | reverse complement strand
GCACTCCACCTGCGTCAACCCCGTCTATCTCGAAGAAACCGAGCAGGCCCTGATCGACGCCATTTGCGAGGCGAACGACCGGCGGATCGCCGCCAAGGGGGGCGTCGGCTCCGGCATCGAGGACCAGGTCGCCTTCAACCGACGCTTCCTGATGAAGGACGGGCGCACGGTCACCCACCCGGGCCTCGGCAACCCCGACATCGTCGAGCCCGCCGGGCCGGTCGACCCCGAGGTCGGCGTCGTGGGGGCCTGGGACGCCGAAGACCCCAACCGCCTGCTCGGCTGCATCGTCAACTTCGCCTGCCACGCCACCACCAGCCCGGGCGGCATCTCGGCGAATTATATCTATTATCTTGAGAAAGTGATCCAGGGGTACTACGGCGAGGACGCGGTCGTCGTC
>NZ_JBFEFG010000022.1 GCF_040718835.1 Bremerella sp. JC817 | reverse complement strand
CAGCCGGCGCCATTCGGAAACGGGCTTGTACTCGCTGTTGCGCTCGTGGACGCGCGGGCACGTGGGGCCGACGATGGTGGAGCGGTACGCGTCGACGTCGAACCCGTCGGGCAGGAAGGCGCGCATGCCCCAGGGCTGGCCCCGTCGCCAGCCGGAATCCTCGAAATAGCGGGCGATCGAGGCAAGCGTGTCCGCCTGGTTGTTGAAGATGTCGGCCCGCCCGTCACCGTCGCCGTCCGTGGCCAGCCTGAGGTACACGCTGGGGAGGAACTGCGGATTGCCGAACGCCCCGGCCCAGCTCCCGACGAGGTCCGACCGGTCGTAGCCC
>NZ_JBFEFG010000021.1 GCF_040718835.1 Bremerella sp. JC817 | reverse complement strand
GGCGCGCTCACGGCGATCGGGACGCTGACGTCAGCCATCGACAACGAGCTCGAAAATCGCGGGCAGGAACTGCTTGGCGGAGACCTGGAAGTCGAAATCTGGCAGCGATCGCCGAGCGAGGACGAATTCGAAGCGTTTGCGCGCTACGGGGAGATATCGACCGGCACGCGTCTGCAGGTCGTGGCTCGCAATGGCGAGAATACCGCGCCCGTCGGACTGAAGGCGGTCGATGCGGCCTCGATCACACCGTGCTGCTGCAAACCAGTGCCGGTCTGCGCGAGCATCGCCGAAGATCTTTTCCATCAGCGTACCAGGGACCACATCCAGTCCATGGCGGTGATGTTTGTCAATCGTGTCGTGATGAGCGATGTCGTTGCCATCGGCCGTGCTGGCGTCCGACTCTTCACAGGTCAACCAACTTCCCCATGGAGTCACACCACCGGCACAGTTGCGAACCGTGCCTGAGATCGCCCCGTCGACCTGATGCACAGCACCGGAATGATCGGTGCCGCGTCGCCAACGCCATCCTTGGCCACTGTGGAAATGCCGCTGCGTCGTCCCCAGGCGTATCGAAATCTATCGCGACAGTTGACCAAGTCGATGAGTCGCCGTTGGC
>NZ_JBFEFG010000020.1 GCF_040718835.1 Bremerella sp. JC817 | reverse complement strand
TGACCAACTATGCCTTGGCGCGGCTGGTCAGTTGGAAGAAGGTTTCGCCCCTCCCATTCGAAGCGGCCGTTTTCCCACAATCGTTTTACAAGTTCATCAAGCTGCCGGTCGTCAGCTACGCGATCCCTGCCCTGGTCGGCGCCGGTCGGATTGCGATTATCGATCTGGCGAAGAAAGAATTCGTGCACAGAAAACTGCCGGCTGATCGCGACATGCATGAGCGATTGCTTTCCAGAAGTTGGATTGCACCTGCCAACGCTGCTCTAACGGTAGCCCGTCATACCAGGCCGGAATGTCCGCCAGCGGCGGCACAGTCGCCCACGAGGTTGACTACACCTACGACATCTTCAATCGCCGCATCGTCAAAACAATCGACGCCGACGGAGCCGGCAATGTACACGCCGTCAGGGCGAAGCGTTTCGCCGACCTTGGCGTAGTCTTCCGGCCACAAGATGCAGCGGATACGTCCCTTCCTGTTCGATTGGGTTCTGGGTTGCCATCACCAGGAATGGATAAATGAACAGCGCGACCAGTCCCACTAGCCATGGACTGGCGAAGCTAACGGCCGTTAGCCATGACCCCAGCCATCGCCGCCGATGCTGCGCGAGTCCTTGATCCCCCATCTCATGAATGGCGGGATTCTCTTTTCCGGCTCGCAAGCCGGTATCGGCCAGCAGAACGCACAAGCTCGTTTTGCCGGGCGAGGCCAATTGCCAGAAGGCGTTTTCGATTCAGCCTGCGATCGCGTTAACTCACCACCGGTAGTCATACGTCGGTCCATCCTTGTGGGGGGCTTCCGGCTGTCGCGAAGCAAAGAGAAGCTGCTGATTCAGATCGTACGCCATCTGGGCGACGCTGATTGAATCCCATTGTCCCTGCATCAGCGGCC
>NZ_JBFEFG010000019.1 GCF_040718835.1 Bremerella sp. JC817 | reverse complement strand
GCTGAGGGCAGCAGTGGCACACCCTGAAGCTTGACAAATGACTGGATTAGCAGTGCCACCCAGCCGCTGCTTTAATCGTAGATCGGATACAGGGGTCCCCTGAGGCATTTCCAGGCCGGCAAGTGTCCATGTCGATGGGGTGTAAGGCAACCAGCAGCACAAAGATCAACAAGTGGATACGCAACAGCAGGGCAAACAACCCGCCCAGGAAGAACGAGGTGAAGATGCCGACCAGGTACATCACAAGCTTCAGGGTGTGCCACTGCTGCCCTCAGCAGTGTGAACCTGCCAATCGGCCCATCAACTGTTTTCCTTCTGAACTCCGAAACCGTTCAACCAACTTGGATCCGGTAGTGTCAATCTCGGCCATTCTGTATAAATCGCAAGCAGAATCCCTCCCACCAGAAAAGCCATCA
>NZ_JBFEFG010000018.1 GCF_040718835.1 Bremerella sp. JC817 | reverse complement strand
GTCCCGGAAGGTTCCGGAGCCGACGCGGGCCGGGCCATTGCGATCGCCGAAGGAGGGCCGACCCGGGCGTTTGCAGCTCGGGGCGGCGCGAGCGAGCGGTCAGACCGTCCGGAGGCCGGTCATCAGGTGGCCGGGGTCGGCTCGGGGGCCGGGGAGAGGTTCAGGCCTTCCAGGGCCGACTCGACCTCGGAGGAGCGTCGTCCCACATCGTTGGGGTCTTCGGCGTATAGGTGACAACCGGGAAGCTGTTGCGAATCACTTCACGGCCTTCCGCCAGGCTACCGCTTACCGCAAGGTGGCAACTGGGTTTACTTCCAGGTGCAGCGGCAAGGACCGCCATGGGACGATGTCCAACGAACGCAGACGATGGGCTGGCGTTTCCAGCGCGCCGCCACGGTTCAGTTTCAACATGCCCCCGGCGATAAAGCCGCGAACCTGAAAACCGTCCAACAGTTCGCTCTGCAGGCGGCCAGTGACGGCGCAGCGTCGTCATAACCCGCCGCGCGAAAGTTCTCTAACTCGGCGTGTTCAACGTGTCCCTGCGATCGGAGGATGCTTTGCGTGAAGCGGAGCAGGGCGTCCGCCTGCGGACCAAGCATCGCCATTTGTTCTGGCGTCAACGTCGGAGGAGAATTAGCATCGGAGCCCCCCATCCCTTCGCCTGACATGCCCGAGTACATGTCGTACCCGGCACCTGGCATCG
>NZ_JBFEFG010000017.1 GCF_040718835.1 Bremerella sp. JC817 | reverse complement strand
GACCAGGAAGTTCTTGGTGGTGCTGCCCCAGGAAGACCATGCCCTGGCCTTGCAATTCGCCGCCAAGGTCAAAGATGTCTCCGAGTTTCTCATTCAGCTCGGTCCGATCGCGCCGGCCCACGCGGTCCCCTACCGGAAAGTGACGTATCACGACGCCTGCCACCTGGTCCATGCGCAGCGGGTCCGGACGCAGCCGAGGCAGCTTCTCGAGATGATCCCGGGGTTGGAACTCGTCCCGCTCGAAGAGTCCGAGATCTGCTGCGGCGCCGCGGGAACCTATAATCTGACCGAGCCGGAGATGTCAGAGCGCCTCGGACGCCGGAAAATGGAAC
>NZ_JBFEFG010000016.1 GCF_040718835.1 Bremerella sp. JC817 | reverse complement strand
AAAACATAAGCCAGTTGCCCGATCGTAAATCGAGTTGTTCCCTACATTTCGGTAATCAACCGAACAGGTTATCTGCTTTATAGCGATCAGCGGGATTGGTCGGTGTTTGCCCGAGGGGAACGTACCAACCGAGAAAAGGGTCGTCCCTTCGTGGTGCCCTCGGTGCTGGCCTTTTTTGTAGCTGCGGTCGTGGAAGTCTTCTTCTTCGTGGTCATGGATCATCTCCAAATGCTGATTGGTTGGCCGTTAACAAGACCTGCAAAGAGGTCGTCTACGAAAAGCAGGAACAAACCTGCTACAAGACTGTTTATGCGCCCTCGTAGGTGTGTTAAAACAAGCGTTCCCTATCGGATTAACCTCGAAGCTTGCTTCGCTCTTCATCGAGAACTTCCAGAAGTACAGCTCTGGCGTCAGCGAAGAAGTGCGCGGTGTAGCAGATTTCCTTGGTCTTGGTTTCCCAGACAGGCTTGCACACGGTGTAGCAAATGTCCTTGGTGCGGGTAGAGATCCTCACCAGTCCACTGCGCCAATCGCGCCACCTGAGATGGCCAATCGCTTGAGCCTTGTTGGTGTGCGTCGCCGATCCGGCACCGATTATTAAGGGGAACGAAATCGAGTTCAGTGCGGGTCTGGAAGTGCTTAGCAC
>NZ_JBFEFG010000015.1 GCF_040718835.1 Bremerella sp. JC817 | reverse complement strand
TTTTTGTAGTAGTCGGTGTTGCGATATTTATTTTTTGTGTAGTTGTTTTCTTTGCTTATTTTCATGTTAAAGATGTTGTTAGGTAGTTTAATGAATTTTTGGGACTTGGGGTTTTTGTTGATGTGTTTGGCTCGTTGATGTTGGTATGGCCCTGATCGGCGGCGAACGTCAAGCTGACGCCGGTTTTGGTTGCCATGGTTGTGTTGGTAACCATCTGAAACCTCCTGATGACGCCACGATACCCTCATCCACGAGCCAAAGAAATCCACCTTCCGGGTGCATACAAGTGCTGGTTCTGTTCTCGTATATCCTCCACCTTTACAACTACAGCACGATCCTCAGCGGCCTGTCGTTGGCCAATGCGTGTCAACGTTCCCAATACGCTGACAGCGATCCGTTTTGTGCTTTCCATCGTGGGATTCGTGCTATTGCCACTGCACCTGGTATGGGGCGCCCTGGCGATCTTTATCATTGCGGTCTCGACCGACTGGATCGATGGTTACT
>NZ_JBFEFG010000014.1 GCF_040718835.1 Bremerella sp. JC817 | reverse complement strand
TTCATCTTCGTCTTCGCTCGTACCTTCGTTCAGGAAGATACCATCGAAGCCTTTGAAATCTTCGTCGCTGGTCGGAACCGACTTGCCGCCGGAACGTCCCATGATCTGCGAAGCACGGTCTTCTTCTGGCGAGCGTTCCATCAACACGCACTGGTGTTTCCTTATTCATTTGCTCGTATCTTTCGTGGGCCTTTGTACGCGAGAACAAGCTCCAAGTGTTACCTGCATCTCCAGCGTTGGCCGCCGCTCGGCTTCCGACCGCAACGCAACCTTGCCGATCCGGAAAACAATCCCGGATTGCATTCCACTGGTACTCCGTTATTTGATCGTTCGAGCGACCTTCTTCATCGGCGCCAGCTTGGTGTGGATTACGCGGCGATACCAGTCTTTGAAATAAGTGGCGCGGCGAGGTCGGCGGCCGAACTTGCTTCCAGCCGCCCGGCCACGCGCTGCAGCCGGTAGTAATGGCTCATGCCGACATAGTGGACGAAGGTATCGCGATAGCCGAGCCCGCGCATAATCCGCAGCAGGCGGGCGGGCGCCTGGTTGTAACTGTCGTCGTAGGCGGTGCAGATGCCGGCCCCGTGCGGCGGCAGCAGCACATCGCCGATTTCCAGCATCGCGCGTTCCCCGTCGCAGGCGATCGCGCTCATTTCCGCCCAGCC
>NZ_JBFEFG010000013.1 GCF_040718835.1 Bremerella sp. JC817 | reverse complement strand
TCGCCGAGACCAGCCCGGCGGCGAAGGTCGGCGACGCTTGCGGCGTGATCAACGCGATGAGGTCGGCCGCGGCCCCGGCATCGTCGCGTCGGAAGGTGACGAACTGGCGGGCCGTCTCGAGCCTCGCCTCCTCGGTTCGGGCCTCATTGCCGACCTCGGCCAGCAGCCGGTCGGCGATCTCGGCGGTATACCGCTCAAATCCCTCGGCCCCCAGGCGACTGGCCAGGGCGACGAGCTGCCCCTGGGTCTCGGCCGGGAGCCTCGTGAGCAGGAGCGCCATCGACTCTTGATCATCCTTGTCGAGGGTCGCCGGCCGATCCTCGGGCCAACCC
>NZ_JBFEFG010000012.1 GCF_040718835.1 Bremerella sp. JC817 | reverse complement strand
GCCACCTGAAAGCCGCAAATTAGGCGATCACCCGTTTGATGCCTTCGCACAAACGGTCGACGTTGGCTTCGCTGATCCCGGCGACGTTGATACGACCTGAGCCAACGATGTAGATGCTCATGTCGTTGCGAAGCTGATCGTATTGGAGATCGGTAAGTTCCGGATTCGCTTCGACGTAATACTTACGGTCGTGAATGCGGATCTCGTCGCGCAGTTTCTCGATATCCGGGCGTTGTATTACAACCAAACGTTGCTCGAAATCGTGCGACGGTTCGAGGGGAGCAATGTTCGCATCGTCGCTCTCTCGATTAACGATGCGACCGAATGTTGTTTCGTTCGGTTCAAAACCCTGACGTTATAAGCTTGCGCCAGGCAACGATTTGCGTTACACCTACCATCGAAAGGAGTCCTTCGATGGCTGGAAAGCGTG
>NZ_JBFEFG010000011.1 GCF_040718835.1 Bremerella sp. JC817 | reverse complement strand
CAAGCGCGCAGGAGCACGACCGACCCGTGAGCATTCGTGGAGGACGCCGTGGGGTTTCCAATCAATCGTCGTGCCTTGCTTCAATCGGCCGCGTGTGGTTTCGGGTCGATCGCGCTGGCCGGGCTCTCGGCGGCTCGGACTCGGGCGGAGTCGCCCGCGGATCTGCTTTCGTCGCGTGCTCCCCACTTCACACCGAGGGCGAAACGGGTCATTTTCCTGTTCATGCAAGGTGGTGTCAGTCAGGTCGACTCGTTCGATTACAAGCCCTTGCTCTCGGCTCGAGACGGCAAGGACATGCCGTTCGACGATGCTCGGGTCCTCGCC
>NZ_JBFEFG010000010.1 GCF_040718835.1 Bremerella sp. JC817 | reverse complement strand
AAGGCGTGCTCACCCGCCGGGGCGGATGTTCACGACGTACCCGAATCGGCTCGGATCAACTCTGCTCGATGCTGGGGCGTCCGGCCTCGACGACGAACGACCCCTTCGTCACGACAGGGGCCCCAGGCTGGGTCACTTCCTCCACGACCTGATAATCGCTCTGCCACGATTTCGGGGTCACCGTGCATCGCACATAGCCGCGCTGCGCGTTGAAGAACCGGACTCCGGGGTTCATGGCGAGCCGTTCTTCCAGGTTGGGGAGCGTCGCGCGACCGTTGCCGCCGCTGGAGATCGAGGTCCCGACGAACTCGCTCGCCACGACGGGGGAATCCGGTTCGCGGTCGTCGACGCGCAGGTCGTTGGCCCAGTTCGAATGAATGTCGCCGGTCAGGACCACCGGGTTCGGGACCTTCCGATCCTGCAGGAACCGC
>NZ_JBFEFG010000009.1 GCF_040718835.1 Bremerella sp. JC817 | reverse complement strand
TCGATGGAGACGGGCTTCTCGTCGACGTAGCGGACGCTCACCTTGGTGTTGGGCAGGAGGTACTGCATCGAGTCACCGATCATGTCGGGCGAGAAGGTGAGCTGATCGAAGGTCGAAGTATCCATGAAGACATGCTCGTCGCCTGAGGAGTAGAGATACTCGTACTCCTTCGATTCGACGAAGGGGACTTCGATCTGGTCGACCGAGCGGAACCGCTTGTCGATGATCGATCCGGTCTGCATGTTTTTCAGTTTCGCCTGGACCATCGCCCGGAGGTTTCCGGGGGTGTGGTGGTAGAAATCGTGGACAACATAGTTGTTGCCGTCCATCACGATGACCATGCCGCGGCGGATGTCAGTCGCTTTGATGTTCATGGCAGGCGAGGAAAAGTGCGTTAAATGAGGGAGGCGAAC
>NZ_JBFEFG010000008.1 GCF_040718835.1 Bremerella sp. JC817 | reverse complement strand
GCAAGCGAAGGCAAGTTGACTCTGGGAAAGCAGCGTTAAAATTCTCACCAGTTCAGCAAACCTTCCTTTAGCCAAGGTTGTTTCAACCCGGCCCTCCTTCGATCGTTCCGCCCGACGCCTGGGTCGAGACCCAGCCAATTCTGGTGGGGCGCTGCCATGGCCTGCTGGGGGAAGCAACGTCCCGTTTCGCAGGACCAGTTTGCTACGTCCTTGTAGGCTGGTCTGATCCAAGTGCAACTCGTAGTTCTGCGTGGTCCCTCTCAGCGTGACTCCCCAGGGATGAACCTGAAGCAGCGTGAAGGTG
>NZ_JBFEFG010000007.1 GCF_040718835.1 Bremerella sp. JC817 | reverse complement strand
CCCGTTCCAACTACTTCTCACCTCGAACGGCCACTCTGAGTCGAAGGCTGCCTTCATCGGTGCCGACCTGGACCTTCGCCGTCGCCATCAGTGGATCCTCCCGCCCGGCGGGACGTCGTCATCGACGCCGAGCAACACCGTCTTCCCTTCGGCGTCCGCGACGCCGAGCACCAAAACGTCGGACCGAAACCCGGCGACCCGCTTCGACCCCAGGTTGACCGCCGCGACCACGAGGCGGCCGACCAGGGTTCCGGGCCGGTATCGGGCCGTCAACTGGGCGCTCGTCGCCAGCTCGCCGAGCGGCCCGAAATCGATCCAGAGGCAAAAGGCCGGCGTCCGGGCCTTCGGGTTCGGCTCGGCCCGGACGACCCGGCCGACGCGCAGGTCGAGCGCCCCGAAGGCTTCGATCGGGTCGATCATCTCAG
>NZ_JBFEFG010000006.1 GCF_040718835.1 Bremerella sp. JC817 | reverse complement strand
CCACCTGCAACCGATCGCTCGACACCAGGGTGATGGCCTCGGGCCCTCCTGCGGCCAGCATCCGGCCGTCCGGGCTCCAGGCCAACCGGTCGGCCCCGACCTCCGGCCCTCCCGCGATCGACTCCAGCGTCTCCGGGTCGTGCCGATGCAGCCGGGTCCCGACGACGCTCGCCAGCGACCCCGTCCCACTGATCGCCAGGCTCCGCACGGGAGCATCGCCGCGGAACTCCGCCTCGGGCCCCTCGGGAGCCTGACGGCCGGCGCCCACCTGCCAGCGCCGGAGCGCCCCGTCCTCACCGCAGGTGACGAC
>NZ_JBFEFG010000005.1 GCF_040718835.1 Bremerella sp. JC817 | reverse complement strand
GGGGACCCGATAGCTGCCGCAGCCATCTTCTGAGACGGAGGGCGTCCCGTAATCCGGGTGAATCAGCTGAATCGTATCGCCCGAGGCAGTCAAGACCCGCACGAGTTGAGAGAGCGTCCGGGAGACGCCATTGACTTGCGGGAAATAGGTCTCGGTGACGATCGTGATCCGCATGCCCACGCCTCGCGTAACCCTTTTATTCAGAGGACAACCCGGACGCGTTTTTTTTTTTTAGGTGGCGGCGGGAATAAACAACACCCCAGCCCCGCACACAGGCACACGCCGGCGTTTTAAAGGGCATCGGTTTTTCTTTGCAAATTCGGGCGAAATAATAATTAAGAAATAATTAAAGCAAACTACAAAAAAG
>NZ_JBFEFG010000004.1 GCF_040718835.1 Bremerella sp. JC817 | reverse complement strand
GCAAGCTGATGGTTGGTGCTTTGCAGCGTCAACAAAGCGGCCGCCGTGCAGAAGGTTCGGTCGGTGATGCAATGGTGCCCGGTCCAACTGCCATCGGCGTTTTGCGTTCGCATAAGTTCCTTGCGGACCTTTGGTGAACACTGCTTCCAACTGGGCTGGTGTTCCTTCAGATTGAACTGGGTTACATGTTAAAACGACAGTTATTCTTCACCACCGGCTTACTGAAACGCGCGGCGATGGGTCGTGTTCAGCTTGTACAGCTTATCGGGGGACGAGAGGAAGTGACAAAGGTGATCGACCGGCGATGTTTGCACAGAACCTTAGCTTCGGGCGTTTCCCAAC
>NZ_JBFEFG010000003.1 GCF_040718835.1 Bremerella sp. JC817 | reverse complement strand
GTCAGCCTTCGTGGACGGCCTTGGTGACCATGCAGGCCATCACGCCTTCGTGGCCGTCCTCGCTCCCGTGTCCCGACCACTTGACCCCTCCGAAGGGCGCATCGACGAAGCTGACATTGCCGCCATTGATGGCGAGCATGCCCGCCTCGACCTCGGCCGCCAGCCGGTCGCGGCGTGCGGGATCGCTCGTCCAGGCATAGGCCGCCAGTCCGTAGGGGAGACGGTTCGCTTCCGCGATCATCGCATCCTCGCCCGCGTACCGGTTGAGGAGCGCGACGGGCCCGAACGGTTCTTCCGTCATCATGTCTGCATCGAGCGGC
>NZ_JBFEFG010000002.1 GCF_040718835.1 Bremerella sp. JC817 | reverse complement strand
AACACGACGTTTTTCGGGTCGTTTTGTGGTGCGGAAAAGAAACAACCGGGGTCAGAAATGTCGATCGCCTCGGCGGCGCCATGGGCTCGCAGGACGTGGTACCTGTGGCGCAGCAGGTGATAGACCGAGTTGCAGACCTCGGGCTCGTCATCGACGACCAGCAGGCAGGGCTTGTGCGGTGCGGTCATCGTGCTTCCCCTTTCCTTCAATGGGTAAGATCACCCGGAACCGGCTCCCCTGGCCGGGGGTGCTCCGGACTTCGATGCGGCCGCCGTGGTCCTGGACGATCCCGTGGCTGATCGCCAGCCCCAGGCCGGTCC
>NZ_JBFEFG010000001.1 GCF_040718835.1 Bremerella sp. JC817 | reverse complement strand
ATTGCCCTGTCCAGCGTGGACCGACCTCCGGGAGGAATACACCGGCTACTTCCGCGACCTGAAGGCGTTCCTCCGCCGGGCGAGCGACGACGGGAGGGCCGTCGTCATCACGATCGCCTGACCCGGGCCGTACGACCCTGCCCTGCACCGCCACGCCACGCCACGTCCCCCAGGATCTTCCCTCGTGCCCACACTCATTGTGACCGACAATACCACGGACTGGCCCTCGGAGCTGCCCGAGGTCGAGGTCGTCGATGCCTGGTCGTACCTGACCGGCCCTCGATTCGCCGGGCTGCGGAACGTCAGGCTGTTCAATCTC